>CANQUH010000156.1 GCA_947626965.1 uncultured Lachnospiraceae bacterium
GCTGCGGCGACTGTAGCCGCGCATTACACTTTCAGCTCATTGAAAATCAGAGCCAGTCCCGACACAATCAGCATCACAATCACCGCTTTTTTCACAATCCGCTCATCCAGCCTGCCTCCGCACGCCATTCCGCACAGCAGTCCTGCCAGCATCCACGGGGAAAGTCGAAGCGCCTGAAGCAGCACCGGCCAGGTCAGGATTCCCCAAATCGTATAAAGCACGATCCGCAGCGTATTCTCCACAAGAAATACCACACAGATGTTTGCCTTGAAGGAATGACTGTCCTGCGTGACGCGGCTGATATACGCGCCGAGCAGAGCGCCAACCCCGTACAGACCGCACAAAACGCCGGACAATATCCCGATCACGCCAAGCAGCAGTTTTGACTGTTCTGTTTTCTTCGGGTTTCGCTCTCGAAAGAACATCTCACAGCCGATCAGCACGATCAGAAATCCAAAAATTATTTTTATGGTCCTGCTGTCTCCGTTTTTCAAAAACAGGATTCCCGGCACGCTGCCCAGAATCACCAGCGCCGCCAGAGTCAGGCAGATTTCCCAGCGGATCGAGTTTCTCTCTTTGTATGCAAGAATAATGTTTGTGGGATATCCAAGGAGCAGCTCCACCGGAGATATATTGATATTATTGCTGCCGAAACTCAGTATCGACGTAAATACCAGTGTGTTCGCAAACCCGCACAAACCTTTGACAAAAAAGGCCAGGAACGACGCAGCCATCCAGATCATGATTCCAGCCTCCAGCCATGGTCTCCGTGATAAATCATAAGTTTTGTCATTCCGCCGTCAATGCAGATATTCTCCCCAGTGATAAAGCCTGCCTTCTCAGAACAGAGATACAGCACCATATTCGCGATATCCATGGGATTTCCGACGCGGCCGGCCGGCTGCTGCACGGCGTCAGCCCCCTCATATGTCTGAAAATCCGTGTCAATCCAGCCCGGCGAGATCGAGTTAACACGTACTTTTCCTGCCAGACTGACCGCCAGCGAATGTGTCAGCGCCGCGATACCGCCCTTTGCCGCCGTATAACTCTCCGTCTCCGGCTGACTCATGCGGTCCCGGCTGGAAGAAATATTGATAACCGCCGCTCCCGGCGCAAAATACGGCAGAAACAGCTTTGTCAGGTAGAACGCCGCGGTCACGCCGACACGCTGCGCATACTCAAATTCTTCGTAGCTGCAGTCCGTAATCCCTTTCATCAGCGGCGCCGCATTGTTGATCAGATAATCCACATGACCGCAGTCTGCAATCACTTTCTCAGCAAAATTTTCTATCGATGTTTTATCTGCAAGGTCGCCGACAAAATACGGATTTTCCCTGCGGTCAATCACGCAGACCTTCGCGCCCTCTTTTGCAAACTCCTCGCAGATACATTTTCCGATGCCGTGCGCGCCGCCCGTCACGACGACCGTCTTATTCTCAAAATTTGTCACTGGTCTGTTCCTCCGATTCTGTATTTTTATCAATCAAAGACCCCTCTGCAAGCAATGAGGTATCAATCTTGCAGCGCCCCAAGGGGCGGGGTCTTTGATCCTCGCGGCATTCGTCAAATATCCATGCAGGCATGGCTATTTTCCTCATTGCTCGCGGGAATAGAATAGCACTAAATACCAACTTCTTCAAGAATAAGAATCCCTGCGCATCCCCTGTCTGATATAATAATTTTCTTGACATCTTTCCCGAAAAATGTTATGATAACTGCAAAAAAGAAAGGGCACGGCAGTGCGGGGTGACGAAATGATCAGCAGATAGTTTAATTGGGAGACAGCAACTGATTTTTATGCCTGTAGAAACAGGCCTGTTTGTGTGTGCCGAATTAGATTATCTCTTATCCCCCGGTTTTCTGCCTGGTGTCAGAATTACCGTCTTTCGGAGGGGTCTGTCTTTGGCTGTATAAAGACAGATTTTTTATGTCGCAGACTTTCCATTCGGCAGCGCAGATACCCTGGTTTCAAAATCAAATACCTCGCAGCATTCGTCAAATATCCATGCAGGCATGGCTATTTTCCTCATTGCTTGCGGGAATAACAGGCACTGAATTTTGTGTCAGGATCCGTGTATTGACACACCTGACTGAAAAGGAGGCGGCTATGTTTCAGATCAAAAATTTGACCATCACACATCGAAAGGATCTGCGGGTAATTCTTGAGGGTTTTTCCTGCGTGCTGAATGACGGCGACAAGGCTGTAATCATCGGAGAAGAAGGCAACGGAAAATCCACTCTGATGAAATGGATTTACGAACCGGAGCAAATCGAAGACTACTGCGAAGCAGAGGGAGAACGGATCATAAACGGCGAACGGCTGGGATATCTTCCACAAGAACTCGGGGAAACTGACCGCGCAAAATCCGTTTATGAATTTTTTCTGGAGGAAGAAAGGTTCCTGGAGCGCACTCCCGGAGAACTTGCAAAAATGGCCGGAAGCTTTCATCTCCCTCCGGAATTTTATTACATGGACCAGAAAATGGGCACTCTCTCCGGCGGTGAGAAAGTGAAGGCGCAGATGATGCGGCTGCTTCTGGCAGAACCAACTGTCCTTCTGCTGGATGAACCCTCCAACGACATCGATCTGGAAACGCTCGAATGGCTGGAAGATCTGATCTGCGGATGGCCCCATATCGTGCTTTTTATCTCGCATGATGAGACATTGATCGAGCGGACGGCAAATATGGTAATCCATCTGGAGCAGATCAAGAGAAAGACCAAACCGCGGTATACCGTGGCCCGCGTTCCATACATACAGTACAAGAAAGAGCGGGAAAATCAGTTTGAAAAACAGGCACAGCAGGCCGCGAACGACCGGCGGGAAAAGAAAAAGCGGGATGAAAAATATCAAAGAATTTACCAGAGTGTGGAGCACGCGCAGAATGTGATCTCACGTCAGGATCCATCCGGCGGACGGCTCCTGAAAAAGAAAATGCATGCCGTAAAATCAATGGAACACCGCTTCGCCCGGGAAGATGAGGACATGACCGAAAGGCCGGAAGCGGAAACCTCCATTTTCTTTAAGCTGGGCAACGCGGATTCCGCAGTCCCAGCCGGGAAAACGATCCTTGAGTACTCGCTGGACCGACTGTATGCGCCGCAGTCTCCGGAGCAGTCCGCAACAGTAGACAGAGGACGTCTTCTCTCCCGCGATATTTTTCTGCGTGTGCGCGGCCCGGAAAAAATCTGCATCATCGGAACAAACGGCGCAGGCAAGACGACGCTTCTGAGAAAAATCGCGGAAGAACTTCTCGTGAGAACTGATCTGAGGGCGGAGTACATGCCGCAGAATTACGAGGACCTGCTGAATCTGGGTGTGACGCCGGTGGAATATCTGGCAAAAACCGGCGACCGCAGCGAGTACAGCCGAATTCGCACATATCTTGGAGCGCTGAAATACACGGCGGATGAGATGGATCACCCGATTGCCGAATTATCCGGCGGCCAGAAAGCAAAAGTATTTCTGCTGAAAATGAGCATGTCAGGGGCAAACGTGCTGATCCTGGACGAACCGACCAGAAACTTTTCTCCACTGTCAGGACCTGTGATCCGCCGTATGCTGCGGGAATTCCCGGGAGCAATTATCAGCGTGTCCCACGACCGGAAATATATCAGCGAAGTATGTGACCAAACGTACCTGCTGACTGAAAAAGGGCTGGAATTATTTTCCCGCCCCTCCGATTAATCGTTTTTGTCTTTTGAAACTATGGCAAACGCCGAATCAAATACCCCGCTGTCTATAACGAAGCATCAATCCCGCAGCGTTACAGACAACAGGGTGTAATATATTTATTTTTTTGTATATTTTTCAATCTTGCATGTATGTTTTTTGGTATTTTCATCATAATTGATTCCAACAAGCAGAATCTCTCCTCCATAATCCTTAAGCGCAAACGGATAATCTCTGCTTTTTATCTGTGCAATGGCGCTTCTAGCTGTTTTATTCCATTTCAGTTCAATTAAAATGACTGGCATATCCGTACTGCGTTTTGGTATAAAAGCCATATCAACATATCCAATCCCGGAAGGGAATTCATCGACTTCCACAAAATCATCGATACATATCAGAAACGCAAAGCGGATGGTACTGCGAAGAGAATCCTCTCTATTATACGCAAGAGGAGAGGAAACTGTTTTGTGGGCTTCTTCAACAGCTTTTTCTACCATTTTTTCATTCATGTTCAGAGTCTGCTCCAATAGCCGTTCCGAATTCCGGATCAGCTTTGCCAGTTCTTTATGCTGTCCTTTCGTGACAGCAAGAATAAATTCCTGCCGGACTTCCTCATTCGGAATAAAAACAGCCTCCTCTTTCGCGTCATAAGCGAGGTATCCCAGATGGACCATCAAAGTCAGTACATCGTCCCTGCTTTTGATACTGGTCAGATCATTCTGAAAAGACTCTGTCATGATCCGTACTTTTTCGCCTCCGATCATCCTAATAACTGCTTCCTTTAGTCTGTCCAGATCAAGATCAATATAAATTCTCAAAGATTCATAGGTCTCAGTTCTTGTCCAGTAACTGCCGAATTCTTCGTTATTGATCGCTTCCATGACAGAGTTTGGACTGTAGACAGATTTAAGACGGCTGAAAGAATATCCGTCATACCATCGTTTCATCTCATTGAAATCCATATGATACAGCTCGCAGAGCTCTTCTACTTCCGGCTCTGTAAATCCCACATATTCTGCCAGTTTTTTAGGCGTAAGCATGGTATATTCCCGAAAGTTTGATATGGCAGACTGCGTGCCGTATTTCTTGATCGGAAGAATGCCTGTCATATAAGCGCCCTCAAAAACGGCGTTCGTCCAGCTGCTCTTGAAGAGGCTCCTCAACAGATCAATATACTTTTTTTGAAGTGATGTGTCCTCCTTGGCTTCGCGGAACAGAGCGTCCCATTCATCAATGATCATGATAAATTTTTCGCCGGCTGCCTGTGCAGCGTTAAAAAGCATATCGGCTAGAGTGTCGTCCTTCACGGCATCAGGAAATGTCTGCTGCAGTTCTTTTATAACGGCATTTTCCATATCCTTTACAACATATCGGATATCGAAAGATTTTGAGATAAACAGTGTAATGTCAAGGTATATCACATTGTATTTATTTAAATATTTTTCAAAAGAAGGATCCTTTGAGACCTTTAGTCCTTCAAACATCTTTCTGGAATCACAGCCCTTGCTGTAATAGGCACAGAGCATATCCGCAGTCAATGATTTTCCGAAACGGCGCGGCCTGCTGACGCAGATCATATTATCCAATGTGCCAAGCCTGCTGCTGATGAATGGGATCAATTCTGTTTTATCAACGTATATGCCTTTTACCGCTGCTGCAAAGCCGTCATTTCCAGCATTCAAATATTTTCCCATATTCTGGCAAACTCCTTTCCCAAAGAGCACAGAATGTGCATCCTGCTGCTTCTTTTCTGGTCAGTACCATGCGGATAAACCGTCTGTTACCTAAATGTACACTATATTTAGCGGAATATCAATCGCTTTTTAATTCCCTGCGATATTTTCAATCAAAGACCCCGCTGCAAGCAACGGGGTATCAATCTTGCAACGCCCCAAGGGGCAGGGTATTTGGTCTCCGCTCCGCTTCGGTCTGTGCTGACCGTGCGCCACTGGCGCACAGCACCCCTCGCGGCATTCGTCAAATATCCATGCGAGCATGGCTATTTTCCTCATTGCTCGCGGGAATAAAAAATACCCTTCTCGTATGGTTTTATGGTATTCTTTAATCACCACAAAAAAGATACAGACCACCTGGAAGAATATGCCTATGACGCAGATATATTCCTGAAAAGCAGAGAAGCAGAATCGCAAAATATAAGATGAGGTGATTTTATGACGGACAATCAGAAAGAACTCACAAAACAACAATTTGAAAAAACAGCAGCAGACAACCAGAACAGAAAATTATCCGAAATTTATCTCGCCGGCGGCTGTTTCTGGGGAACGCAGCATTATTTTGACTGTCTGGCGGGCGTCGTCAATACGGAAGTCGGCTACGCGAACGGCCGGACCGCGAATCCTACCTATGAACAGGTGAAACATGAGAATACCGGCCACGCGGAAACCGTGAAAATCCTGTATGACGCAAACCTGCTGCCGCTTGAAGATCTGCTGGAACAGTTCTATAAGATCATCGATCCCACATCGGTGAATCGACAGGGGGGAGGATGCGGGAGTTCAGTACCGCACCGGTATCTACTACACAGATCCGTCACAGAAAAAACTGATCGAAAACTCTCTCTCCTCGCTTCAGAAACGTTATACGGGAAAGATTGCGGTGGAGGCTCTTCCGCTGTCGAATTTTTACACAGCAGAGGAATACCACCAGAAATATCTGGAGAAAAATCCGGCCGGATACTGTCACATTCCTCAGGCGATGTTTGAGGCAGCAAAGAACTTCAGAAAAGCCTACGACAATTAAAAGCAGGAACCATAAGAATCGAGTAGGAGACGTTTTTCCTCCTGCTCGCTGCGCGGCCCAAGTGCTGCGTGCATCTGGTTTCCCTGCCTGGGCCTGCGCATAAAACAAAGACTGCCGCACCTTCGATTTCCCGATCAAAGATGTGGCAGTCCTCCATTTTCATAACCAGCATCCCTTTTCAAAAAAGCCGCTTCAGCGTTTCCCTGACGGAAGAATAAGCAGCACTGCCGCAGCAAGACGAAAAAACCGTATCAATCCTGCCTCATTTCTTCGCTGCACAAATCTTTTACTACTTCGCCCGCAATGATCAATCCTGCCACAGACGGCACAAATGCTACGCTGCCCGGAATATCCCTTCGTTCTGTGCACTTATGTTTTGCCCCAGGCGGACAAATACAGTTTGTCCTGCAGCTGATAGACATATCCTCAAGCGGTCTTACAGGTTTTTCTTCGGAATATACAACCTTTAACTTCCTTACACCGCGTTTTTTCAATTCCCTCCGCATGACCTTTGCCAATGGGCACATTTTTGTCTTATATATGTCAGAAACCCTGAACTGGCTGCCATCCAGTTTGTTTCCGGCACCCATGCTGCTGATAACAGGCACATTTTTCTCCTGCGCCTTCATAACAAGTTCAATTTTAGCAGTAACCGTGTCTACTGCATCGACGATATAATCATACTCATTAAAAGGGAATTCATCTGCGTTTTCGGGCAGAAAGAAACATTTATGTACGATTACATGTGCATCCGGATTGATTTCAAGTATCCGGTCTTTCATCACTTCTGCCTTATATTTTCCTACTGTTTTTCGTGTAGCAATAATCTGCCGGTTCAGATTTGTCAGGCAGACCTTATCATCATCAATCAAATCAAATGCCCCGACTCCGCTTCGCACAAGAGCTTCACAGACATATCCCCCTACCCCTCCGATTCCAAAAACTGCAACTCTTGAATCGGATAATTTCTCCATCGCTTTTTTTCCAAGCAATAATTCTGTTCTTGAAAACTGCGTTAACATCTATGTATCTTCCTCCATATAATATTATGATGCTCGCCACTTTTTCGTAAAATGCAGGCTGCCGCTCTGATACGGACGGCCTGCCGCCTGCCCCACTGCTCACGGAAACAAAAGTTCCGCAATATGTCTCCCGTCCACTCCTCCGAGCAGCAGCCCTTCCAGGCAGTAATGACAGTAACATACGACGGTTTCCGTATGGAATCTGCTGCAGTACTCTTCCATCAGGGCTTTCTGCTCCTTGGGGGTATGCGGCAGAAATTTTCCCTTCGCATTCTCGACATAATGCCGAGGCGCGATCAGAGGATTCCTGGGCGGCTGCGGCCTGTAGAGAGAATTACCGCAGAAATCCGTCCTGTCATAGTTGTCCTCCAGCTCAACGAAAGAAATATTCATTTTTTCAAGCAGCAAACGCACTGCTTTCTGCTCGGAAAGACGCTCTTTTGAACGCCAGCAGTCCTGTACGGTAACTTTCATCCCCTTATAGTCCGGATACAGAAAGCTCTCATCTTCCAGAATCAATTCCCAGAGAGATTCCGCCCGCACACCTGGCTTCGTCTCTTCTGTGATATTCAGACAGTTATGACAGACAGAATATACGGTATCTCCGGGCTGAAAATCCGCGGAATCCGGCAGAGAAGACCAGTCGGACTGATAGTCCTCCGGCATTTTCTCCGTAAATTCCTTTATCTTATATTTGGGAACACAGCAGCGCACCACCGGAATATCGTATCTTTCTTTTATGTAGTTCTGAAGCTTCCTGCTAAGTTCCGGGTATCCTGACGTAAATACACAACTGGCAATATA
>CANQUH010000157.1 GCA_947626965.1 uncultured Lachnospiraceae bacterium
CCGATTCATCGACCTCATACCAGATGATTTTTACATCCTCCCTGAAATACTCAAACATGTGCCAGACCCGAATCTGCGGATCCTGTTCAAACCAGTTTTTAATGTTTTGGTACGCATTTGCAATAAACCAGAAATCAATGTTCTCCTCGCGCCGCTCCATATCAATCTCTTTCAGAAAGGCCTCTGATTTATCCCTGGTTTCATATGTCAGAGAAAAAGACGGTTCGTCAAAAGAAGGATTTACATTCTTCATGTATCTGTAGATCAGATACAAAGTTGTCAGTCGCTGCTGGCCGTCCACCAGTTCGTATTTATTCCTCTTTTTCCGGATTACTACCGGCTGCAGGCAGTAACTCTTTTTCCCATTCTGGTATACATCATTGAGAAGCCGAACAACCTCATCCTCCCCCCAGCGGTAGCCCCTCTGATAAGAAGGTACAAAAAAATTTCCTTTTATATCTCCGACCAGCTTTGTATCCAGTATTATTTCACTATTCATAACGTCACCCGGTTATTTTTTTATAAATCATTATTCTGCTGCTTCCCGAAAGTGTCCCCCCCAATCTGCAAAGCAGGGGCTGAAACTCATTTTAAAGTACCGGAAAAGACTCACGCAAGTCTGAAAGTGATGGCAAGCTCGCTTTCAGACATATTTATCTTTTAATTTCCAGGTCCTCCGTTGGAATTCCCAACGCCTGTAATCTGGCTTTCAGGATCCGTTCCTGATATTCAAGCTCCTTATTAATATCCTCAGCTGCTTTCAGTCTTTGTATATTAACAAACTCTTTGATTGCCTGCTCTTTCAATTCAAGCTCATTCATATCCATTTTGTGCTCCTTTCTCCATCCGGTTCACCTTGCCTTTCCCCTTCCGGTCATTATCAGATAGCAATATTTTATCTGATAATGTATGTTATAGATCACTTTTAATTTATTATCAACTATTTGTAATTTTATTTTTCATCTTAACAAATCTGAATCTCTTCTTTTATTTTAAATTTATCCCTGCCGGATGTCAATGTCATTTCTGCTTTATCATAATATCACCATCCTTTCAGTCTTTTTCTATATTTCGCCCAAAGCCGACACAGGTAACTGAAAAATACACAACATAGGTTCAAAAAACGCAGACGGACTTTCGTATCCGAAGATACTGCACCAGCAGTCAAAGTATCCCTCTACCAAAATACAGAAAGCATGCCACTGGCAGCCTTTCTGCATACTATGGTATTAAATACCCGCTACAAGCCTGATCCCATCCGTCGAGAATCTATTTTTCTGATTTATATGTCATCGGAGACTCATTGATTTTTGAATTACGGCATCTGTCAGACAGGATTGCCTCAACAGCACCCCGTTTTTCATACAGAACGCAGCCGCCAGCGTGATCGTCTGCCAGCATATCACCCTCACGCAAGGCGGTGAACAGCGGCGGCCTCAATGCTCATGACCGGGATCAGATTGCGGCACTTGTCAAACAGCCTGAAGTAAGCGTCATCCATATAAGTGCCGTTTGTAAAGATCGGGAAGATGATGTTCGGCATCTTTCCCGCCGCTTCAATAATATCGCGGCGCAGCATCGGCTCCCCGCCGGCCAGCAGGATATAGCTCACTCCGATTTCATCCGCCTCCTGAAAAATCGCAAGCCATTCCTCGTCGGTGAGCTGGCATACCGGCGCGGCATCCACGGTGGCGTGATTGCAGCGGGAATAGCAGCCGGCACAGTGAAGATTGCAGCTGCTGGTGATGCTGGCGATTAAAAACGGCGGGATATGTTCTCCTGTTTTTTCCGCTTCCGCCCGGCGCTTCGACGCCTTTTTGCTGGCCGCCGCAAACTTAACCATGAAGGCGCTCTCACGTGGATCTTTCAGGGTAGCTTTCAGGGACTCTGCCACGATTGTCTCGACACCTCGTGTCATATATGCCTGAATGTCAAATGTTTCGTCCATAATATAACTTCTCCTTTACTAAAATTTCCCATCGCCGGAGAGTATATCACAATTTTATGACCTTCGCATGACTTTTTCTCACTCATTTCGCAGGGCGATAATATACAGGAAGCTTATGAAATGGCTGTTGATGCACTTGGACTTTCCATTTCTTCCCGGGAAGATGCCAAAGAAGAAATTCCGGCGGCATCCTCGCCTGATTCTTTTACAGTGGAGGCAGATAGTTTTCTCATGCTGGTCGAATTTGACCTGATGGAATACCGCAGGCGAAACTGTTCACGAGCAGTCAAAAAAACTCTCAGCATTCCGGAATGGCTGAATGAAGCGGCTATAAAGCAAGGCGTGAATTTCTCTCAGGTACTCCAGGAAGCGCTGATGGCTAAGACTGGTATGACAAAATAAACTTTCATGCCCGCGCTGCGGGCACCATCACGAGTGAAAGAAGCGTGGCAAAATGAAGATGTAAAATTTTTATCATGGCGTACTTCTTGGGATTCTGGGGGGGGACAAATGCTGAAAAGGGGCTGTCGGTTAATACCGATTTTCAGCCCCTGAAAAGCATGTGGTCCTTTTCCTGAAAGTTTCCCATCCCAGCCTGCAAAGCAGAGGCTGAAACTCCGCGCATGGAAATTTACAGTTCATCGTCTCTGAGTCATCCCGGCCATGAAAATCACTTCCGGCTGAATGCAGAAGATGATTCTCATCGGCAAGCCGTCGAAGATATTCCCTCTGTTCTTCCGAGTAGCGCCCATAGGATGTCTCCATCCCACCCTGTTCATTCGTAAGTGTTTTAAAGTACCGGACAAGTTCTCTGTCCGCGGCCTCATCCATCCGGTAATAAAAAAGATGCGCAAGAACAGCTATACCTCCTGCACTCAATATCGCGTCCGTACACTCCTCCAGACTGATATAGGGCAGCATCGCTTCCACATATGCCCTGCGTTTCCCAAAAGCGCCGATATACTCGTCAAACGCATCTTCCGCAGTGTCCACATAACCAAGTTTCCGCATCTTATCCGCAATATGACTTCGGCCTATATGATGACTCCCCGGATAATCCTTTTCAAGGTCATCATATGTCCCGATATGGATTCCACAATCGGCCAGACGATTCAGAATCTTTTCAACGTACGGTCTCCTGTCCGGCCGTTTCCGGTTAAATATGTTCTGGAGCCTGGGATTCTCAGGATCAAAATCAAGAGCCACAACGTGTATTTCATGAGAAACATGATGGATATCTTCATAGATGCAGCTGATTTCACTTCCCTGTACCAGGAAAATATCCGGGTTATCCCGGCGAAGCTCTTTCAGATCAAGCATACGATTGTGATCGGTGATCGCCAGCGCTTCAATTTCGTTTTTCCTTGCCTCCGCTATCACTGCCTCAGGTGAAAACATCCCATCCGATATGGTTGTATGAACATGAAAATCCAGATAACTCATTTTCTTTGCTTCCTTTCTGTTCTGTACAATGCAGTATCCTGACATTTGCCTCCTGAATAATCACAGCATATTCTGGATGCACAGGACTGCATATGGAAATCAGCTGCTGACACAGCATGCGGACCGCGCGGGCGGACAGGAGAAAAACGCCTCCTGCCCGATTTAAATTTCACAGTCCTTTTGTTCTCTCACAGCGCCGCGACTGCCCTCTGCCAGTCCACCAGACTGCTTTCAAACAGGTCCAGTTTCCTTAATATCTCATCTTCATCCGTTTTGCTTATGTCGACAGCAGCCAGGCTCTCGTAAGAACTCTTTACTTTCTGGAATTTTACCACCACATCCATCATTTTCTTAACATAATCAGCAAGCTCAGGAGAATATGCTTCGATCATTTTGAACGTCTTTCCCTTCGACACTTTCTCCAAAAATGTCTCAAGACTGCTCACACCCAGGGCTTTGCCGGCGGCAGTGAAACATGCTTCTTTCGCTTCCTGCAGCTTCATATCCGCAGACTGCTTCAGACGGTCTATCTCTGTCTTGATATTTTTATCGCTGACCGCCATACCCAGCCACAGATATTCCACTTTTGTCTGATCATCCACGACTTTTCTGCCCATCAGGGACACTCCCAGTGCACCGACTTTTTTATAAACACAGGTATAGGACTTCTCACCCACCTTGAAGGTAAATTTCCCATCCTTGTCCACCAGTTCACTGGTAATCTTGTTAACCAGATCCTCAGAAGATTTGACATCCAGATAAGGAGATAAATCAAACTCCACGGCGCCGTCGATCTCCCGGTAATAGTAATTCAGAAATTCCTTATATGCCGCCTCAGGAAGAAGCCCCTTTTTCAGGGAAACCGGCCTTGTAATCTGTCTTTTGATGATCTTTTTTATATCCTCTTTCGCCTTTGTCTGTATCTCTTCCAGATCTGTAAACAACGCCTTGCTTTTTGTTATCATGGTCTTCTCGGCATCTTCATACTTTTCCAGCACCTCTTCAAGGTCAAACTGGCTCCCGCTGATTTTTCCGGTTTTTGTGGAAGACCACGCTCCGTAGCAGATCACTCCGTTCCCTGCCGCACGGGCACGCACACGGACAAAGTATTTCTGGTTTTCCTTCAGACCCGAGATCGTCTGTTTTGTTCCGGCAGCTGAAATGGTCGTTTTCGCTCCATTTTCAGGCCAGTAATTCACCTCATAACCGGTCACTCCTCCGCCTGCCGCTTTCCACCTGATCTCCAGCTTTCCAGCCCCTGTACTTTTCAGGGACAGACCCTTTACCTTCGGAGGATTAATTCTGAAGAGGAGCCTGACGGTCCCTGTATAATCTCCGATTCCCTGCACAATCGCATATGCAGTCCCCACGTTCGTATTGTTCTCATATCTGAGCGTATAGTCCTGTCCATTTTTCAGCTTCTGCCCCTGATATGTAACACTGACCGACAGCTTTTTTTCCTTTCCATTGTAAGCACAAACCTTCTTGCTCAGCTTACAGTCAGCACTGGAAAGAGCCTTCGGCGTCTGTTCTGCTCCGCTCGCATTACCCACGGCTGAAGAATAAAAAACAGATCTTAAATAACCAGGATCACTATAAACGACTTCTCTGTCTGCAGCCAGTACTGTCAGGGAAAACAACCCTGTCAGCATGAAAATGCTGATAAGTACCGGCAGAAAACGATTCTTTTTCACAAAAACTCCTCCTATCTTTTTCATTCAAATGTTAAATGTTCCCCAGGCAAACCCTTTGCAGACTGCCTCCTGCGTTTTATTCACTCTTTTCCGCACACTTCCACCTGCTCAATCACGCAGGTGTGTTTTTTGCTTTTTCTGTCATAGCTGATACCTGCCAGAAGCAGACTCCCCCGGTAATCTTTCAGTGCGTTCACATAGCGCCTGCCTTTAATCTGCGCGATGGCGCCCTCGGCATTCCTGTCCCATTTCAGTTCCAGGATCGCCGCCGGCTTGTCCGCGCGAATCTTTCTCGGAATCAGGCAGATGTCCGCAAATCCTCTTCCTGCAGGCATCTCACGGACAATGGTATAATACTCTCTGGCAAAGTAAAACGCAAGGTTAATCGTGCAGCTCAGTGCGTTTTCATCGTTATACTGAAGAATCGAGATCTCTTCATGCGCACGGTCGATTCTTTGGAGTCCCTGAACCAAATCTGATATTATATCCGTCGTCAGCATAGAATCACTCCTCTCTGATTTTTTCATTTTAGCACAACCTCTGCAAACAAACAAGTCAACGGCATAAAATTGAACTGCGGGTCAGACTCCCCGACCGGAATCTGACCCGCATATTCACACTTCTGATCTTTTCTTTTATTTCGTTAAAAAGTTTCTTATTTCTTAAACAGATCCTCCACCTTCTCCCAGAAGCTCTCTGTCTGCACCTCCGTCTCCGGCTCTTCTTCCTCTGGGATCGTAATCGCCGGCGTCTGCATCGCAAACTGCACCAGATCGATATTGGTGTTCTGTGCCGAGACAAAAGATACCGGCTCGAAATCGCTCCCTGCAATCTCATCCACGGCTTTGTCGATTTCTTCATCGATCTTTTCGTCGATGTCCGCCGTCTTATCCACAAACTCCTTTGTTCCATCCTTCAGCTCGGCAGTTCCGTCCTTCAGTTCCCCGACGCCGTCCTTCAGTTCCACAATGCCGTCATACAGTTCGGAGGTTCCATTGTACAGTTCCCCTGCTCCGCTGTTCAGGCTGGAGGCCCCGGACGCAAGCGTCCTCGCCCCGGATGCAAGCGATGAGGCGCCTCCGGACGCGCTTTTTACTCCGGACACAAGCTCTCCGCTCCCGGACGCAAGCTGCTGCGTGCCTTCTTTTAAAGTTCCCGCACCGTCAAAGAGCTCTTCCGCACCGTCCGCAAGACTGCTGTTTCCTTCCGCAAGCGATGAGGCGCCCTCTGTCAGCGCGTCCACACCTTCATCTATCTGAAGGAGCGCTTTATACAGCTTTTTATAACCTGTCTTCACTTCGGAGACCCCTTCCGTGTAGTCGGTTATTCCCTGATCCAGCGTTCCATAAGATTCCGTCAGCTGGTCGATCGCCGTTTTCAGCGGCTCCATTTTTTCCGTGATCATATTCTCCAGTATCACAGGAAGACCCTGAATCTGTTCATCGAACAGCGCATAACTTTCGCTGAGGGTCCCAAGACCGCCGTCAACGCCTGCTGCCCCGGCAGCCGCCTGATCAACTCCTCCTTTCAGCGATTCAAACGCGGCGCTGTTCTGCTCAAGCAGTCCCGCAATTTCCCCCATCTGTCCAATCAGAGCATTTACATCCACACCGCCCGCATATTTTTTTATCGTCTCATCCGAAACTACCGCACAGGCTGCCGATGCAAGCGACGAATATCCCCGCAGCGTAGACGCCGCTCCTATATTCTGGGATTCCAGCATGGAGATGCCTCCGCCTTCCGCAAAATTTCCCTGCAGCGCGGCAAGTCCTTCCGACAGCTGATCTGCTCCCGTCTTTGCGCTTTCGATCCCCGCCAGGATCTGCGCAGAGCTTTCCGTCAGTGCCTGCATCTGCTCCGTTCCGACGGTAATACTCTCAAGATTTTTCTGAATTTCCTGCAGCGCGGCGAGTACTTTTGACGATCCCTTTGTCAGAGAAGACGACTTCTTATTCAGCTTCTTCAGTCCGATTTTCAGTTCATCCGCGCCTTCGCCCATCTCTCCCAGACCTTCTGATAAGGTTTCCGTACCTTCCTTCAGCGCCTGGCTGCCTTCGGCCGCCTCTTTCGCGCCCTGAGACAATTCTTCCGCTCCATCCTTCAGAGTTCCGGTCCCGTCATCGATTTCTGTACTTCCGCTCTTTAAGGATTCTGCTCCTTTGACTAAGCTGTCAGTTCCTCCGCTCAGGGTCGATGCTCCCGCGGACAGCTCATTTGCCCCGGAAAGCAGCTCCGCTGTCCCGGAAGAAAGTTCCGATGCCCCATCTCTCAGTTCCCCTGCTCCGCTTTCCAGCTCATCGACGCCGTCCGCAAGCTCGCCGGCTCCGTCATCCAGTTCGCCAGCTCCATCGTCGAAGTCACTGGCAGCATCCTTAATCTCATCCGTCTTCTCCGTCAGAGAATCCCTGTCAAAGGAATCCTTGTCGATATCGAACGCCATCGGCACAGCCTGAAACGTGACGGCTGCCATCTCAAAATCCTGAACATCCGCCGTTATCGTGAATTCTTTTTCCTGTCCAGCCATGATGTTGTACAGGAGCTGCCTGTCTTTTCCGATATTTGCGGCAGTCGCTCCCTCCGCCTTGATGTTCGTACACTTATCCGTGTCGAGCGTCACGGTTCCCTGCACCAGATAATTGTCAAAAAATTCATCTTCCGAATCCGGATTTTTCTTTACGGACACCGTGATCTCCAGTTTCCCGCTCTTTCCCGCAAGATCCTCTCCCGAAATATCCTCCCCGTCCAGCCTGTAGCCAAGCGTGATCTTCCAGGGCAGCACCGCCTGATCCATCTCCCCCTGATAGAAAAACTTTCCCTTCTGCGCATTCACCGTGATTTTTCCGTCAGAAGCCTGAATCTCTTCATTTGAAGAAAGATTCTTCAGATTTGTGTAATCTCCGTAATCCTCGATCACGCAGTCCTCATCCAGCATATACTCATTCACAACATAGATATCGGACACGCTGCCGTCCTGATTCAGATTCACATAAACGTTCTCATCCTTCATCGGCTGGCCGGCCGCAGCAGCAGGGTAAATACTGCCTGCCGTCAAAGTAACGCACAGCGCCGCCGCTGCCGCTTTTTTCAAATGTCTGTTTCTGTTCATACTTTCCATCTCCCA
>CANQUH010000158.1 GCA_947626965.1 uncultured Lachnospiraceae bacterium
ATGGAGCGCACCTGGGGAAGGCGTTCGTGGAGGATCAGAATGGTTTCCAGATAGTTTTCAGCTGACTCAAGAACTTTCATAAAGCAACAACTCCTTTACTGCTTGAAAAGACACCGCACAGGCCGCTGCGCGGGTTTTCATTCATGCTGCTGTCCGCGCAGTGCGGACATGAATGTCCGGATACCGGCGTCCGTATCATGCGGACAAATGAAAAAGTGTAGATTCTTAATAGTATACCATGCGCGGGGGAGAAAAGCAAAGAAAAGTTGTCGTGAAAAAGGATTGATTTTCGCATGCCGATACAATATAGTTACATTTAGATGTCCGCCTGTGGGTCCCGGAGCGGGATTCAGGTCTGCTTTGGCAGATTTTTTGAATGTACAGCCCCGTATGAATGAAGATTGGCTGCTGACGCAGCATGCAGGCAGGCGGAAAAAGGCGGGAAAGGAGTGTTCGCAGTATGTCCCTGCAGTTGATTCTTGGAAATTCCGGGAGCGGAAAATCGTACACGATGTGCCAGAAGATTATTGAGGAATCGATCCGGCACCCGGAGCAGAACTTTATGGTGATTGTGCCGGAACAGTTTACAATGCAGACACAGAAGGAGCTGGTGATGCTCCACCCGCGCAGGGGAATCATGAATATCGATGTGCTGAGTTTTCCGCGGCTTGCGCACAGGATCTTTGAGGAGACGGGCGGGGACCGGCGCATGGTCCTGACGGAGACGGGCAAGAATCTGATGATCCGGAGGCTGGCGATCGAGCTGGCGGATGAACTGCCGGTGCTTGGCAGCAGGATGAACCGGACCGGTTACGTCTCCGAGGTGAAATCGATCCTCTCGGAGCTGATGCAGTATGAGGTGACGGAGACGGAGCTTGGCGATCTGATGAAACGTGTGGAGGACCGGCCGCTGCTTCATGCGAAGCTTGCGGATATTCGGAAGCTTTATCACGCGTTTCTGGAATATCAGCGGGAGAAGTTTCTGAAGCCGGAGGAACTGCTGGACGTCCTGCGCAGGCTGGCGGACCGGTCAAAACTGCTGCGCCGCAGTACGCTCGCGTTTGACGGCTTCACGGGATTTACGCCTTCGCAGCTCACGGTGCTCGAGGAGCTGATGCGGCTGTCGCCGCAGATTTATGTCACGGTAACGATCGACGCGAGGGAAACGTGGAACGGAGCGTATGGGGAACACGAACTGTTTGCGCTCAGCAAGAAGACAATCCGCACGCTGCTGGAGACGGCTCGGTGCGCGATGCCGGTCAGTGAGCGGCCCTTTGAAATCCAGGATCCGATCATTCTTGGAAAGAATGGTCTTCCGCGTTTCCGGCCGGGCGGAGAACTGCAGGAGCTGGAGCGGAATCTGTTCCGGCCGGGCAGACGCAGGAAAGACGCGGGACTCCGGCAAGGAGTCAGGGACGGCGAAAGCGGTCAGCAGAAAGCGGCGGGGCCGGAGGATGGCGGCAGGGCAGGGATACCGGTATCAGGAAGTGTTCAGACAGGACAGAGAACCCGTCCGGAATCACCGGAGCGTGAAGGAATTTCGGGATCGGAATCCGTGCAGGAGAACGTGCGGGAAGGTTTTGAGTCAGGGAAAGATCGTCCAGAATTGTCGGCGAAGGAAGAAACTTTGGGAACGGGGAGTGTTCGGACAGAAATGCCGGATGCAGGGGAGATTTCTCTGCATGTTTCCGGCAGTCCCGCCGGGGAAGTCGCTTTCGCGGCGCGGACGATCAGCCGTCTTGTGAAGGAGCAGGGGTACCGGTATCAGGATATCGCGGTGATCACGGGAAATTTGTCTTCCTATGATAATTATGTGCGGAAGATTTTTGCGCTGTACGGGATTCCGGCGTTTATCGATCAGACGCGCCATATTCTCCTGAATCCCTGCCTGGAATTCGTCCGCGGCGCCCTGATGATTGTGGAGCAGGATTTTTCCGCGGAATCGGTGATCCGCTGTCTGCGCACCGGTCTGGCGGAGCTGACGGAGGAGGAGACGGACCGGCTCGAGAATTACCTGCTGGCCTCCGGCATCCGGGGCAGGGCGCGCTGGCAGGAGCCGTGGAGCTGGTATACTTCCGGCAGGATGGAAGAGGAGGCGGAAATCTGTAACGGATACCGCGAGAGGGTCATGGAGCTGTTCGGGGGTTTTACGGAGAGAATGCATGCTCCGGACGCGGTGATGCGCGATTATGCCGATGCGCTGTATGAGCTTCTGACCGCGTGCAGTCTGCAGCAGAAGCTGAGGGATCAGGAGCTTTCGTTTGCCGAAGACGGGGAGCGGGAGAAGGCCAAGGAGTACAGTCAGATTTACGGGATTCTGATCGGTCTGCTTGATGAGATGGTGGAACTGCTCGGGGATGAGAAGGTCACGGCGCAGGAGTTTTCCGATATCCTGGACGCCGGATTTGCGGAGGCGAAGGTCGGAATCATTCCGCCGGGAATCGATCAGGTGCAGATCGGCGATATCGAGCGGACGCGTCTCGCTCACGTAAAGATTCTGTTTTTCCTGGGACTGAATGACGGCTGGGTTCCTTCCCACGGGGACAAAGGCGGGATCGTTTCGGATATGGAGCGGGAAGTTCTCAAGGGCTGCGGAGCCGATCTGGCCCCGACCGGGAGGGAGGATGGCTACACACAGAGGTTTTATCTGTACCAGAATCTGACAAAACCGCAGGACGGACTGTATCTGTCGTGGTGCAGGAGCAGCAGCGACGGGACAATGATGCGGCCTTCCTACCTTGTGTCAGTGATCCGCAGGCTGTTTCCGGAGATTTCCGTGACGGAGGAGGATGAGCTGCAAAATTCGCTTCTCCAGGTGACGGCTCCCGCAAACGGACTGGATTATCTGACGGCCGGGCTGCGGGAGGCGCGCAGGGGGGACGAGACAGACGAATGGAGGGAAGTATATCGCACGTACCTGCTTGATGAAGATTATGCGGACCGGGTGAGGGAGCTGACACGGGCGGCGTTTCTGCGCGGCGGTACGGAACCGCTCTCCTATACGACCTCTCTGGAACTGTACGGGGAAGTGCTTGAGAACAGCGTGACCCGTCTGGAGCAGTTTGCGGCCTGCGCGTTTGCACATTTTGCCGCATACGGGCTGCGGCTGCAGGAGCGGGAACAGCATGGAGTGCGCCCTGTTGATCTTGGAATTATCTTCCACCGCACGATGGAACTGTTCTCAAAAAAGCTGCAGACCGGACCGTACGACTGGAGGACGCTTCCGAGTGATGTGCAGCGTGAATGGATGGAACAGTGTGTCAATGAGGTCACACAGGAGTACGGGGGGAAGGTTCTGTACGACAATGCGCGTTCCAGATACATGATTCAGCGGGTGAAACGGATTATGCACAGAAGTGTGTGGGCGCTGCACCAGCAGCTTCTCGCGGGCAGCTATACGCCGCGGAGTTTTGAGATTTCATTTTCGGATGTGCGGGGGCTCAATGCCGTGAAGGTGGAACTTTCCGGCGGCAGGAAGATGCATCTGCAGGGACGGATTGACCGGATCGACACGTACGAGACGGAGGATACGGTCTACGTCAAGATCATCGACTACAAGTCCGGCATGACGCAGTTTGACCCGATTTCGCTGTACTATGGGCTGCAGCTTCAGCTGATCGTCTACCTGAACGCGGCGCTTGAGATGGAACAGCGGCTGAGCCGCGGAAAGCAGGCGGTTCCTGCCGGAATTTTCTACTATCATCTGCAGGATCCGATGCTGAACGGGGATTCCGCGCAGACGGAGCCGGAGATTTTTCAGGCGCTTCTGAAAAGACTGAAGCCGGACGGCATCGTCAACAGCGATCGGGAGATTCTTCTGACGCTCGACCATCAGATCGGGAGCGAGTCTCTTTTTGTCCCGGCGGCGTTCAAAAAGGACGGTTCGCTGAAAGCCGGGGCAAACGCGATCTCAACCAGGCAGTTTGCGGCGGTTTCCCGGTTTGTCAGAAAGAAGCTGAAAGAGACCGGGGAGAAGATCATGGCAGGAGAGATCAGCGTCAGCCCCGCAGGAGACGGGAAGCGGTCCGCGTGTGATTTCTGTGAGTACGCGCAGGTGTGCGGGTTTGACAAAAAGCTGCCGGGGGAAAGTGAGAGAAAGCTGGAAGGAATGTCGAAAGAAGAGGCATGGGAGCGGATCTGCGAAGAAGGAGACGAAGAGGAGGAGGACGCGGAGGATGCCGGTAATGTGGACAGAGGAACAAAGACGAGTGATTGAAGTGCGGAATAAGGATGTGCTGGTCTCGGCGGCGGCCGGTTCCGGGAAAACCGCGGTGCTTGTGGAGAGGATTCTTTCGCGCATCACGGATCCGGTGCACCCGGTGGATATCGACCGGCTGCTCGTGGTGACGTTTACGAACGCGGCTGCGGCGGAGATGAGGGAACGTATCCGCGACGCTCTGGAACAGCGGGCGCTGGAGGAGCCGGACAATGTCCATCTGCAGAAACAGCTCGTGCTGGTTCATCACGCGAGTATCACGACGATACACAGCTTCTGCCTTCAGGTGCTGCGCAGCCATTTTCACACGATCGGGCTGGATCCGGGTTTCCGGATCGCGGACGAAGGCGAGTGCCGGCTGCTGGAGCAGGATACGGCGGGCGAGGTCCTGGATGAGGCATATGAGCGCGGAGAACCTGAATTTCATGAATTTCTGGAATGCGTCGCGACGGGAAAAAGTGATATACTGGTGGAGGAACTGATCCTGCAGCTGCATCATTTCTCTCTGGCGCATCCCTGGCCGGGAGAGTGGCTGGAAGCATGCTGCCGGATGTACGATCCTCTTTTTGAGGATTCGCGGCCCTGGCTGGAGTTTCTGGTGCAGGATGTGCACCGTGTTCTGGAGGATATGCTGGGAGAGCTTCGCGAGGCCGTCCGGATTGCGGAGGAACCGGACGGACCGTATCCGTATCTGAAGACGTTCGAGAGTGACCGGCAGCTTCTTGAAGGACTGGCGGCGGGGCAGGATTATGATTCGCTGGCGGCGGCCTTTCGGAATATGGGAAGCTTTGCCCGGCTGGCGGCGGTCAGGGACAAGACGATATCCGAGGAAAAAAAGCAGAGAGCGCAGGAGATCCGAAATCAGATAAAAAAGGAAGTCGGAGATATCCGCGACCGCTATTTTTATACGTCTCCCGAGATACTGTGGAAAGAATTTTATGAGAGCGGAAAGATTGTGCGGATGCTGGCAAAGCTGACGAAACGGTTCGGGGAACGTCTGGCCGAGAAGAAGGCGGAGAAAAATCAGCTGGATTTCAGCGATCTTGAGCATTTTGCGCTGGAGATCCTGCTGAAAAGGGAGGACGGAAAAGCAGTTCCGACGCCGGCGGCCAGGGAGTACGCCGAGGTGTTTGAGGAGATCATGATCGATGAATATCAGGACAGCAATCTTGTGCAGGAGCTGATCCTGAACAGCGTGGCCGGGGCGGGAAGAGGAAGCCACAACCGGTTCATGGTGGGTGATGTGAAGCAGAGTATCTACCGGTTTCGTCTGGCAAGGCCGGAGCTGTTTATGGAAAAATACAGACGTTATGCCCGCCCGGAGGATGAGAACTGCTGCAGGATTGATCTGCACAAAAATTTCAGGAGCCGGGCAGAAGTGCTTGACGGAGTCAACTATATTTTCCGGCAGATCATGACGGAGGGGATTGGCGGCATTGAGTACGATTCAGATGCGGCGCTTTATCCAGGCGCGCAGTTTGAGGCAGGCGCTGACCCGGATTTTCTGCCGGTTGAGGTGCTGCTGCTTGATCGGAGTGCGGACGCGGGGGGCGCAGCCCGTTCTGACGGCAGCGGAACGGGGAACATGGCTTCCTCCAAAAAAATGGCGCAGACTGCGGCCGGAAAGCAGGAGGAGGAAGCCGTGCTTGTCGGACAGAGGATTCTTGAGATTGTCGGACGGGAGGAGGTTTGGGATCAGGAGCACGGCGTGTACCGCCCGGCAGAGTGGCGGGATGTTGTGATTCTGCTTCGCACGGTTTCCGGCTGGGCGGAGACATTCCGCGAGGTTCTTCAGGACATGGGGATTCCCTGCTTTACGGGATCGCGGACAGGTTATTTTTCGGCGGCGGAAGTGCGGGTTGTGCTCTCGTATCTCCAGATTCTTGACAATCCGGTGCAGGATATTCCGCTGGCGGCGGTGCTGCGCAGTCCGATCGGAGGCTTTGCGGACGAGGAGCTGGCGATCATCCGGGCGCGCACGGAGGAATATCATTTTTATGACTGTTGTCGGAAATTCATGGAGCAGAATGAAAATCCGTCAGGGGAGTCCGAAGGAGCAGAGTGTTCTGCGGGGCAGGAAATTCATTCGGAGGAGTTCGCCGGAGACGGAAATGCGCCTTTCCCGGGAAACCATTCTGGGGAGTCCGCCAGAGATGAGAATGGGCCCTTCCTGGGAAATCGTTCTGGAAAATCCGGTGAACCGAGGGAACAGGACACCGCAGGCAAAGTTCCGGAAGGAGAGAACGAAAATCCGTCCGCGGTGGAAGAGATCCGCCGGAAACTGCGCGCGTTTTTTGATACATATGAATATCTCCGTGCAAAAACCACACACACGCCGGTCCATCTGCTGCTCTGGGAGATTCTGGATGTGACAGGATACGGGGCATATGCGTCCGCGCTTCCGGCGGGGGCGCAGAGAAAGGCGAATCTTGACATGCTTGTGGAGAAGGCCATCGCCTATGAAGCTTCCAGTTACCGGGGACTGTATCATTTTGTCCGGTATATTGAAAGTCTGAAAAAGTACGAGATTGATTACGGTGAGGCCGGCATCAGCGGGGAGGCGGAGAACACGGTCCGCATTATGAGCATCCATAAGAGCAAGGGCCTGGAATTTCCCATTGTGTTTGTGAGCGGGATCAGCAAGAATTTTAATGTGACGGATGTGCGGGGCAGCATGGTGATGCACCCGGAGCTGGGCATTGGATGTGATTTTGTGGATCCTGACCGGCGTCTGAAAACGCCGAATCTTTTAAAGAGAGTGATTCAGCGCAGGCTTCTTCAGGAAAATCTCGGGGAGGAGCTGCGCGTCCTGTATGTTGCGATGACACGGGCGAAGGAGAAGCTGATCCTGACCGGGACGGCCGATGATTTTGAGAAGGAACTGCAGAGCTGCTGGTCGATGGACGGCAGACAGGAGCGCGCGCTGTCCTGCACGCGGATCGCGTCGGCATCCTCTTATCTGGACTGGATTCTTCCGGCGCTGTGGCGCCATCCGGACGCGGCCTGCTGGAGCGGCAGGGAAGAGGAAGCGGGATTTTCAGAGCTTTCAAGATTTCGTTGTGTCTGCATGGATTCTGATGCGCAGAGGATGCAGAATCTGATCAGTGAAAATCTGGAAGCGCGCCGCCTGAAAGCACTGCTGGAGATGGATCTGTCCGTCTGCTGCGACGAGAAAACCGCGGATTATCTGGAGCGGACGTTCCGGGCGGAATATCCCTATGAGAAGGACAGGGAGATCTGCGGCAAGGTGTCTGTTTCCGAACTCAAGCGCATGGCGCAGACGGAAGATGAGGAGGCGGAACAGCTTTACGGGCAGCAGGCAGGGCAGTTCGGCGGAAAGAAAGAAGAACAGGCGGAAGTGGTGCCTCTGGTTCCGGCTTTCCGGGAAGGGACAGTGCTTACGGGCGCCGCGCGGGGTACCGCCTACCATGTTTTTATGCAGAATCTTGACTTTTCTCTGGAAGAACCTGTAGAAATACAGTTGGAAGAACTGATAAAGTGTGGTAAAATGACCCCGGAAGAGGGGAGCAGTCTGAATCTGGATGAGATCCGCGCGTTTCTTGTATCTGACGTAGGGCAGAGAATGGCCAGGGCGGCAGGCGCTGGAATGCTGTTTCGGGAGCAGCCGTTTGTCATGGGCGTGCCGGCGGACAAAATCCGCGAAGGCTGGAATCCGCGGGAGACGGTTCTCGTGCAGGGAATCATAGATGCTTTCTTCTACGAGGAAGACGGAAAAATTGTACTGCTGGACTATAAAACGGACGATGTCCGCAGTCCGCGCGTACTTGCAGAAAAATACCGCCCGCAGCTTGCCTGCTATGCGGCTGCCCTGGGGCGGCTGACCGGACATAAGGTGAAGCGCAGGGTGATCTATTCCTTTTGTCTGGGACGGGAGATCATAGTATGAAAAAATTATATCAAAATCAGGCGGTCCGCTATATCTTTTTCGGCGGATGCACGACGATGGTCAA
>CANQUH010000159.1 GCA_947626965.1 uncultured Lachnospiraceae bacterium
ACAACATGAAGTATGTATGTGAAGTATGCGGCTGGGAATACGATGAGACCGCCGGAGATCCGGAGCATGGCATTGAGCCGGGAACAAAGTGGGAAGATCTGCCGGATGATTTTGAGTGCCCGCTGTGCGGAGTAAGCAAGGATCAGTTTGCAGAGGCATAAAAACCGAACTGCATAAAAAGCAGGAAAATGAGGCCGCCGCAAATTGCAGGCAGGCCGCAGTATCTGTCAGGAATTCTGAAAAAGTTTCCGCGATCAGCTGCGTGCACCGTGCAATTCTGCGGCGGCCTCCATTTTTAATTATATATTCAGGCTTTCTTCGGTTCCGGATAGTCCACGCCGAATGTTTCCGCCGTGATGGACTTGATCTTCTGCTCTGTCATCGGCTTGTCTCGGTAATCGGTGCGCGTCTCTGCAATCTTGTTTACGACATCCATTCCCTCTGTCACTTTTCCGAACGCCGCGTACTGGCCGTCAAGATGCGGCGCTGCTTTGTGCATGATGAAAAACTGGCTGCCTGCGGAATCGGGAGCCATTGCGCGCGCCATCGAGAGTACGCCCGCGTCATGCTTCAGCGGATTGTTAAAGCCGTTGTACGCAAACTCGCCGGGGATGCTGTAGCCCGGGCCGCCCATGCCGGTTCCCTGCGGGCATCCGCCCTGGATCATGAATCCGCGGATAACCCGGTGGAAGATCAGACCGTTGTAGAATCCCTTATTGACAAGGCTCAGGAAATTATTGACCGTATTGGGGGCAACCTCCGGATAAAGTTCCGCCTTGATGGTATCGCCGTTTTCCATGGTTATTGTGATAACTGGGTTTTGTGCCATGTTCATTTATTCCTCCGTGTATTTTTCTTTGAATTATAGCCTGCCTGTGAAATAAATGCAAGCGCTCTCTCATTTCTTCTGAAAATTAAAAGTTTCGATTTTATTATATTTTCTTATCGGAGCCAAGCCCCCTGGCCCGGAGCAGATTCTTGTAAGCATTCTGCTTGCCGGCCGGAGCCTTAACTGTTACTTTGTCGGGAACTCCAACAAACGCATTCGCCCCCACGTTCTTTGCCGTGAGTGTTTTCGTCTTGATCTCGATCTTTGCCAGATTCCGGCAGTTATAGAACGCCTGTTTTCCAATCTTTCCTACCGAAGCCGGAATCGTCACATTCTTCAGCTTCTTGTTGTTTTTAAACGCATTCGCCGCGATTGAAGTGACTTTACACTTAAATCCTTTTATCGTCACGGAGGATGGAATAATCACAGAAGCTTTTGCGGCATTTACAGGCGCGACATACTCAACTTCTGCTTTTCCGGAAACTCCTGCTTTTGTCACCCTGTATTTCGCGCCGTCCGCTTTGCCCTGCACTCCGACCGCTATTTTCTTTGTCTTCTCTTCAATCGTAAAATGCTTCGAAACAGAACCGGTATAGTCTCCCTTTCCGGTGACCGTCACTGTCGCTGTCCCCGGGTTTACGTTGTTTTTATAGCTGACTTTGTAATCTTTTCCGGCTGTCAGCTTTTTTCCCTCAAGCACAACGGACAGGACTTTTGGCTTTCTTGCTTTTCCGTTGTACGTATACGTATCTGTCGCCAGGGATACTGTCGCGGAAGAAATCGATTTTGGAACGGCCGGTACGGAATCTGACACCGTCACGGAAACCACAAATGTCTCACCAAATGCTTCTGTTGTAATTGATGCCATTCCGATATTTTTTCCGTTTACAGACCCGGAAGAAATACCGATAATGTTTTCACCTCCGGGCACCACTTTCCAGTCACACTTTACAGACACCTCGCTGAGCACATCCGGGTTCGCCCTTTCGAGTCTAAGGCCGCCCGTAATTTCCGGCAGAGAAACGGAAGAACCAAGCGGAACCTCCAGCTTTTCAACTGTTTTCAGGGACTTCTCCACAACTTTATTCGCGGCTACTTCCACTTCCATCGTCTTGTTTCCGTCCAGAGGGGCCGACGCGGGAACACCGCTGTTTTTCGTACCGAACATCATCACCCAGTAATGTTTTCCATTATAGAAAACATGTCCCACGCCTGCTGTTTTGATTGCTTTATGCAGCATGTTTCTTCTTGAGACCTGTGAGGCGTACGGCTTTCCGTCCGCCTTCCATGCTTTGATCACCGCCGCGGCGCTTGCTCCCGCCGCAAAATTTTCCCCTACCGAATATTCCGGCAGCACCGTCTTATTATTCTCCCCGTTCGGCCTTGTGGCCAAAAACGAAAGCGCTGTCTCCATCGCACGCTGCATGGCCGCCTGTTCCAGTCCGTAATCGTAAGTTACCGGCTGCAGTGTCTCGCGCACTTCCTGACCATTCGCATTCAGATACCACGCTTCATCGCCTGTCCTGAACTCGTTGAGCATGTCAAACATGGCCCTTGCTTCTGTCTGCCCGAATTTCCCGGTTACTTTCACGGTCGTACGCTCCTCGCCCGCGGCGGAAGCCATAATACTGCCGGAGAGCAGTATGACAGCCATTGCCAGACAGGCGGCATAAAATTTCCAGATTCTTTTCATTTTGTTCCTCCTTGCTAAAAAACATTTATTTTATTATGTGCCAGACAATGTTCCCTGATATTCTTCAATCAGGCAGTGATGTCTTTTTTCGGTGCGATTGTAGCTTATTCCAGCTTGATACAAGCAGCTGATCCATAAAGAAAAATCTGCTTTTATTTATTTTATCATGAAATGATGGAAACGTCCATTGATCATCGGAATTTCCGGGGGCGGCAAAAAACATTTTTGTAATTTTTACATTCTCCAGCCGCTGTGATATTTATTTTTCAGCATCCCGTTTGTCAGCTTTCCCCAGCCGAGCGGATATCCATCCACACAGACAAGCTGCCACCCTCCTGCACGGACTGGCATAATATCATCCACTTCGATCGTTTCTCCCTTCAGATAGCGATACGTTCTCTCGTCATCCGGAGAGAGTGCGACCACAGACGCATAACATTCTTTTCCAAGCGCCATCGCAAACGACTGCGATGGTTCAAATCTGTCCCTGCGGATCTCTCCCATATACAGGCCATTCCGCAGAAACGGAATTCCCTGTACCACGGACAGCGCCTCCGGAACAAGATATACCTGATTGTTCCGGACCTCAATCTGTTCTTTTTGGAAATCCATCTTGACATCCTGCAGAAATTCCTGGAGAATCTCCCACTCTGCCCTGGATGGATCTTTTCTCACTGAACCGCTGTTCCCGGTCTGCTTCCTGCCGTTTTCTCTTCTGTCATGGCTGTCTCTGACCGTTTTTTTCCTGTCAGCCGCTCTGCCTCTTCCGTTCCCGGCCCTGCCTCCTTTCTCCTTCCCGTCAGTCGCTCTGCCTCTTCTGTTCCCAGCCCTGTCGCCTTTCTCTTTTCTGTCAGCCGCCTCGTCTCTCCCGTTCCCGGCCCTGTCGCCTTTCTCCTTCCCGTCAGCTGCTCTGTCTCTTCCGTTCCCGGCCCTGTCGCCTTTCTCCTTCCTGTCAGCTGCATCTTCGCAGTTTTCAGCTCTGTCCGTTTCGGTTCTCTCGAACGGATCTTCATATGCGGAAATGTCATAAAGGAATCGATGTGGAGACCGCTCTGCATTTTCAAACAGAATTTCCCTCTGTTCTCTCTTTCTGAACAGAGCGAGAAAATGCCCTTCTCCGCGCATCTTATGCGGGAAAATACGTACGCATTTACTCAGCTGCGCAAGAATCCTGTCATCTGAAATCCGGAAGTTTTGTTCATCCTGGAAATTTTCTTTTTCCCGAATTTCACAGTTCTCCTGATGTCTGCCCTGTTCCCGGAAATATATGTTCCCGGCAGCATCCGCAGCATTATTCCGACCACTTTCCGGCTCCTGTCGGTCTGCTTTTGCATATTCCTGCCAGGACTCCCTTCCCAGCTCCGGCCTGCCATGTGAGAATCCTTCGTACCACGGAATATCACAGAGCTCCATCTCTGGAAACTTCTTCAGAAGATACGCAGCAGCCTGCTCATCTTCCTCCGGCGCAAATGTGCAGGTAGAATACAGAAGCAGCCCTCCCGGGCGCAGCATGGCAACAGCCGCGCAGAGAATCCCTTTCTGGATCTTCGCACAGTCTTCCACCTTTTCCGGACTCCAGGCCCTCGCGTTGGCGGCATCCTTCCGGAACATCCCTTCCCCGGAACATGGAGCATCCACAAGGATCTTATCAAAAAACAGCGGAAACTGACCGGCCAGCTTCGCCGGAACCGTATTTGTCACAAACGCATTTGTAACTCCAAACACTTCCAGATTCTTTAAAAGAGCCTTCGCGCGGGAAGCGCTGATATCATTCGCTACCAGAAGCCCTTTTCCCTTCAGTTTTGCCGCCAGGGCGGTCGCCTTGCCGCCCGGAGCTGCACAGAGATCCAGAACGCGGTCCCCCGGCTCGACAGGCAGGACACTCGCAGGCGTCATCGCACTCGGCTCCTGCAGATAATACAGGCCGGCATAGTAAAACGGATGACGGGACGGTTCCGCCATCCGCCCTTCTTCTTTGGAAGGCCCGGCATGTTTGCCCGTCATTCCCTCGTCCGGTTCTGTCCCGCATTTTTCATACCAGTAGCCGCCCGGAATCCACGGCAGTCTTTCAATCGGAAACGGCGCAATCTTCTCAAACTCCTGCGCGCTGATCTTCAGCGTATTGACCCGGAGACCATAGCGGCGCGGCTCTTCGTATGTTTTAAGAAATTCCTCGTATTCCTTTCCCAGCAGTATCTTCATTCTCTCTGAAAATTCCTGCGGCAGCTTCATATATTTTCCTCCTGTCATAATTTGCAGAGCCGGCAGGTCAAAATCTGCCCGTCTCCCTCTCCTGCCTCTGTACAGATTTCAAAAATTTTTGCCGCGGCGCATTCGCACGATTCATGTCTTCTCCCGTTTTCACTGCTTTCCCATGAATCATTCATTCCCCTTTCTCATTTTGCCCACACGCAGATTTCAAAAGTTTTTTGCCTCCGCGTCAAGCAGCACCGCTCTCACCGGCGACCCGTCGCAGCCCGCCATGCGAAGCGGCAAAGCAGACAGGAAATATTTTCCCTCCGGCACATCCGCAAGTACAAGGCTCTCAATAATCACAATCTCATGGCGCAGCAAAAGCTGATGCACCTCGATCTGACTCTCCTTCGTTCCGACTGTCATCGTCTCCACACCGACACACCACAGACCTGCGTCACACATGACCTGCGCCGTCTCAGATGCGAACACCGCATCACCTTTAATCAGCAGCCGTTTTGTCCCGTCAGAGAGAAATTCTCTCATCTGTTCCGGCAGTATCTCTCCTTCTGCACTTACCACCTTGCATTCCCCGATGCAGCGTTCCAGCTCCATGTCCGCCGTATCACGTCCTCCGGGACAGAAATGCAGCGGCGCGTCAAGATGCGTCCCGCTGTGACTTCCCGCCACAAGCCCTGACACCTGGCAGATGGACGGAGGCGTACTGTTATAGGAAGCAAAGTCCGCGCGAAACGGCACAGGATCTCCCGGATAAACCTCCGCCGAAAACAGTTCTTTGGAAATATCATACAGTTTCATCAAAATCTCCTTTCCTGCTGCAAATCAGAAGGATACCGACTGCCGGTTAATTTTCGCCGCCAGCACTCCGGCCCCAAATCCGTTATCTATGTTCACAATACTCACTCCGCTCGCGCAGGAATTCAGCATGGACAGCAGAGCCGCGAGCCCGCCGAAATTGGCTCCATAGCCAACGCTGGTCGGAACGCCGATGACCGGGCATCGGACAAGTCCTCCGACAACACTGACCAGAGCTCCCTCCATCCCGGCAACCGCCACCACCACATTCGCGTCGGCCAGCACAGGAAGACGGTGCAGCAGACGGTGCAGTCCCGCAACCCCGACATCATAGACACGCTCCACAAAATTTCCATACGTCTCCGCTGTGACCGCGGCCTCCTCCGCGACAGGCAGATCGCTCGTCCCGGCGGCTACAACCGCAATTTTTCCTTTTTTTTCGGTCTCTTTCCGGTTCACAAACCCAATGCGCGGAATCTCCTCATATTCCAGATCCAGCCCTTTATAAGACCGCAGCAGCTCCGCTTTCTCCCGCGACAGCCGCGTGATCATAATATTGGGGATATCTTTCTCTTTCATGGCCGCCGCAATTCCTGCAATCTGCTCCACATTCTTTCCTTCCCCGTATATGACTTCCGGCATTCCCTGGCGTTGTCCCCGGTGAAGGTCAATATCCGCATAATTCCCGACTTTCATCTCAGGCTCCATCTCCAGCCGCAGCTGTCCCGCCGCCTCATCCGGCGAAATCGTGCCGCTCTGTACCTGACACAGCAGCCGGTAAATCTGTTCCTGATTCATATTCTACCGCCTCCAAAACACCTGATTTTCTGTCTTTTTCTGCGCTTTCTTTCTGTTTCCCGGCGCGCAAAACAGCTCTCCTGACATGTCTCTTCCAAAACTTCTTTATTTCTCTTTCTGAAACGCCACCCGCGGCGACCCGTCCTCCACATAGATCCGGCCGCAGTATTCGAATCCATTTTTCCTCATCACATGCTGCATCACTTTATTGTCGTCATGTGTATCGCACCGCAGATTCCCGCACTGCGCAAAACACCACTGCATGCAGAAAGAAGCGACTCCTTTCTTCCTGCCGCTGCTCGCGATCCGATGAAGCACACCGTACGGCCTGTCATTCGGCCACGCACCGTCCTCGATCACCGCATACGTGGGATCCTCGCGTACATCGTACATGAAAACCGCCTCGATCACCTCCGGATTTTCGCCGCCGCATCCGGCCTCATCCTCTCCGCCGTTCTCACCATCCAGCGTCCCGCTACCGCTGCTTTTTTCCGTTCCCTCTCTGTCCGGATTTGTCCCCGGCCCTTCGCTGTCCTCATCGACGCATACATAGCTCACACCGTCCAGAATATCCTTCCGGATCAGCTCCTCGGAAGGATAAGAATCCTTCCACTGCGTCGGATTTCCATTCTCCGCCATAAAGCTGCGCGCCCGCGCGTATATTTTCATCACTGTATCCAGATCATTTATCGTTGTTTTTCTGATCCGCATTCTGTTGTCCCCCTATCCATAGTGCTGTCCTGCCCGTCAGGTTCTCCCATCTGTCAGATTCGGGAAGTCCATAACTGTATCCGTTTTTCAGGATATGAGACCCCTGCATTATGATATCACAGTTTAATGGAACTGAACAGATATAATCTGACACGAAAAACACCGCCCAGCCACATCTCTGCAGCCGGACGGCATATCTTTTCTTTTTCTGCTTTTTGCAAATACTGGCAGGATTGCATGAGCTGCAGAACAGCGAAGCAACCATTTCCCATTCATTGTGATATCCGCAGCGCGGGCATGGAAATTTACAGTGCGATTCCCTGTGCCAGCATAGCGTCCGCAACCTTCTCGAAGCCTGCGATATTTGCGCCTGTCACATAGTTGCCCTCTACGCCGTAGCGCTTTGCAGCATCTGAAATCTTGGCATAGATATCATTCATCATTCTCTGAAGCTTCTCATCAACTTCTTCAGCTGTCCAGGACAAACGGCTGCTGTTCTGGCACATCTCAAGTGCGGAAGTACCAACACCGCCCGCATTGGAAGCTTTGCCCGGAAGGAACAGTATGCCTTCCTGAAGGAAGAAGTCTGTAGCCTCTCTTGTGCTCGGCATGTTCGCGCCCTCTGCGACAACGTTGCATCCGTTTGCCTTCAGAGTCTTCGCGTCCTCAATGTTCAGCTCGTTCTGCGTTGCGCACGGAAGCGCGATATCGCACTTGATTGACCAGATTCCCTTGCCCGCTGTGTATACGGAACCTGCAACCTCGTCCGCGTACTCTTTGATTCTGCCGCGGCGTACCTCCTTGATCTCTTTTACGATATCAAGCTTAATGCCGTTCGGATCGTAGATGTATCCGTTGGAATCGCTCATCGCCACAACCTTCGCGCCAAGCTGCTGTGCCTTCTCTGTCGCGTAGATCGCCACGTTTCCGGATCCGGAAACAACGACTGTCTTGCCTGCGATGTCAATATCATGATCTTTCAGCATAGCGTTCAGGATATAAACAAGACCGTAGCCCGTAGCCTGCGTACGAACCAGAGAACCGCCCCATGTCAGGCCCTTGCCTGTCAGAACGCCCTCATACAGTCCGGTAAGTCTCTTGTACTGGCCGTACATATA
>CANQUH010000160.1 GCA_947626965.1 uncultured Lachnospiraceae bacterium
ATTTGCGTTGGAAATAAACCAGGTGATATCCAGATAAATGACATCGTATTTGTTCAGATATTTTTTAAATGACGGGTCGCCGGCAATTTTGTAATCGGCGAACAGCGCTTCTGAGTCACAGCTTTTATCGTAATACGCGCACAGCATTTTTGCGGCGAAGGATTTGCCGAACCGGCGCGGTCTGCTCACGCAGGTGAGCTTGTCCGTTGTGCCCAGAGTGTGATTGATGTAGGAAATCATATCGGTCTTATCGACATAGAGCCCCCTTGTGATCGCTGTAAATCCAGCGTTTCCAACATTCAGATAATCACCCATCTGATATACTCCTTTCCCGGAAAAACGGCAGTTTTATTCCTGCATACTGCAGGGCGTCAGGTTTCTCACAGTTTCAGTCTTAGCATGACAGAGCGGCTTTGTCAATAGCAGCAAAAACAGTTGTTCATAATCCCGTTTTCTGTTATAGTAATTAAGACGGCGGCTGTGACTGCAGGAAGAATACGGCCGGAACGAATCAGAAAATATGGGGATGCGTACAAATTTGCATCGGAAATATGCTGCTTGCGCAGCGCAGATTCGGCGCAGTAAGCAGGCAAAACAAAAAATATAATTAACAGCGGTACAAACGAAAATGCAAGGCGGGACAAAATATGTTGACGAAACAGAGACAGGAAATCATAGTCAGGCTCGTGGAGGAGCGGGGAAGCATACAGGTGACGGAGGTGCGGGATCTTCTGGGGGCGTCGGAGTCCACGATCCGCAGGGATATCACGGCGCTGGACAAAGAGGGAAAGCTTGTCAAGGTGTTCGGCGGCGCGGTGGCGGCCGGGCACAGGATGACGACGCATGAGTATACGGTTGCTCAGAAGGCGGATCTGAATCTGGAGGAGAAGCGCGTGATCGCGAAGTACGCGGCGTCTCTGGTAGAGCCGGAGGATTTCATCTACCTGGACGCAGGGACGACGACGGCGCAGATCATGGATTTTCTGGAGGAACGCAATGTGACGTTTGTGACGAACGCGGTGGCCCACGCGCAGCGTCTTGTGACGCTCGGCATGAAGGTGATCCTGGTTGGCGGTGAGCTGAAAGGATCCACGGAGGCCGTGGTCGGCAGCCAGGCGGTGCAGATGCTTCGGAATTATCACTTTACGAAGGGATTTTTCGGCTCGAATGGTGTGACGAAGAATGCCGGCTGTACCACTCCGGATCCGAATGAGGCGATAGTGAAGCAGACCGCGATGGAGCAGTGCAGGACGAGCTATGTGCTGTGCGACAGTTCCAAGTTCGGAAACGTAAGTTCGGTGACTTTCGCGCCGTTTCGCGGGACTGTTTTTGTGACGGAGAAGGCCGCGGAAGGATATGAGGACTGCGAAAATATTATAATTATCGGTGCGGATCAGGCCGGGCATGACATGCGGTAAAATGGCGGAAAGACAGCGCAGAAGTATTAAAATACAAAAACGAACATATAATGAAAACGCTTCTTTGTACACTTTGTAGGAAAGAAGCGTTTTTTTCTCCATATTTTGAAGGATGGAAAAAAAGCGGTTTTTGTGATAAAATCTGGAACAAGGTTGTAAAGTAGCAAAAACATATTTTTACTACAGAGTGTACTTTGCGGGACAGTGTACATGATCGGACAGTGTGCATTCCTGCGTGTATATTTTTGCTGTTGTCTATGAAGAGAACAGCGGTATATTAAGCTGGGAGGTAGAAGCAAATGATTATTATTGGTGAAAAGATTAACGGCTCGATTCCGTCAGTTGCGGAAGCGATCGCAAAGCGCGACGCAGATTTTATCAAACAGAGAGCCATCGCTCAGACTGAAGCCGGAGCAACGTTTATCGACTGCTGCGCATCCGTTCCGGAAGCGATCGAAGTTGAGACGCTGAAGTGGATGATCGACTGCATTCAGGAAGTGACTGATCTTCCGATCTCGATCGACAGCCCGAGCGCCAATGTTCTGGCACAGGTTTACAGCCACTGCAAGAGACCGGGTCTGTTCAACTCTGTATCCGGTGAGGGAAACAAGATCGACATCATCTTCCCGATCATGGCGAAGGAAGAGAACAAGGACTGGGAAGTTATCGCTCTTTGCAGCGATGATACAGGAATCCCGAAGACGGCTGCGGACAGGCTTAAAGTTTTCGACAAGATCATGGCGAAAGCGAAAGAGTACGGCATCAGCCCGTCCCGTCTCCATATCGATCCGCTTGTTGAGATGCTCTGCACCTCAGAGGACGGCATTGCGATGAATATCGAGGTTATCTCAAAGGTAAGAGAGATGTATCCGTCCATCCACATCACGGCGGCTGTCAGCAACATTTCCTTCAACCTGCCGGTACGTAAGCTGATCAACCTTGGATTCACGGTTCTGGCTATGAACGCCGGACTTGACAGCGCGATCCTTGACCCGACGAACAGGGATATGCTTGGCCTGATCTATGCGACGGAAGCTCTTCTTGGACAGGACGACTACTGCATGGAATACATCGGAGCTTACAGAGAGGGAAGAATCGGCCCGAAGAAATAAATAAAACAGATGCTTTTCTGTCCGGACGGCGTCCTCCGGATGCTTTTCGGACAGTGAATAAGCCCGGTCTGCGGAGAGGCCGGATAAAATGCGGCTGCTTGTTCACATGCGGAAAGTGACAGAGTCTTGCGGGACAGATATGTGAATGGCGGCAGCGGAAAATTCCTGTGCACTGCGGCGCAGGGGTTTTGGAGGAAGCAAAAGCTTCTTTCACAATCAGACATATCATACACAATTTAAGGAGGATGTTAAAAATGAGCAAACTTGATGAACTGGCTGCAAAAGTTGAAATCGGAAAAGCGAAACTGGTACCGGGCCTTGTACAGGAAGCACTTGATGAGGGAAATGCACCTGAGGTAGTTCTGAACAAGATGATCGGAGCAATGGATGTAGTCGGTGAGAAATTTAAGAACAATGAGATCTTCGTACCGGAAATGCTGATCGCGGCACGCGCTATGAAGAAGGGTGTTGAGGTTCTTAAGCCGCTCCTTGCAGCAGGCGGAACACAGGATGCAGGCAAGGTTATCATCGGAACGGTTGCAGGCGACCTTCATGATATCGGAAAGAACCTTGTTGCCATGATGATCGAGAGCGCAGGCTTCACAGTAATCGACCTCGGCGTTGATGTACCGGCTGACAAATTTGTCCAGACAGTAAGAGAGAATCCGGATACCAAGATCGTGGCTCTGTCCGCTCTTCTTACGACGACAATGCCGGCTCTGAAGGATGCGGTCGCTCTGCTGAACGAGCAGGATTTCCGCGGCAATATCAAGGTTATGGTCGGCGGAGCTCCGATCACTCCGGAGTTCGCTGCAGAGATCGGTGCGGACGCTTACACGGATGACGCAGCGTCAGCGGCAGCCAAGGCAAAGGAACTGGCGGCATAAGAAAGGCATAAGAGAACAGAATAAAACGGCAATAAAAGCGGCAGTAAAAAGCGGGGAAACATTTCAGCGGGGATGTTTCTCCGTTTTGCCGTTGCCGTAAACGGATCAGGCGGGAGGAAGAAAATTTTATGCGAGAGATTGATGTAAAGCAGATCACGGACGTCGTCAGGCGGCTGTGCATCGAGGCAAACCAGGATCTGCCCGCGGATGTGCAAAACGCGATTCGCTGCTGCCGGGCCTGTGAGGACTGGGAAGTCGCGCAGAACGTGCTGGATAAGATCATCGAGAATTTTGAGATTGCCAAAGAGGAACAGGTTCCGATCTGTCAGGATACCGGTATGGCCTGCGTGTTCCTGGAGATCGGGCAGGATGTTCACCTTACAGGCGGCAGTCTGAGCGAGGCGGTGGATGAGGGGGTACGCCGCGGCTATGAGGAGGGATATCTGCGCAAGTCGGTCGTGAGGGATCCGGTGCGCAGGGGAAATACCGGCGACAATACGCCTGCCATGCTCTACACGGAACTTGTCCCGGGTGAACAGATTAAGATCACGGTGGGTCCGAAAGGGTTCGGGAGCGAGAATATGAGCGCGGTCCGGATGCTCAAGCCGTCCGCCGGCCTGCAGGGGATCAGGGATTTTATCCTGGAGACGGTGGAGGCGGCGGGTCCGAACCCCTGCCCTCCGATCGTGGTGGGAGTAGGAATCGGCGGCACGTTCGACAAGGCGGCCCTGCTCGCGAAGAAAGCGCTGATGCGCCCGGTCGATGTGCCGAATCCGGATCCGTTTTACGCGGAACTGGAGAAGGAGATGCTGGAGAAGATCAACCGGCTCGGCATCGGGCCCCAGGGCTTTGGCGGAAGAACGACGGCGCTCGGGCTGAATATTGAGACGATGCCGACGCACATCGCCGGGATGCCCTGCGCGGTCAATATCAGCTGTCACGTTACCAGACACAAGACGGAGGTGATCTGAATGGAAAGGCATATTACGCTGCCGCTTACCGTGGAACTGGCGCGGACTCTGCACTGCGGCGACACGGTGTATCTGACCGGGGAGGTCTACACGTCCAGGGATGCCGGGCACAAGCGCATGTGCGAGGCGCTGGCAAGGGGAGAACAGCTTCCGTTTGATCCGGAGAATGCGACGATCTACTATGTGGGGCCGTCCCCCGCAAAGCCCGGACAGGTGATCGGTTCCGCGGGTCCTACGACCAGCGGGCGCATGGATGCCTACGCGCCCACAATGATGTCCGTGGGTGCGAGAGGCATGATCGGAAAAGGCGCGCGCCTGCCGGAGGTGGTAGACGCTATGAAGAAATACGACAGCGTGTATTTCGGGGCGATCGGAGGCGCGGGCGCGCTTCTGGCGAAGTGCATCAAAAAATGTGAGATGATCGCATACGAGGATCTTGGGGCGGAGGCCCTGCGAAAGCTTTACGTGGAAGATTTCCCAACGGTTGTGATCATCGACTGCGAAGGCAATGATCTGTATGAGAAGGGGCGGGCGGATTACCTGGCGTCAAAAAAGCCCATATAGAGACAAGGGAAAAACTGCCAGCTTATGCAGGCGCATGATTTCTTTCACTTTATATTCACGCGGATAAGGATATCCCGGGAGATTCGGTTTTTAAAATTCCGGATCGCTACAGGATATCCTTTTTGTCATAAGAAAAATGGTTGTTTGCGTCTGTGTTTTTTGCTATAGTGATCTGGACGGCAGATCATGTGAAAAAGGAAGGGTTTGTTATGGCAAGGACGGTCAGCATCGGGCATCAGGATTTCGAGACGATCAGGAAGAACGGGTATTTTTATATTGACAAGACAGATTTTATTCGGGCTTGGTGGGAAAAAGGCGACAGCGTGACCCTGATCACCCGTCCGCGGCGTTTCGGAAAAACACTGACGATGCGCATGGTGGAGCAGTTTTTTTCACTGGAATATGCGGGCCGCTCCGACCTGTTTGAAGGTCTGGCTGTGTGGGAGAATGAAAAATACCGGAACCTGCAGGGAACCTGGCCCGTTCTGTTTTTGAGCTTCGCGGATATCAAGGATACTACATTTGAGATGGCGCGCAAAAGGATCTGCCAGGAGATACAGTATTTATACGATCGGTTTGATTTTCTCCTGGAGGGAGATTTCCTGAGCGAAAGAGAAAAACGTGATTTCTGCATGGTGTCGGCTGAGATGGAGGATTATATGGCGGCGTCATCTCTGAAATTTCTGTCGGGCTGTCTGTGCCGTTATTATGGGAAAAAAGTGATCATTCTGCTTGACGAGTACGACACTCCCATGCAGGAGGCGTATGTCAGCGGATACTGGAAGGAACTGACAGCATTTACCAGAAATCTGTTTAATGCGACGTTCAAGACGAACCCGGCTCTGGAACGGGCGATCATGACCGGAATTACGCGGGTCAGCAGGGAATCGGTCTTCTCAGATCTGAATAATCTTGAGGTGATCACGACGACGTCCCGCAGATATGCAGAGTGTTTTGGATTTACCAGGAAGGAGGTCCTGGAAGCGCTGGATGAATATGGACTGTCCGAAAAGAATGAGGAAGTCAGGCAGTGGTACGATGGATTCCGGTTTGGAGATACGGATAATATCTACAATCCCTGGTCAGTGATCAACTTCCTTGACAAAAAGGAACTGTCTCCCTACTGGGCCAACACCAGCTCCAATCATCTGATCGGAAAACTCCTGCAGGAAAGCAGCGGAGAAATCAAGAAGACTTTTGAGGATCTCCTTCAAGGGAAAAAGATCACGGTGCAGATGGATGAGCAGGTGGTCTATGATCAGCTTGACGAGGATGAACACGCGGTGTGGAGCCTTCTGCTCGCGGGAGGATATCTGAAAGCGGCGGACTGCAGGCCGGGGGATCCGGAGTATGGTACCGGGGAAAAAGAATATGATCTGATCCTGACAAATCTGGAAGTGAGGATGGTATTCAGGAATATGGTGCGCAGATGGTTTGGAAAAGTTTCCGTGGAATATAATGCGTTTGTAAAAGCGCTGCTTCAGGGAGATCTGGACGGAATGAATGAATATATGAACCGCGTCGCGTTTGCCACGTTTGGCTGCTTTGATGCGGGAAAGCGCCCGTCCGGAGATGAGCCGGAACGTTTTTACCATGGGTTTGTACTGGGACTGCTGGTGGATCTGGGCGGCAGATATGTGATCACATCAAACAGAGAAAGCGGATACGGCAGATACGATGTGATGCTTGAACCCCGGAACCGGCAGGATGATGCCATGATCCTGGAATTTAAGGTGAATAATCCCGCCAGGGAAAAGGAATTATCGGACACGGTCCGGACGGCGCTGGCTCAGATTGAGCGGAAAGGATATGAGGCGAATTTAACCGCAAAGGGCGTGTTGCCGGAACGAATCAGAAAGTATGGGTTTGCGTTCAGGGGAAAACATGTTCTGATCGGAGATGAAAAGAGCCTGATCATCTGATTTTTGACGTAAAAAGTAGTAACATATCAGGAAGATATATGGTAAAATTGTTATGCAGTAAAAACATAACAGAATATTAACTATGGAATAATCCGCAGATTTCCTTTCGGCGTTTTGCCGGGCACTGCCGGACATTCCATAAAAGGAGGTATTTTATGCGCTACGAGATAACAGGCGATACGCTGCCGGTAGTGATCTGCTATCTGAACAGCGGGGAACAGGTGATCACAGAGCGGGGGTCCATGAGCTGGATGTCCCCCAACATGAAAATGGAAACGAGTTCCAACGGAGGGATCGGAAAGGCATTTGGAAGAATGTTTTCCGGGGAGTCATTTTTTCAGAATATTTATACGGCTTCCGGAGGAGAAGGAATGATCGCGTTTGCCTCAAGCTTTCCGGGACAGATTGTTCCTTATGAGATTGGTCCGGGCCGGGAACTGGTGGTGCAGAAGTCGGGCTTTCTGGCCTCGGAGACAGGAGTGAATCTGTCGGTCTTTTTCCAGAAAAAATTCGGATCCGGACTGTTTGGCGGCGAGGGTTTTATTATGCAGAAATTATCCGGAAGAGGAATGGCGTTTCTGGAGTTTGACGGCCACATTGTGGAGTATGACCTGTATAAAGGGCAGCAGATCGTTGTGGATACGGGCTATCTGGCCGCGATAGAATCCAGCTGCTCGATTGATATCCAGTCGGTACCCGGACTCAAGAATAAGGTGTTCGGCGGCGAGGGCCTGTTTAATACAGTTGTGACCGGTCCCGGCCATGTCTGGCTGCAGACCATGCCGGTTGCGCAGGTGGCGGGCGTGATCTCCAGATTCCTGCCGCCGAAAACGTCCTGAAAAAACGACTGAATGTGCCGGACAGGATTTTGCAGTTATTTCAGAGCGGACAACAGAAATGACTGTACCTTCTGGTTTGAGCTTCAAAGGCAGAACTTTTCATATCGTCAGACAGAGGGAACTTAACCCTCTGTCTGAATTTGGATCATGTCCATCAGTTCTTTGTTTGGAATCCGCACGTATCCGTTTTCACAGCTTAGGAATCCGTAGACTACCATTGCCGACAGAATTTCGTCTTTTGTCGACAGATTCATGGAAGTAGCCGCATACTCACGGACATTTGCCCGCACGGAAGTCCCGGAAATCATCAGAGCCAGGGCGTCACGGACCGCATCGACATTATTTCTGATATAATAAAAAATTTCATCATAAGGGCCGGAGCTTGACCAGTAATTTCCGAGGTTGTTATTGGTTAGAGACGCGACTACAGACCG
>CANQUH010000161.1 GCA_947626965.1 uncultured Lachnospiraceae bacterium
ATTCCCCCTAATTTCACGAACGTGATATCATAATCCGCTATGCTATATGTTTTATAGTCCGAATATCCTGATTCTCCATATATCAGTTTTCCATCCTCAAACCTGCCCGGCCAGATGACACTGTATTTTTTCCTCTTCCTTGCAGAAATCAGGATTTTCAGAACATCGACCTTATAATCCGGATTGAACATCACATCAATGTCCTTTATCGTCACACCGTCAGGATATTTATCCAGCACAGTATTAAAAATCTGTTCCAGTTTCATACTCCGACGGTTCGGCTTACATGCTAACAGCCCGTCTGCCAGTTCCTTGCTGACCGACTTCGGCTTCAGCATCTTCTGTATTGCCTTCATATACACCAGCAGCCTGGAGAGCATCGCTTCTTCATCAGCTGCCTGATGAAACTCTATAATAGTTCCCATAAGCATGCTCCTATTCTTCCAAAAGTTAATATACCGGCGACAATTCTGCAAAATCAAATGTATATTCATCTTTTACTGCAAGCTTAGCCTGTACTCTCTGCTCCACCGGAAGTATTAAGCCGAAGTTCATCTGATTCAGTAAATATTTTTCATAGGTCCGTGCCTCAATAAGATTAGTTAAAATACGCTTAGTCCAACCATGTCTTTTCATCATTTGAATGTAAGATTCACGCTGTAAATCATCTTTGAATTTTCCATAATGATGATATTATTGCTCCAGCTAATTTCTCGCGCCAGTGGTGCGAATTTTATTCCTTATAATGACGGGATCCTCAAAACTCACCCGCAGATTCTGATTCAGAATCTGGAACTTCTTCCGCAGACATCCCGCCCTGCAGCGTTCCGGTATACACTGTCCTGAAATCTCCGTCCGTTTCCACAATCACTTCCGCCGTATTCTCCTCAAGCGGAAGTTCTTCTGTATAGAGATACAAGACAAACGCCGTATCGCAGGTATTTCCATCCCGCTCAAGGGTCGCCGGAAATGCCTCATAGGTCAGATTGTCGTTTATTCGGACATAAATCCGCGAGTCATCCGCTACATACTGCGGATCAATATATCCCTGAATCTGATAATAAATTCCCCAGGGCTCCTCAACGATTTCATTGATTCCATCCTCAGAAATTCCCTTATCTGATTTTTCATCCATCTCCACAACTGATTCTGAATTTGTCACATCCGCGCCCAGCTCCACAATTGGCGCCGGCATCACCGGCGGATTCGCCGCGACATTCGGCAGAAACCGCTCCGCGCGCTCCATAATCACCGTGTCGGCCAGCGCGGTATCCAGATCCGTGTACAAATTGTACGGCTCCCCGCGCAGAAAGTATGCGTTGGCATAGGCGTCAGCGATAAACGGAAGCAGTGCGTTCCCAAAGGAATCGCGGTACATGACAAGGCTTCCCGTCCCATCGGGGCACACGGTTGTTATCTTGGGATCAAAATTGCTCTCCACTTCTTCCACATAAGAATAGGTATGTTCCCTGTCATAATAAATTTCATCCTCGGCCGTCGGCGCTCCCGGATAGAGCATCGCATCCAGATCCCCGACAAAATCCTCCCGGACGGTGTAAGGCTCCCCTTCCCAGGGATCATGTTCCTGTCCGAGAGCAGTCAGAATCTCATCCGCGGCAAGAGCCGCCCCTTTGTTGTTCCAGTGAGAATCCCGCTTATGATAAAGTACCTCATCCTGATTCTGAAAAACCGTCTTCAGATCGAGATAATTGACGCCTTCTTTCTCAAGAAGGGGCTCCAGGCGCGTCAGATTGTTCTCCTCTGTAATCACAAGACTGTCGTAGTACGGCATATGCTCCCCGTAAAGAGAATTTTTGTTCGCGGCTACCGTGAACAGGAAACGGATATTCTGCGCGTCCAGATCCGCCTGAACCATCGCCGTCGAATGGGCGATATTGAACAGACTTCGCTCAGACAGAAGATTTCTCCCGAGATAATCGTCGAGCGAGTCGTAATAATACAGCCAGCCGTCAGTTCCCTCGATCACTCCGTCCTCCGCGGACACACCGAGCAGTCTTCCCTGCAGCAGCGCGTTCGCCGTCACCAGCTCATTGCGGAACGCAAAATGATCCTGAAAATACGTGCCGGCTTCGGTGAGAAAATTCGTATTGATTCCATCCTCCGTCATCAGGGAGGGAAACGCGGCGAGCGTTCGGTTTTCCAGGGAAACCTCCTCCCCGGCAAAAGGCATGGCCGCGAACGGCAGGAGGCACGCGCCAAAAAAGATAACCGAATAAAAAATTTTGATGAATTTTTTCATGGCAGCTCCTCCTAAAATCGAAAATAGATAAACGGATTGTACGTCCCCGCGGCCAGGCTCAGCATGCACAGGAAAAAGCCCGCCAGTCCCAGCACGCCGGCGACCGGCCTGTATGCCTTCCCTTTTTTCAGCGGAAGGATGACCGGGCAGGACGCGATCACAGCCGCGGCCGCGGCCAGAAGACATACCGGCGTAAGCTGATTGAGCGCCAGACTCATCGCAGCCGGATCAGACGTAAAGCCCGTGAACATCTGCCTCACCCAGAACAGCCCGTCGCCCATGGTGTCGGCCCGGAAGAACACAAAGCCGACGCAGACAACCAGCAGCGTATACAGATGCTGCAGAACGGTCTTCAAGGCTCCTCCTTTTTTCTGAATCGCCGGTACGTACTCCTCGAGCATCAGGAAAAAGCCGTGATAGATTCCCCAGAACAGGAACGTCACATTCGCGCCGTGCCAGATACCGGTACACAGAAATACGATAAATTTGTTCAGGACCGTGCGCGCCCTGCCTTTCCGGTTGCCTCCGAGCGGAATGTACAGGTACTCCGCGAACCATCCAGACAGGGAAATATGCCATCTGCGCCAGAATTCGCGGATATTTGCCGATATGTACGGATAATTGAAATTCTCCCGGAAATGAAAGCCAAACATCTCCCCAAGGCCGATTGCCATGTCGCTGTAACCGCTGAAATCAAAATAAATCTGGAACATGTAAGCAATTGCCCCGATCCACGCGACCGCCGCGTTGACGCTGCCCCGGTCAGCCGCGAACAGCGTGTCGGCGACAAGCCCCATCGTGTTGGCAATCAGGACTTTCTTGGACAGACCCGCGATAAAGCGGCTGACTCCGCAGAACACTCCGTCAACGGTCTGTTTCCTTTCCGTGATCTCCAGCTCGATATCGTGATACTTGACGATCGGGCCCGCGATCAGCTGTGGGAAAAACGAAATATACAGCAGCACCTTTCCAAAGCTCTTCTGCGCCCGCGTCACTCCTCTGTAAACGTCGATCACATAGGACATCGCCTGAAACGTGAAAAAGGAAATCCCGATCGGAAGGCGGATTGACGGCACAGGAACGGAGATTCCCGGCAGACGGTTGACCGACTGCGCCAGAAAACCGGCATATTTAAAAACCACAAGAACCGCCAGGCTCACAAGAACCGCCACGGTCACGGCCGCCTTTTTCTTCGCGGGGTACCGTTCGATCGCGAGCGCGCACAGATAATGAAAAAACGACGAGCCGATCATCAGCAGAACATAAACCGGCTCCCCGTAGGCGTAAAACAGAAGACTGGCCAGAAGCAGCATCCCGTTTTTGGCGCGTATGCCCGGAAGCGCGCAGTGAAGCAGAAACACCACCGGGAGAAACACACATAAAAAAACCATTGAGCTGAAAACCACAACCCTACCTCCTGATATTCTTCGGGGAAACGTCTGTCAGAACATTTCCCCGCTGAATTTAAACCGCAAAACGACAATCTCGCTGCTTTGTCCGATTCTTTCATCAAAGCCCAAAACCGACACAAAGCAGATCTTTTTCTTAGTATGCCTTGCCCCAGTACACCATCGTCTTCGCAGGTTTCCCGCAGAATACGCAGGTATCCGCCAGCTTCTCCTGTTTGAACGGCATGCATCTCGACGTCACGCCGATTTCTTCCTTGATAGCCTCCTCGCACTCGCGGCAGCCGCACCACATCGCACGGATAAAGCCCGGCTTCTCGTCCGCAATTTTCTTAAACTCCTCTTTCTCCGTCGCCACATACGTATGCGCGTCTCGGTGCGCACGTGCACGCTCAAGCATCTCATGCTGCATGGTATCGAGAATCTCCGCAACTTTCGCCGGCAGCTCATCGATCGGCGCGACGATCTTCTCTCTCGTGTCACGGCGCACGATGACCGCCTGTCCTGCCTCGATGTCCTTCGGACCAAGTTCGATGCGGACCGGAATTCCTCTCATCTCCTGCTCGGAGAACTTCCATCCCGGGCTCTTCTCGGAGTCATCCAGTTTCACGCGCAGCCCTGCCGCGGCGATGGCCGCTTTCACTTCCTGCGCCTTTTCAAGAACGCCTGCCTGCTGCTGGCGGATCGGGATCACCATCACCTGAGTCGGCGCGATCATCGGCGGAAGCACAAGTCCGCTGTTGTCGCCGTGCACCATAATGATTGCTCCGATGATACGCGTGGACATTCCCCAGGAAGTCTGATGCACATATTTCAGCGTGTTATCCTTATCCGCATACTGAATCTCAAACGCTTTCGCGAATCCGTCCCCGAAATTATGGCTGGTGCCGGACTGCAGCGCCTTGCCGTCGTGCATCAGCGCCTCGATTGTGTAGGTCGCCTCCGCGCCCGCAAATTTCTCCTTGTCTGTCTTGCGTCCGCGGATTACCGGGATCGCGAGCACTTCCTCACAGAAATCCGCATACACGTTCAGCATCTGCTGTGTGCGCTCCTCGGCCTCCTCCGCTGTCGCATGGGCCGTATGGCCTTCCTGCCACAGGAACTCTCTGGAACGCAGGAACGGTCTCGTCGTCTTCTCCCAGCGCACCACAGAGCACCACTGGTTGTAAACCTTTGGCAGGTCGCGGTAAGAATGTACGTCGTTCGCGTAAAAATCACAGAACAGCGTCTCGGACGTCGGTCTCACGCACATACGCTCCTGCAGCGGCTCAAGTCCGCCGTGTGTCACCCATGCCACCTCCGGCGCAAAGCCCTCAACGTGATCTTTCTCCTTCTGAAGCAGGCTCTCCGGGATAAAGATCGGAAGGTACACATTCTCCACTCCCGTCTCCTTGAACCTGCGGTCAAGCTCATGCTGGATGTTCTCCCAGAGCGCGTAGCCCGCCGGTTTGATGACCATGCAGCCCTTAACGCTTGTGTAGTCGATCAGTTCCGCTTTCTTGACCACATCCGTATACCACTGCGCAAAATCCTCTTCCATGGAAGTGATCGCTTCCACCAGTTTCTTTTCCTTTGCCATATTCTGCTCTCCTCCTGAATGATTGATTTACTAAAGTAATCGAGCAGGAGCGGCTTTTTCTCCTGCTCGCCCGCGCGGCCCAGGTGCTGTGTCAGCAGCTGATTTCCATATGCGGGCCTTGCACAAATAAAAAATGGTATTCCAATCCCGCAAAGGGACCGGAATACCGGCGGTACCACCCTTATTAGCGGCTCCATCTGTGCAGCCTTTCAAACGCTCCCAGCCTATGGGAACCGGCTCCGCCTTCTGCCGCTCACTTCATTCATCGTTAACGCCGACTTACGCCGCGGTTTCCCGCGGGAACTCCGGAGCCGGTTCATCCCCGCCGCCTGAGACCTTCCACCTGCCGGTCCCTCTCTGTGAGGCACATCTGGATTACTATTCTCCTTCACCGTTCAATACCCCTGATTCTAAGTGAGCACGCCGGATTTGTCAAGTCCTTCGAATACCACTTTATCGTTACTGTATTCCCCGATCAGAACTTCTTTTCCCCGGAAAGCAAAACCGTACCTGCGGATGCGTTCAGGGAAAAAGCCTCTGACAAGCAAAGACTTTTCATACTTTTTCTCCTCAATCTGCCGCAGCGCGTTTTGTACCGTCTCCTCGAGATTCTTCTCCCTTTTCGGATTAAACACTTTAAACTCCAGAATGATGGCGTCATCCCCCTCCCGCTTCGGTTCCATCATCACATCATACCGGCCAAAACCGCTTTCCCTGTTCGAAGTGATGACATAGCGGTCTGACAATTCCACGATAAGTCCCAGAACAAATCCGTGATAAAAGCGCTCCGGCTCCGGCGACGCCTCTTTTCCGGTATCAAAATAGCTGAACGTACAGAGCGCCACCCGATTCATATAGGAATTCATAGCGTCCAGGTCCCCTAAAAGCAGCGCCTTTACAAACAGCGAATAGGACGGCGTAAACTGCGCAAACCAGCCCTCGATCAGTTTTGAGAACATGATCCGTACTTCCAGATTCGTCAGCGCCAGCTCATAGCTTTCCCATCCGTCCGATTCGCGGAAAGAATAACTTTTCACCTTCAGATATCCGCTGGCGAGAAGCAGACTCCAGATGGCCGGCTCATTGTCATCCAGCTGATCGAAGACGATCTGCTCGTCAATCTGCGTGTGTATGCTGCCGCCCCGCAGCAGTTCTTCCATATCCTGCTTAATCTGCGCGCTTCCCTCGCGGATCAGCTTTCCCACCAGCGCGTTGCTGCTGGTATTCGCCCAGTAAGTTCCCAATTTTCCTGTGTCCAAAAAATTGATAATGGACCACGGATTATAGATTCCTGACATATTTCCAAAAGTAAAGCCATCATACCAGCGCTCCACAAGCGGCATTTTCTCCGTCAGCCCGTACTCCTCCAAGGCGGCAGACACTTCCTTCTCCGTAAATCCGAAGGAGTCCTGATACACATCCGATGTAGTGGTGATCACTTTTAAATTGTTCAGATCTGAAAAAACCGATTCCCTGCTGACCCGTGTGATTCCGGTCATGACGGCACGTTCCAGAAACGAGTTTGTCTTAAAAGCAGCATTAAACAGACTCCGGATAAATCCCGTCATTTCTTTCCAGTAACCGTTAACATAAGCTTCCTGCATGGGCGTATCATACTCATCCAGCAGAATAATCACTTTTTTCCCGTAGTAACGGCACAGATAATCTGACAGCTGATACAGCGCCGCACTTGCCTGTGCGTCATTCATATCCGGTGAAACATTTTTGAAAAATACTCTGTCCTGCTCTGTCAGACAGTCACTGTCGTACAGAAAATGATACTGTGAATACAAATTTGCCAGAATCCGGCAGATCTGCTCCCTTGATGTTTTATAATCCACGTTCTTTACTGAGGCAAAGGAAAGGCTGATAACCGGCCAGGTTCCCTGGAAATTTCGGTATTTCTCATCCTGCCATATCTCAAGCCCCTGAAATAGATCTCCCCGCCCTTCATAGCGTACAGAAAAAAAGCACTCCAGCATACTCATATTCAGAGTCTTCCCAAAACGTCTGGGGCGGGCAATCAGCGTAACGCTGTCATTTCTTTCCCACCACTCCCGGATAAATCCCGTCTTATCTATATAGAAATTATCCGTCATGCGCAGCCTCTCAAAGTCCTGATGCCCAATCCCTACTGTCCTCACCGCAAAATCACGCCCCTTTTCCTGCATGAAACCTGTCCTTCTCCGCCAACATGAATCGTTGATTAACAAGTATCATAACAAATTTACCACAGATTTAAACAAAATGGGATATAAAATTTCATGAGAAATGACAGTCTTTCCGGACCGGAAAAGATTTCTGGAAAAGGGCGCAGAACAGTAACGAGAAAATCCCAGACAGCATGAGAGTTTACTTCCTGACAGTTTGAGGATATAATAACAGCAAGCATGCCTCGCATGAAGATTACAGGGGCGATAATCTAATTTAATAAAAAAGGACTGACTTTTATGTATATTTCCGGACTTCAAAAGCTTACCCTGCTCGATTACCCGGAGCATCTGGCCGCCATACTTTTTCTGGACGGCTGTAATTTCCGCTGCCCGTTCTGCCACAACAGCGGGCTTGTCTTGTCTGAAAATGATATAAATTCAGGTTTTGACAGTGTAACTGCAGAAATAAACGAAAACCCGCTCCCAGAAAGCACAGGCAGTGCGTTTTCAGAAAATAAATACAATACATTCCCGCAAAACAGAGAGGATCTGTTTTCGGAAGATGAAGTCCTGGGATTTCTGAAAAAAAGAGCCGGCATGCTGGACGGCGTCTGCATCTCCGGCGGGGAACCCACCCTGCACCGGGATCTGCCTGATCTGATTGCCCGCATCAAAGAGCTGGGCTATGAAGTCAAGCTTGACACAAACGGAAC
>CANQUH010000162.1 GCA_947626965.1 uncultured Lachnospiraceae bacterium
TTGTCGTTTCCACAATATATTCGCTCATTTTTCCGTCTCCTTTTCCTTTTTCCGCAGAGCTCCGGAATTTCCTCAGTTTTCCCTTTTCTCCGCAGAAACATAAATTCCTGCTGCTTCTTTTTTCACTGCCATGATCTGCAGTCTACGGTTCTTTCTCCTTTCACAAAAATCTCCAGATCATCCGATGTTTTCCTTTCTCATTTTGCTTTTCTCTGCCAAAATCTGCAGCTCCCGATTCTTCTCCTTTTGAAAAATTTTGGACCATCTGCTGTTTTTTCTCCTTTATGGAAGTCTTGGTGTCTCGCAGACCTTCCTTCCCAGCTCACGCAGATCCGCGGTGCTCCCCGTCATCTCCTGAATGGCAAAAGCCCTCTTTCTCGGCTGGCAGCCGTCGCACGGCTCCGTGAACAAGCCAAAATAGACCTCCGTCAGTCCGCCGATCTGATTGCTCTCGATACCGTCCCGCTCCAGCATGGCTTTCTCACACAGCAGGCGGAAATTATGTATCGTCCGCACGTTGTTCATATTCCACGCCATCTCCAGAATCTTCTTGTTGTAATAGGCGTACCGTTCTTCCCATTCAGGATTTCCGCAGTCCGTGAAGCCCGTCTCGGTCATGATGATCTCCTTGTGCCCATCGCCGTATTTTTTCATCACCTTGTACACAGAATCTCCGAACGCCCTCCAGAGGCTGTCCGGCTCGTCTACGTCAAGGAAAAGATCATAGTCCCCGTCTACAACCTTATTTGTAAATACGTACGGATGCCACGCCACGATATCAAAATAATCATCCGTGTTGTCCGACCAGAATTTTCCGGACTTAATACGGCTGTATAATTTGTCAAGTGTCCACGCCGCTCCGAACATAACCGGGAGATAATCCGGCATGTCTCCGCCCAGCGTCGGCGTGCTCAGCGCCGGCGAGAAGGAAGCCACCTTCGCGTTCGGATTTCCTCTGCGCACTCCTTTCGCCGAAAAATACTGGAGATCCACCGCGATATCCATCTTCTCGTCCGCCGTGAACGGATGGCTCATATCGCTGTCCAGAAATCCGTCCGGATGCAGGAACGCGTTCAAATTCCACTCATTGCCTACCTCCCAGATCGCCACCTGCGGGAACAGCTTCGCCATCGTGCACCACGACTCCTCAAGCATTTCCAGTGTCTTCATGTAAGCGCTTCCTGGGGTCAGATCCCTCGCCGGAACCGCATGGCCTTTTCTCTGCCTGCACCCCTCAGGCAGAAACCACTCATGGCTCATGCCGGTAACCTCGATGTCGAGCTCCGCCGCGCGGTTCAAAAGCTCCTGATGCCTCTTTACGACTTTCTCATTCGGCGTTACCGGATCGACCAGGATGTCCGTGATGTGCATCCAGGAACGGTACGCATTGCACCCCATTCCCTTGATCAGATCCAGGTAAGCGGCAGCCGGAATCTTCGTATCCTCTTCCCTCTGGATCAATGGTTCTCCTACTCCATAAAAACGTTCATGTGCCAAAATGAAAACCTCCTTCTTCCTTTTCCATACTTTTTAATCGGCAGCTTTATCGCTCTCTGCTTCATGCCGCAGACATGAGATGGCTCATCGTCCGCAGAACTTGTTTCTGTATGTCCATTATAGAAAATTCCCTCCCGTCAAAAAAGGGAAAATCCTACCTGGACTTTCCCTTTTCCGACTTTCCCTGTTGTTCTTTCACATTCAGTGGCAGTTCCTCTCAGCACTGTCCCCGGAATTTCCACTCAAAATGATTGCTGTCTCCTTCCAGACAGCAGCATTTCACCTGATACTTTTCTGTCTTTCCCCGAATCAATGCTTCACTAAAAGTTTTTCTGGTCCCTGCACATACTTATCCCTCAGGCACAGCCTCCGTCCTCTGCCGGAACGACTGCGGCGACTCCTCAAACTGCTTTTTAAAGGCTCTGTTGAAACTCGTATAATTGTAATAGCCCACCTGATACGCGACCTCCGTGATCGGCAGATCCGTGGATTCCAGAAGCAGCTTTGCATGCTCCATCCGACAGGCGACGATATAGCTCTTGACAGAAACATTCATCTTCCTCCGAAATATGCGCGTCAGATAATCCTGATTGAAGTGAACGTTGTCCGCGATCTCCTGCATCTCCAGCGCGTCCGAAAGGTGATCCCTTATATATTTCACGGTCGCCTCCACCGGATCCAGATCCATGTCGTCGCTCTTTGCCATCTCTTCCAGCTGGCCCAGCGAGCAGTCGATCCACCGTTTCATACTCTGTATGTTTCTTGTCGCGTTCTCAAAACAGTCAGCGTGCTCCGGCTTCTCCGTCAGGCGGCTCAGCACGATCTTATGCTCCTGCGCATACTTTGACAGCATCTCCAGATACCGGGTATGGAAATAATAAAACTGCCGCTTGTTCAGACCGCCGCCTACGTCCAGCTCGTCAAGATAGTCGAAAAGATTCTGACGCACTTTCAGAATCTTTCCGCCGCAGAGAATCTGCGCCCATCTTCCGAACTTATCACCCGCTCCAAAATCCAGCCGTACCAGATTCTCCGCCTCCGTATAAAGAACGACGCCATGATCCTCCAGATGCTGGCTGTCCATGAACAGCAGATTCTCCATCTCCTCCGCCACATCCTCGATCGGAACTGTCTTCCCGACATAAGCGATCAATTTTACATCCGCGTACTTACGGATCATCTTCGTATACTGAACAGCAAATTTCCTGCACAGTTCAAAAATATTACCTCCGTCCGCAGCGCCGCAGATCGCGATCTGCGACCTCTCGCCAAACTGTATCACATCCTGCCAGTCCGCCGCTTCCGACACCGTCATCTCAAACAGCTCCTGCGCAACATTGTGGATCACAAACCGGTCCAGCCTCCCGTATTCCTCGGCACGCCAGGTTCTCACCATCAGAAGCACCACGCCGAACGACCAGTCCGGATTGATGCTCAGATGAAGCTTTTCAATCTGATGTTCAATCGCCTCGCGCTCGGAGGACGTATTCTCATAAAACAGATCTTTCCAGAAATCTCTTGCAATCCGCCGCTCATTCGCCTCATACACACGGATTTTCGCGCGCATATTCTGATATTCACGCCGTTCGCGGATTACCTTTTCAAAAATCTCCCGCAGCTTCTCAGCTTCCAGAGGTTTCAGAAGAAATCCTTTTCCTTCAAGCTCCATCGCCTGCTGCACACTGGAAAAATCCGCACGGCTGCTCATAAAGATACAGGCCGTATCCAGCCTTTCCTCCCGGATCCACCGGACAAGCTCCAGCCCTGAACCGTCCGGCAGTTCAACACTTACAAGCAGAATATCAATACCCTGCCCTAAAATCAGAACTTTCGCCTCTTTCAGATCCGCCGCACCAAAACACCGGCTGATCCCCAGATCCGGCAGTTTCAGCATGGCTTCTGTCTCCTGTATCGCACTTCTCTCACTATCTACAATCAAAAGATTCATATGTCCCTCACTCGTCAAGTAAACCTGAAAAAATTTTAACATACTTTCAAACGACGTACAATAGATTATATCAGATACCTTCTTATTTTTCTCTGGACAAATCTTTTTTCACATGGTATAATCTGTAAATTAAATCATATATTAACTGTCATACATCTTATCATTAAATCTTTTGTTATCTTATTTTATTTTCAATCAGATTTTCATCTTGTTTTTCTTGTAACTTCTCACATTTCTATGTTATAATAAGGAGGATTGATCTTTTCAATGACCGCAAAAAATGCTGCAAACAGAGAGGAGGCTGTCGGACGAACTGATGAAGTGAACTCTCAACAGGATCTCTCTCCAGAAGCCGCTTACAAAGCAATATTCTTGTTTAAGCACAGCAATGCGGAAATCAAATGCCGTAAGGGCAGAAATGAAAATATCCCGCAGGATTCAGGGTTTTTAAAATCTCTGAATCGTCACGGGATATTTCTTTTGTCCATCCGTTCAGAATCTCATCACTTCTTCTCTCGAAGGGATTGAGGGCGATGCCCCTTTGTTGTTTTTCAGCCTTCTAATCTCCGTTTCCATCCGGTTCATCTATTTTATTTATTTTATCCACATACGCAACAGCACTAATCCTTAACTCTTCATATATGTCGATAGCTTCCTGAATCGTATTCTTTTCAGCAATGGAAGACTCTCCATACCGACTGCACGATTCCCAATCCGTTATTTCATCTGCCATTTCTTTTAATTTATCCAGTACAACAACCCCCTTTGCATCTACTTCATCCTTGATTTTACCCTTTAGCCGGTCATAAAAAAGAATGTCACAATTTCCATTGCAGATCCTTGCCAGATCCACGCCAAGATGATACACTTTCAGACCCTTTTCCTGATAGGATACATCTGCACAAATATCAATATCACTTTCATCTGTACAATGGTCTGTCACTGCGCTGCCAAAAATAATGAGTCTTTTTACAATATCATGCTTCCGTGCCGCTTCTATTATTTGACAGACATAATCCTTTTTTATTTTATTTATTCTCGAAACATCTACCATTTCCACCATTTCATCGCCCCCAGTCAGTATGCTTTCGTTTTCACCATAATTATCGTACCATAAGCGTTTTCTGCCGTCAAGGAACCTGAAAGCACAGCAAATGTGCCCCTCTCATACTCAATTTCCTGATAACCGAATCCGACGATCAGTCCGGTATAGTGATCTTTCGGTATGTTCAGCATGGCTCTTGCTTCCGACGCCAGCTCGTTCAGCACCTTAGTCAGATAACTCATAATTGTTGTCCCAAACCTGTAGGCATTGCACAGCAGTTCAAAATAAACAGTCGTGATAATCCCCCGCGATTTCTTGTAAAGTAGTATCTGGATGATGGTACTGCGGACGATGCCGCACTGCCGGCGCATCAATCCAGACTGCATCCTTCGGACACCAGTGAAGACATGCATAACAGGCGGCGCAGTCGTGGCCGTGTACCGCTCTCCCGTCCGAAATCCGAATATTGCTCAGCGGACAGATGGAAGCGCAGAGACCACATCCATTGCACTTTTCGGAAATAATAAAATTCTTCATTCTGGTCAGCCGTCGGAGAGAATTTTCGCCGTAAAAATAAGAACCACTGACAAAATTCTTCCTGGGCTTACGCCCTTTTGATTTATAATTGACCGTCCTTGTCTGCACAGACCGGACAATCTCCTTTATACGGGCGGGCGCCTGCTGCAGACGCTCTCCGTTTTCCTCTTCTGTACTGACCAGACAATTCCCCGGCATCTGGAGGTCAAATCCGGCAGACAGCTTTTTTCCTCCGAGACAAAGCGCCTGATCCAGACTCTGAAAGGCACGTCCGCTCTTTCCATGATTGGAGGTCATCACAACAAATACGTAGCCATCAGAAGACACAGTCAGCTTTAGCAAAAACTCTTTTGCGATCCATGGCAAATCCATCATATAAGTCGGAAAAACAAATCCCAAAATTTTATCGGAACACTCTGTCTTTTCCTCTGCGCGATGCTTTATGATGCTCTCAACCGGCTGCTTAAGTTCTTCCCCCAGCTTTTTTGCCGCCCAGAGGGAATTTCCCGTACCTGTAAAATAATAGATCACCTCATAGCCCCCTTCATAATATCTGCCTCAATAATATTCCATTCGCAACTCTCAAGGAAATACCAGACGGTTCCAGCTCTGTTTCTTCGAGTATAACAAAATCATCCCCTGATTTCAACTACATCAAAATTCCATCCCTTCTCCAATATACGCTCTGCAGGAGGCACAGAGATACAGACGTTATCCGGGAGTTTGACTATTGATTTTTTACTTCAAAACAGGACTTCCCTTTTCGGCTGTTCTTCCTGAAACCCGAATGACCCGGGCAGAAGCTCAACGCGCAATCGATGATATTCAAGCAGAAGCAGCGGATCTTCCTGAGATAACGCTTGATGAAATCAGTGCCGTAAGGGCAGAAAGAAAAATACCCCGCAGGATCCAGGATTTTTAAAATCACTGGATCGTCACGGGATATTTCTTTCGACCGTTTGTTCAGAATTTTATTACTTCTTCTCTCGAAGGGATTGAGGGCGATGCTCCTTTGCGTGAAACCGCGATCGCGGACGCTTTCGCGGCTATCCTCAGAATCTCCTCCACCGGCCGTCCTTCCATCAGACCGGCGATAAAATATCCGGTAAATGTGTCTCCTGCCGCCGTGGTATCCACGACATCCACTTTGAATATATCCTGCCGCACGGTTGTATTCTGGTCCGCATAGACGGAACCTTCGCCGCCGAGTGTCAGCACAACCTTCGCGTCCGGATATTTCTCCAGAATCCTGTCTGGAATCTTCTTCAGATCCGTCTCACCGGTTAGCTGCATCCCCTCAATCTCATTCAGCAGGAAACAGTACACTTTCGAGAAATCGCACGGCTTCAGCCCATCGTCAAACGGCGACGGATTGAGAACGATCTTCATCCCGCGTTCCCATGCTCTGTCCATGATATAATCCAACAGATTCACCTCATTCTGAAGCAGGAGGAAATCTCCCGCGTCAAAATTCTGAAGCACCTCGTCGATAAATTCTTTCGTGAGCGCACGGTTGCTCCCGCCGTACAGGAGAATGCAATTCTGACCGCTCTTATCCACCTGTATGATTGTATGGCCGCTTCTTCCCTCTATCGTCCGGATATACTCTGTATGAATTCCGTATTCCCCACAGGCACCGAGGAAAGCCTGCCCGTCGGAGCCGATCAGGCCGGCGTGAAAAACCTCTGCGCCCGCCTGGGCAAGCGCCACAGACTGATTAAACCCTTTGCCTCCCAGAAAAATCTCCATGCCGGACGAAGCCTGCGTTTCCCCCGGCTGAACCATATGATCCACCTGATATACATAGTCCACATTCAATGACCCAAAATTCAGTACCTTCATAGTTTGTGTTCCCCCATTATTCAACATTATGATGCCAGTACACCCTGTACAGAAACCGAAATGTCATATATTCCATAAAGTAATCCCTGATATCTTTTCAAGACTCGCCCGCGAGTCTTGCACGCGGGATTCAGGTCTGCGTCAACAGACATCTTCAGCTCCGAATCTCTGCACCCTCCACTCCGTTCCGGTCGGTTCTAAACGAGCGCCACTGGCGCTCAGAACCCTCGCGGAGCGTATATCAAATTTCTCTTACACTGTCCCGTTCTATAAATTGTGTACCCACCGCGATCTTCAAATTGGGCCCTCCACCATCCTGCATCATCTGCCTCAAACGACGCACTGCGGTACGTCCCAGGTCCTGCTTTGGAACACGCACTGTCGTCAGCGCCGGGGAGGAAACCGCGGAAAATGCCACGTCGTCGAACCCAATGATCGAAATATCGTCCGGTATACGGAGTCCACACTCCGTGATTGCCTTCATCGCACCATGAGCAATCATGTCATCGTCCGCGAAAAAAGCGGTCGGAAGCTTCGGATTCGTTTTCAGGTATCGTTTCATATCCTCGTAGGCTCCGTCAATCGTGGTTGACAATGTCACCTGATATTCCTCTTTCATCGGTATTCCGGCCCTATGCAGCGCGGAGCGATAGCCTTCCTCCCGTCCGCGAAATGAAGTGATGCGGAACTCGCCTTTTAGATATCCAATCTCCCGATGGCCTTTCGCGATCAGATACTCTGTCGCCATACGGGTAGAATCTTCATTATTAATTACAATCGAGTTAAACGACATGTCTTCTTTCCAGTAATCGATCGTCACAAACGGATTGCTGATTCCGCGCACCAGCTCCAGATCCTCATCCATCAGCTCTGTCCCAAGCAGAACGATCACTGACGCTTTGTCATTCTGAAGCCATTTGACCTGCTCCTCGTAGCTGCTGTCCCTCTTATCAAGATTGCACATAATCATTTCCATCCCGCTGGTGCGGGCTTCCTGCTCCACTCCAGCGATCAGCAGCGGGAAAAACGGATTATCCTCGACAATCACTCCGTTTTTCTTAAACATTACAAATTTTACTTTTGATATCCGACTGTCATCGTAATATCCCAAATCTCTGGCAGCCTTAAAAATTCTGGCAGAAGTTTCTGCATTGACGCCGCGCTTGTAGTTGAGCGCATTTGATACGGTAGCTGGTGAAAATCCGGTAATCTCGCTGATCTGTTTAATGCTGAC
>CANQUH010000163.1 GCA_947626965.1 uncultured Lachnospiraceae bacterium
CAGATTCTGGAGAACAAGCAGAAATTCATTTCCCAGATCATGACAAGCAAATCTCCCGTGCGCGCCTGCGAGGATGTGGACGATACGGCGCTGTCCTATGCGGAGATCAAGGCGCTTGCGACGGGGAACCCCTATATTAAGGAAAAGATGGATCTTGATATCCAGGTTGCAAAGCTCAGGCTGATGAAGGCGAACCATACGAGCCAGAAATACCGTCTGGAATCAGATATTTCCAGAAAGTATCCGGCGCAGATCGCCTCCGTAAAGGAGCGGCTGGAAGCGCTGAAAGCAGATGCGGTGGCAGTAAAGCCCATTCTGGAAAAAGAAAAGGAAAAAGAAGAGTTTGCCATGGAGATCGGCGGGAAGACCTACACCGACCGGAAGGAGGCAGGCACGGCGCTGATCGCCGCCTGCGCCGGATTAAAAGCGGTCGGTACCTCCGGACAGATCGGGCAGTTCTGCGGCTTTTCCATGGACGCCGAGTTTGACAGCTGGAACCAGAAATACATGCTGACGCTCAAACGCCGGTACAGCTATAAAATCGAGATGGGAAAGGACGCGCTCGGAAACCTGCAGCGTATCAACAACGCATTTGCGGGAATCGAAAGAAGGCTGGAAGAGACGCGGCAGAGCCTTGCGACCCTGCAGCAGCAGCTGGCCACGGCAAAGGAGGAAGTAGAGAAGCCGTTTCCCAAAGAGCAGGAACTGGCGGAGAAGGCAGAACGCCTGGCAGAACTGAACTCGCTGCTTAACATGGATGAAAAAGGCTCCCCTGAGGCGCTCGGAACCGGGGAGGATACACGGGACGATGCGGCTGACTGTCCTCAAAAGCCCGTGACGGCGGCGGAAAAAGCGCGGACTGCAGACAGCAGACGCAGACTGTCCGTACTGGATAAGCTGCACGAAGCACAGGAGCGGCCTGCCGGGAGAAACAACGGCAGGCCGGGGACAGAAAAGAAAAAAGAACAGGCATTGTAAACAGGGGCCATCCTGCCTTTTCCCGGCGGGATGGCATTTTTAACGGGGGGAAATATGGCAGGAAAGAAAGAGCAGCAGATGAAGGAAATCACGGAACGGCTGGAACAGGGCGTAAAGGAGCTGTTTACATCTGAAATGTACACAAAATACCTGCGGACCATGTCGCAGTTCCATAATTACAGCTTTAACAATACGGTTCTGATCGCCATGCAGAAGCCGGAATCGACACTGGTAGCGGGCTACCAGACCTGGCAGAAGAAGTTTAAACGGCAGGTGAAGCGCGGGGAGAAGGGAATCCAGATCATCGCTCCGGCCCCGGTCCGCAGAAAAGAGGTGGTGGAGAAGGTTGACCCGGCGACAAATGAACTGGTGATCGGGAAGGACGGGCAGCCGGAAACGGAGGAGATTGTAACGGTCATTCCCCGGTTCCGTGTCACTACCGTGTTTGACATTACGCAGACTTACGGGGAGCCGCTTCCGGAACTGGAAACGCCGGAACTTACGGGGAACGTGGAGAACTATGAAATTTTCATGCAGGCGGTGCGGGAAGTGTCCCCTGTCCCCATACGGTTTGATAAAATCGAAGGGGATGCCAGGGGATTTTACAGCAATACGGATAAGGAGATCGTCATCCGGGAAGGGATGAGCGAGGCCCAGACGATGAAAACCGCCGTCCACGAGGTAACCCATGCAAAGCTGCATGACCGGGACGTTATGAAAGAGCTGGGAGAGAAAAAAGACAGGATGACCGGCGAGGTAGAGGCCGAAAGCGTGGCATATACGGTCTGCCAGTATTTCGGTCTGGATACGTCCGATTATTCCTTCCCCTATATCGCCGGATGGAGCAGCAGCCAGAACATGAGGGAACTGCGCGCGTCGATGGATACGATCCGAAGGACAGCCGGGGAGTTTATCGACAGCATGGCAGAGGTCATGCAGAGGCTGCTGCAGGAACAGCCGGAAAAAGGGGCGGCCGTCCGTGAGGGGCTGGATGAAAACTTCTGTCTTTCAGGAGAGGAGGACTGCTATGCCATTTACCAGATCGCGGACGGCACGAAGGGTCAGGATTACCGGTTCATGAGCATGGATTATGTCACTTCCCATCACATGGCGGTGGATGCTTCAGACTACCGCTTTGTTTACGGGGGAAGGCTGTCGGAACAGGATACTCTGGACAGCCTTTATGAGAAATTCAATATGGACCATCCGGCAGACTTTACCGGACACTCCCTCTCCATGAGCGATGTGGTGGTCATGAACAGGGGAGGGGAGGCGAAGGCTTATTATGTGGACCGCTTTGGATTTGCGGATCTGCCCGGTTTTATTCCCCGGCGCCTGCATGAAACAGAAAGGAACCGCGGAAGAGGGGATTCTAAAATTACGATGGAGACTTCCGGGGTGGAGATCGAGCAGCATGAAGGGCTCTGGCATGCAGTTGACCAGATAGAAATACAGATGAGGAAGTTTTATCTGATGAAGCATAACGAGTACGGAGATTCCGTCGCCGCCGTGATCGTCGACGAGAATGGGGAACTGGTGGCGCAGGAACTGGAAAACGGTTTTGACCAGGGGGCTTTGGAGGCAGTCCGGGAATATTTTGCAGACAGAGGGACCGCCTGGGAGCCGGATGCGCAGGAGAAGAGAGCAGAGGGAAAAACCCGGCCCCCGGTTTACCGGGAAAGCCTTGCCTATGCGGTGGAACATGCCGCCGCAGATGAATACCTGGATTCCAGAAAGCTGAATATCGACTGCAGGAAGGCGGTGGAAGCGGCGGTCCGTGATAATTTTGACGGTATGCACCTTGCGGATAACGCGGTGGATTCCGTGCTGGAGGAATACGGAAGCGAGCGGCTGGCCTTTGTCCTTGCCTGCACTGTGCAGCATAAATCATGGGACGGGCGCTTTTCTGAGGATACGAAAGAGTGGGCGGAAGGAATTCCTGTTCCGGAAGCGGCTGAAAGGGGCAGGGACATGAACCTGGATTATGTGGTGGAGAGCCATCCGGCTGTGCTGGACGGCTTTATCAGGATGGCGAGGGAGAAATTTAAAGAACCGGAGCAGGGCAGCGTGGAAAGGAAAGAAAAGAATAAAAAAACGCTGACCGCGGAAGCGGTATCCGACCTGAAAGGAAGGAGCCATACTTTCCATAAAGGAAGCAGGGAAGCGGTTTATGAGTTTGACTGCCTGATTGAAGGGAAACCTGCCGTGCTGACTTATACGACAGAGAAGAGGGAATATTTCTACAGCCCTTTAAATGACCGGGGGGAAGAAGAGGATGTATTTTCCATCCACAGCAGCGGGGATGATATCTGGAACCGGATGCCGGAATCAGAATTGTCCAGGCTGGAAAGGACGCTGGCAGGGGAGGCGGAAACATTTCTGATTGAGGAAAGGATTCATGCGGCGGAATCCATTTCGGATCTGAAAGACGTGGATTATTCCATGATGGATATGGAAAACACTGCCATGATGCCGGAACAGAAAAAAAGAATCTGGGAAGAGATGGACCGCAAAGGAACCCTGATTTTGGAGGAAGCAGTCAGGGCCGCCGGGACCAGGGAGGAACTGCAGAGCGTTCAGGAAGATCTCACAGAGGCGGGAGGAATCCTGCGGGAAGACTCGTATGAAAAACTGCTGAAAGCGGCCGGGGAGAAGGAAACGGAACTGGCCGCCGTCAGGGAAGCAGAAGTACCGGCCGGCCCGGAACCGAAGATTACCTTTTATGTGGCGGAGTGCATGGAGTTCCCTGTACTTGGAGAGTACCATAACAACCTGACCCTGCAGGAAGCGGTCGACCTCTACCATAAAATACCGGAAGAACGGATGAACGGAGTAAAAGGAATCGGTTTCTGCCTGCAGGACGGCAGCATCTATGAGGGGGAAATGGAACTGATGTCCGGAGGCGAAATCTGTAAAGAGATCATCAATGACATTCCGCACTATAAGGAAAGTCCCCTGGTCCAGAAAGCAATCGCAGATCTGGAGGCGGTTATGGAGCGGGAAAATGCAGGGAAATCCCCTGCAGAGCCGGAGAAAAAGGAGCAGGAGCCGCCGGAAAAGGAGGAGAGCCGGGAAACATCCCGGCCGGTCCGGGCAGAGTCCCCGGAGCAGAAGAAGACGCCGGAAAACGCTCCAGAAAAAACACAGGGCAGTGACCGGAGACAGTCCGTGCTGCAGGCCCTGCGGGAGAGGAAAGCAAAACTGAAACCGCGGGAGAACCAGGAACCGGAAAGGAAAACACAGACGCATAAGAAAGGAGAACAGGCATTAGGATGAAATTTGAGGAAGATGAATATATCATGATGGCGATGTTTCAAAAAGAAAACCGCCGGCAGACAATGGATGAGATCCGGGGCATCCTGCCTTTTGCAAAGGAGGATGAGGAAATCCTTTCCCTTGCAGACAGCACACTGGAAAAGATGGAACGAATGTCTGACCGTGAGTTTTCAGCACTTGATCTGGAACCGTATCAGTAGGAGCCGGAGGATGAATAAACGGTGAACGGAAACCAGTTTGCGGTCTATCAGCTGAAAGCTTCACGGGAAAACCGGGAGATCCGATTCCTTGCGTACCGGGAGCTGGAGAAAAAAGGGATAGAGGTACGCTGTGAGAATTATGACCAGGCATATCTTGGGATGATGCAGCCGGGGGATACCCCGGCCGGCATCCGCCTCCGGCTTGAGAGAAAGCTTCCCCGGAATTTTAAGGGGCACTCGATAGGCACCGGCGACGTGATCGTGATGAACCAGGCCGGGAAAGTAACCTCCTGGTATGTGGAAAAGGAAGGCTTTACAGAGATCAGGGGATTTTTTTCGTCCGGTCCGTCCGGCGGTGGAATATCCATTGAGACAAAACATCTGGAAGTTGAAGGGAAAGCGGGAAAGTGGCTTGTTTATGACAGCATCCTCCTGGACGGAAGGGAGTTTTTCCTGCTGGAACATGAAACGTATGGTGCGGCGGCCGCAAATATCGTTGTGGATGAACACGGAAAGCTGGTTGTGGATCAGGTCTTTCACGGTTTTGATGAAGCGGTGAAGCGGCAGATCCGGGAATCGGTCAGGCTGCCGGCGGCCCGGAGCAGTCCAAAGGAATCTCCTGAAAAGATAGAAAAGAAGACTGTAAAACCAAGAAGGATCGGGAATCGCATCTCGGTTCTTGACAGGCTTCATTTGAAACAGGCTGAGATTGCAAAGAGAGGAAGAACCTCCCCGGAGGCAGTTTCTTCGCTGCCTTCGGGCACACAGGAAAAAAGGTGATACCTCATAACAGAAAGAAGAACTTTATTTTTAGACAAGTGACATCTGGTACACCAGTTGACAGAGTATACAACACGGCCTTTTTGCTCTTACTTTTATTATGTTTTTTCTTTATGAAAGTTTTCCATGAGTGGGAACAGGATGCCTGTTTCTTCCTGATTGATGGTCTTCGGGTTATTCAAGAATGGCACCGTCTTCCAGTATAAGATATTGGTCTGCATGCCGGGAATACAGTTCATCCTCAGGTATAATATCTTCCAGCTTATCAGTTTCTTCCTCTTCCATATAAACCCAGGGAATATCAGATATGGATATGGATTCGGATTCAAGTACGTCTTCAATACAATAGGCTCTGGCATCAATAATTTCAGGAGAACACGCATATACGGGAAGACAGAATCCTGCCAGACAGGCAAGAAGCAGGAGCACGGCTGTCGGACGGTTCCGCCTGTCAAAGCGGGAGCTCAGGCGTACGATTCTGCGGCGGAGGATCTTTTTCCCACCCCGCGCCATCTGGGAGGTAAAAACAGGCGGCCTGCTGGTGTGAGCGGCAATGTCAACGATGGAACAGCCATACTGCTTTACAGCTTCGGGGGAAAGCGGGGCAGTTATTTTCTCGTCACACGCCAGCTCCTGAACCTCGCAGAGTTCCTTCCACAAAAGATAGATGAAAGGATTCCAGCAGTGGATCAGAACTGCAAGAAAAGCGGCGGCCCGGAACAGAAAATCATGTGACCGGATATGCTGCAGTTCATGCCTTATGGCCATGGAGACCGAGTCCTCTGAGACCGCTGAGGTGAGGACTATGCAGGGACGAAAGAAGCCAAAGGTAAAAGGGGAAACATCCGCGTCCCAGTAAAAAAGGGATACCGGCCGGCGCAGTCCGGCCTGTGTCCGCTGAGCGGAAAATTCATTCTGGCGGTGATCATCTGCAGGAGTCAGCTGCCGCAGGATCTTATACCGGAACCGGAGGCAGCAGAAAAACTGCCAGCAGACAATAAGGGACAGGAGAATGCCCCAGATGGGAATGACCGTTTTGTATGCCCCGCCGGAAGGATTCAGTAAAATGCCGTTCTGCGTCTTCAGAATTGTATTATCCAGATAAACATATCCGAGGTGGACACGGGGTGGAAAAAAGGTGCTGATCAGGACGCTTTTCAGCAGCGCGAACGGACAGAGAAAGCACAGGAGTATAAATTTCAGCAGATTGTACTGAAAGCATGCGCTTACTCTGTTGTCCAGTTTCCTTTTCAGAAGAAGGTACACGCAGAACGGCACGGTTCCGGTCAGGGAGACGGTCAGGATCAGTTCGATGTATAATTTCATGATTTTCCTCCTGTAGAATTTTCAGATCCTGCGGTTTTTGGTTCCGGATGGTTTTCGGATTCTGTAAGCCGGTCCAGAATTTCGTGGAGTTCCTCTGCCTCGCTGCGTGTGAAGACCGAGCCGGAGGGAGTCAGTGCGAGCAGGAAATTTTTAACGGAGCCTGAAAAAACCGTATCCAGAAATGACTGCGCGGAACTGCGCATAAATTCTTCGCGGCTGATTCTGGCAAAATAAGTCCGCCGTGTCCCGGCCGTATGGTTCATGGATAAAAGTCCCTTGTTCATCAGCCTGGTCAGATAGGTGTGGGCTGTCGTCTTGGCCCAGTCCCACTTCTTTTCTTCATTGCAGAAACGCAGAATCTCCGCAAAAGTGACAGGATTCTCCAGATCCCAGAAAAACAGCATCAGTTCAAACTCGATATCGGATAATGCGGAAGAGTTTCTCATTTGTAAAAGCCCTCCTGATTTTGGATTTCCTTTATCTTACCACAATAAAATAAGAAAAACAATGATATTCTACAAAAAGTAGAAAAATGTATTGACAAAATATTCTAACAGTTGTAGAATACCAGATGAAACAAGTTGACGAGCATTAAAACAAAAAATAAAGCATTAGAATGGAGGAACAAAGCGATGAAAAAAACTATCGTAAACAAAATTATTGTATTGGCATTGGCGGTTGCTGCAGTATTTTCGCAGAATGTGTCAAGTGTAGAAGCTAAAAATATTGGTGAAGATACTTATCAGGTTTGCAGGAACGATATTTTTATTGACTATGATGAATACAATTGCAAAAAAATTGTTACGGAAATAAAAGACGATGGATCTTTCATTGCGGTTGATCTGGGAGACTGGTTAAGAGAACATGACATTTATGATATTTCAGTAGAAGAAGATGAGGACACTGGCTATAAAAAAGTAGTTTATGAAAGAAATCAGGAAAAAGAGGAAAACGATGAATTTTATTGTACAGAAGACACTTCATATATTGATTTTGAACACTTAGTGTATGAAGGGGATGTTATTAGTTATACGGATACAACCGTTGAAGAGGTAACAAAGGTAAGAAGCGATGGGAGTTTCTGTACACAAGTAGAACAACAGCCATCCCTCCCTTTTGAAGAAGAAGACTGGTAAAATGCGTAACTATTTTTTGTCGGGATAGATTCTGAGAGTGAAAAAGGATTTTTGCGCGGGAAGTGAGCTGTAAGGCATACTTTTATGTTTGTCAGCGAATGCCGTGGTCAGCCATGGAATGATTGAAGAGAATTCCATGGCTGACCCGGAAATCATCTCGAGCTCAGTGAGGGTGTGAACTAATAAGAAGTCTGCCGGATTATTTCACATATTTTTAGCCCGGAGATTCGGATATTTTTCAGCTGACAGTTTTTTGTTTCAGAGCGGAAACGGAGCCAGCCTGCTCCATTGGTTCTTTCTTTTCGAGCTCTTGTAACAGTACCCATATTTCTGATGCAGGAATGGACGTTTCAATTTTGCAGGGAATGCTTGGAACTGCAGTTAAGAAATATCCTGAT
>CANQUH010000164.1 GCA_947626965.1 uncultured Lachnospiraceae bacterium
AAATATTATACGCCGTCTGCGGATAATCAGATCCATTTCTGGGGACAGGCGGACCGCATCGCATATGTGAATTCCATGAACATGGTACTTGCTGATTATCTGAGAGAGCCGATTGCTGCTGAAAGAGAGGAAAAAATGAAATGAGTACGAGACTGCATTCCTTTCTGGATATATTTGAAAGTGTTTTTTATGAAGATAAAAATCCGATACAGCTGCAAAAGATTGTGATTCCGATTATTCAGCGTGATTATGCACAAGGCAGAAGAGATTCGGATGTTGACAGAATAAGAAGCCGGTTTTTGGATGCCTTGTATGATGCGGTGACGAAAGCGCCGATTAGGCTTGATTTTGTCTATGGAGATATTGATGTGAAGGGGATTATGACTCCGCTGGACGGCCAGCAGTGACTGACGACGCTGTTTCTTCTGCACTGGTATGCGGCAAAAAAGGAAAATGTCTCCAGGGAGGAAAGTGGGTTTCTCAGAAAATTCAGCTATGAGACAAGGTACAGTGCGAGGTATTTCTGTGCGGAACTGGCAGATTTTGGACCGTCGTTTGGAAGGAAGATTTCAGAAGAGATCATCAATCAGGCATGGTTTCCCCTCGACTGGAAAAAGGATCCGACAATCAGTTCCATGCTGGTGATGATCGATGCTATCGATGAGAAATTCCGCGAGGTGGACGATATCTGGGGAAAGCTCAGAGCGAGGGCGGTCACGTTTTATTTCCTTCCGATTAAAGATATGGGACTAACAGATGAATTGTATATAAAGATGAATTCTCGCGGGAAACCACTCACCTTATTTGAACACTTTAAGGCAGAGCTGGAAAGGAAACTCCGTGTGCTGGATGAAACGGCCGCCCGGAGGATTATTTTCAAAACGGACAGAGAGTGGACAGATCTTTTATGGAGATACCGCAGCAGCGGCAGAGGTACGGATAACGATTATATTACGGATGATGAGTTCCTGCGGTATTTCAAATTTATCTGTGATGTTATCTGCTATCAGCAGGGAGAGTCGCCGCAGGGGAGAAGCAGCGACGAGTTTGATCTTCTGGAACAGTATTTTTCAAGGCAGAGCAAAGACGTATTGAAAAATCTGGAAACTATGGAGAGATATTTTGACTGCTGGTGCAGTATCTCCGGGTATGACAGTCCGTCTGCGTTTCTGGAATCTTTTATGTCATATCAGCATGAGCCGGGAAAGATTCTTGTGGACGCTTCCAGGTATATGATCGATATTTTTGGAGACTGCCTGCATTTTTATTCTGAAAAAACCGGAAAAATACGGCAGTTTCCGCTGAACAGGGTGGTGCTGCTGTATGCCATAACAAGCTATCTGCAGCATCAGGCAGAGATTACGGAGAAAGATTTTGTGCGCAGAATACGTATTGTAAATAATCTGATTCAAAACTCGGAGGATGAGATCAGCGACAGAATTGACCGCAACAGAATCCCTGCGATTCTAAAGGAAGTGGATGCCATTATTCTTACCGGGCAGATTGATGATTCCATTGAGAATAACTTCAATGTAAATCAGCTGCAGGAGGAAAAGGACAAAATCCTGTACCTGCAGGAACATCCGGAAGATGCGGAGCGTCTGTTTGCACTGGAAGACCATCCGATGCTCAAAGGGCAGATCAGTATTCTTGGACTGGATCATCTTGATTATGGAGATCGTTTTGCATCCCTGTTCACATGCGGCTGGGACAGGATTGACTGCGCTCTTATGGCGACCGGGAATTATGGTCAGATGGAGCGGAATAAGTGGAGATATCAGTTTGCCTCGAAATCCATGCAGATTGCCTGGGATGAACTGTTTCACAAAAGTGCAAATGCGGGGTTTGAAAAAACACGGGAGATATTGTGTACTCTGCTTTCAACAAATCAGACGTTTACGGATGATATTCTTCAGAAAATTGCGGATGATTTTATTGCGGAGTGTGAGGAAAAGAAGCTGTTTCCGTGGAGGTATTATTACATAAAATATCCGGTGTTCCGTCCGGGCAGCTATGGGAAGCTGAGCAACCGGAATGCGGCGGAACAGCCGTATATGTTTGCGGTTATGCAGACAAGATCGATGTGGTCGCAGAATACCTATATGCCTTATCTGAAAGCGGCTGATGAGGCCCATCTTTCAAGAGATGATATGGGCATGAGGCTGATATACGGGGATCAGCATATTGTGTGCCGCAATGATTGTTATCTGCTTCGAAATAATGAGAATGAGGATGAACCGGTGGAAATCCTGACGATCGGGCAGAACGAAGAAGGGGTTGATACGGAGGACAGGATCATTCGGTTAAAAGAATATCTTGCAGAAAAATATGCAAAAACACAGTAAACGAAGTCATATAATTCCTAGAAAATTGGTATCCCGACAAAGGTGATGACCGGAGTACAGGCCGTAAGTCTGCAGGGAGCTCACGGAGCGGCAGTTAAGAAAACGGCAGTTTGTGGCTTAGGGGAAGTAATAATTGCAAAATGACAGAATTTCTGCCTGTCATGGACTGAAAACTGGTATTGACTTCCTAAAGGGGTTGTCTGTTTTCCGACAGCCCCTTTACCGATAAAGACATGATTTGTTGAACAGTCGTCCGCTCCTTTTTCTTTTGGATATGAAAACGACAGCAAAAATGCGTTCAAATGTCAAGAGGGGGAATGGAAAAGGTACAAGCGTTACTGTTTATTTTTCCAATGATTTGTAATAACAGTGCCGATTCCTGCGAGTAAAAATCCTGCAGTGAGCGAGCAGATCAAAATCTCAGTATGCACATCATAGTCTGTGACCGACAGCCAGCCCAGCGCGCTCCCGACGGCGGTCCAGATACCGGTGATCATAACGATAATTCCGGATTTTATCCATCGGTTTACCCGCGCGTATCGGGCAGTCAGGAAGATCAGCCATGCTGCCGCGGCGAAGAAGCTGCTGACAACGATCAGATCTCTGAAAGACTGCGGATAATCCAGGGCAAACAGGAAAATCATCAGATAAAACCACAAAGTATCCCAGCTCATGGCGAGCAGTCCCTTATGGTTCCGGAGAACTTCCGGAAGCTCTGCCTGCCTCAGCACAAACGGGAAAAAGAAAAGAGAGATTCCGAATACTGTTGAGGCTGCGATCTCTCCAAAACGCAGAAGTCCGCCGTTATCGAAAAACATTTCCACAAAGAAGATGACCAGCAGCAGGGCGCATGTGGAGAAGATGACGGTTTTTGAAAATTTCTTTTTTTCTGAAATAAGAGGGACAACTGTCATCCCCGCTGTGAGCAGCATGGATGCGATCAAAACGGCGTTGGTTTTCCAGTCGGAATAGCCGGGCAGTGTCAGGATCACAGCGATGATGATCGGCAGTATCAGGATCCCGGCCAGAAAGATCCCGGTTTTGAAGGCAAGAGACCGCTCTTTTTTTCTGTGACGCTGCAGAATTTCTTTTGTCTCGGTTCGCAGTTCTTTCTCAAACTTTTCTTCATCCAACGCCACCAGAATCTGTCGGCATCCGGCGCAGGTCTTTAAATGTGTTTCTACGAGACTGCGGCTTTGTTCGCTGCAGATCCGGTCATGATAGAGCGGCAGGATATCCCGTATCACTTCGCAGGGAATGACCTGTCTGTTTTCATTTATCGCGGTGTTTTTGCCGCTGCCTGTACGAATATCCATAATATCATTCATATAAATCCAGCCTTTCTTTAATTTTAAGTTTTGCCCTGTGATAAGTAACTCTTGCCCAGCTTTCTGTCCGGGAAAAGATTTCCGCGATCTCCGCGAACGATAATTCACCAAATACCCGCAGCTCGAATACCTCTTTGTAAGGTTCTTCCAGATTGTGCAGGATTTTGTGTATGGTAAAAGAAGATTCCCTTGCGACAAAATCATCTTCCATGCGCCGGTGATCTGCCAGGTTTTCGTTTATGTCTGTCAGCTTTGCTGTCTTTTCCTCCGTACGAAAGTGATCCATACAAAGATTTTTTGCGATTGCGCACAGCCAGGTATACTCGCTAGACCGCCCCTTGTAAGAAGCTTTTGCAGATATGGCTTTCATAAAAGTATTCTGTGTGATTTCCTCTGCCGCAGACGGGTTTTTTACAAGATTCAGCACATAAGAGTACACTTTCATGAAATAAGTGCGGTATATTTTCTCAGTATCCAGCGATATTCACCTCCCTCATGGTGTTTCGTGAGCACAAAGTGCAAAGAAATCCGTAGCATCATGGGGGCAAAATCCCTTTTGCTCCCAGCATCATTTTACAAGTTAGACGCGGAAATATCAAATTCGTTACAGATCAACAACAAAAATGTGTCTGTCAGACAGATAATTCTTGCTATAGACCGGAATAGGAAGTAAACTGTAACAGGATCCTGTCCGCCGGAAGTTTTCGGCGATACGGGCAGTTCCCCATCACGATAAAAGAAAGGATACTCTTATGGGTCAGTATACAGAATTACTTGAGATCGATGCTGAAACGCTGTCGCCGGACGATGACAACTATGAAGAAAGCCTGCTGAAAACAGCTGCTTCGTTCCGCGGATTCGACGAAGCGCTGACAGCTTTTATTGAGGAACACGGATACACAGGAGATCTGGCCAATGTACCTGCAAAGGCGCAATTTCTCCGGGAAAAGTTCAGGGCGGCAAATGTGAAACTGCCCCGCAGCTTCAGGGAGTGGTTTGTTCCGGGCAAAAAACTTGCCCGCAAAACAGCGTTTCAAATCTGCTTTGCGTTTGGTCTGGGCGTTGATGAGACCAATGATTTTTTTCGATGCGTTCAGTTTGAACGCGGCTTCGATTGTCATACCATAAGCGAGGCAGTTTATTATTTCTGTATGAAGAACGGTCTTTCGTATGCGGAAGCACAGGAAATGATTGCCCGTATTGACCGGATACCTGGTTCGAAAAAGACAAGAGCCATTCCCGATCGTGAGGTTCTTTACACAGGGACAATTATTGAGTATATAAACGCCATGAAAGACAAAGAAGATCTGATACAGTACATCACAGACAGCATCGATGATTTCCGGTACAACAATGCCACTGCCGTCAAGTATGTCCAGGAGCTTTGGGCCGACATTTCAAAAGAAGACGGTCTGGCGGCAAGAGAAGGAACTATGATCGACAAAACCCGCAACAGATTTGAAAACAAACACAAAAAAGGAGATACAGATACTCGTTTTGCAGAAGTTATTGACGAAGAAGTGAGGCAGCAGGAGCAGGAGGTAAAGCCATATGATTATGTAACTGCCGGCCCGGATGCCTCGACCTGGACGATTTTTGCTCAAATTATTGGTTTGCCGAATTATATGGAGAACGAGTATGCCGTCAGACATGACCGTTCGCTGGCTTCCGTTTTATCTGAAAATGCCCTGATGCCTCTGAACGCCAGCTATTGTTTTCCAGGTCAGCACAGCATAGACAAACTTTTGCGCGGTGAGCTGGCCGACAATGAGATGATGCGCAAAATGCTGATTTTCCTTGTCTTTTATACTTATTGGGCAAAAGTCATCCTCAGTAAAGACGATGTGTTTTATTCTGCAAAGCGCTCGGATTCTGAGAGATGTCTGGAAACGATCAATAACAGGCTTCTGAATGCGGGATATCCGGAACTGTATGTCGGCAATCCATATGACTGGATTTTTATGTGGTCTTTGAATGATGAACATCCGCTTGATGCTTTCAGAACCTACATGGGTGAGGTCTTTGCCGTAAAGGAAGAACAGGAAGAGACTGAGGATTAAGTTTTTGCGCTGACAAAACCGAATCTGGAAAACCACACGCTATAATCAGGTCACAACGATAAAAAGGCGGTGAATTTATGGATCATAGGATCGCTTTGAAACCGAATACCCTGCTTTGCTTATGCAGCAGCAGGGGTGAGGAAATTCATTGTGTCATCGAAAGTGAAATTGGTCGTGGCGGTTCCTGTATTGTTTATGAGGCGGCTCGTATAACTGAGACCGGCGATAAAACCCTGTACCGAATAAAGGAGTTCTATCCGTATAAACTCAGCATTTCCCGGAATGAAAGCAGCAGACTGATCCCTTCGGCCAAAGACGCAGAAACCTTCAGCCAGATGCAGGAACGGTTTTGTTTTGACTTTTCGCGTACGAATCGCCTGTTTTACTCAGACAGTAATTATTCCCTGCTGACAAACCAGCTTGATATTTTCCGTCAGAATGGCACTTCCTATATTCTGTCGGCCTATTCTTCTAAGAAAACGCTGGCCGCATACAGACCGGAGTCTCTGAAAGAGTGTGTTATACTCGTCAGGCAAGTGGCTTATGTGCTGGATAAAATCCATCAGCAGGGATATCTTTATCTGGACGCCAAACCGGATAATGTTCTGGTTGTCGACGGATACCAGAAGCAGGTTCAGCTCTTTGATTTTGACTCGCTTCTTTCCATGCAGGATATAAAAAGAGTAAGCGAGATGAAGCGCGGCGGTATAAAGCTTTCCTATTCAAAAGGATTTGCCCCCATTGAGCTGCAGACTTCAAAAATCAAACGCCTGGGTCCCCACACGGATGTTTACAGCGTGGGAGCTTTGATGTTCTGGATCTTGTTTGGACGTACTCCTGACGCGCCGGACTGTGAGACGGACGCCGCATATGATTTTTCTAAAATTCAGTATGACTGCAGCAAATGCGACGATAAACTTTTCGGCTCACTAAGGGATTTCTTTCATAATGCTCTGGCAGTTTATTACGCGGACAGATACCAGCATATGCAGGATGTTGTAAAAAAGCTGCAGGAAATCGAAAAATACGCGGATCTCATTCTGCCAAGAATTTATTCGACTCAAATTATAAAGCCCAGGATTTTTTATGGGCGTAAGCGTGAGATGGATGAACTGGATAAGCTCCTGGCAGATCCCGATTGTAATTGCCTGTTTGTCACCGGCATGGGTGGGATCGGCAAAAGTACTTTCATCAGAGAGTATTTAATAAGCCGCCGCGGAAAATTTGACACGGTATTGTATGTCCATTACAAAGACAGCATCGAGGCCACCATATCCGATGACAGAAATATTGAAATAAACACAATAAAGCAGGAAGAAGAAGTCAGAACCGGCACAAGGTACTTTGATAAGAAACTCCAGAAAATCCGGGAGCTCGTGAGAGGTACCTTTTCCGTTCTGGTAATCGATAACTTTAGCGGCGGGGCTGACGATGATTTAAGGGCGCTTCTTTCCACGGAACTAAAAGTGATACTTTTAAGCCGCAAAGCTTTTTCTTATCAGAACAGCCGTGAAATGAAGCTCTCCGCAATTTCAGACATGGACGCACTTCTTCATATCTTTGAGGACAATCTGGGGCGTCCTGTTGCGGAGAAAGAACAGGACGGATTTATGCGGATTTTACAGCGGATTGAGCGGCACACGCTTGTCCTGGAGCTGATTGCGAAACAGATTGCCAACAGCCATATTACTGTTTCAAGCGCCGCATCCCTGACAGATGAGCACGGATTCTCTGCGATTGCTCCGGAGAAAGTTGATTATGAAAAAGACAACAGGCAGACCAGCGCCACAGTCGGAAATATCATTGACGCTCTCTTTGAGGCAGGCGCGCTTTCCGCAGAAAAGAAAACCCTGATGAAAGTCGCGTCTCTGCTTGGCGACGATGGAATAGATATCAATCAGTTTCAGCAGATTATGAAACTCGTCTCAAAAGATGATTTGAACGAGCTGATTAAGGACGGCTGGCTGATGATTTCCGGTGATGTGATTTCCATGCACCGCGTAATTTGGGAGGCTGTTCACCGATGGGAGTGGGTTCCGGAGTATGTGGAGGCCGTGGAACAGTTTCTGACTTTCTTTTATGTAGAAATTCGTCTGGAATCCACCAAAAACAATTATCCCAGGAAACTGCGGAAACATCTGGCTGTTGTTAAAGGGGATCTGCCGCCAGAGTTAAAAGACAGGCGGATGTTCCAAAAGCTGACTGCTCATTTTGACAGATGGATTGAAAAGTGTACCGAAATGGGGCTTACCGGAAAGGTATTCCGGGAAAGGTATGTCCGTATCGAGGACGAATCTCCCGCGGATATGGAAAAACTGACGTCTCTGCTTATGCAGTCG
>CANQUH010000165.1 GCA_947626965.1 uncultured Lachnospiraceae bacterium
GGGATGTTCAGAATGCCATCCGTGGCTGCCGTGCCTGTGAGGAGTGGGAAACCGCGCAGAATGTACTGGACAGGATCATTGATAATTTTGAGATCGCAAAAGAAGAGCAGGTGCCGATCTGCCAGGATACGGGTATGGCCTGTGTGTTTCTGGAGATTGGACAGGATGTCCATATTACAGGCGGAAATCTGAGCGAGGCGGTGGATGAGGGCGTGCGCCGCGGCTATGAGAAAGGTTATCTGCGCAAATCGGTCGTGAAAGATCCGGTGCGCAGGGGAAATACCGGTGACAATACGCCGGCCATGCTCTACACGGAGATTGTTCCGGGGGAACAGATCAAGATTACAGTAGGGCCGAAAGGCTTCGGAAGCGAGAATATGAGCGCGATCCGCATGTTTAAACCTTCCGCGGGTCTGCAGGGAATCAAGGATTTTATTCTGGAGACGGCGGAGACGGCAGGACCGAATCCATGTCCTCCCATGGTGCTGGGCGTGGGGATCGGAGGTACGTTCGACAAGGCGGCGCTGCTCGCGAAAAAAGCGCTGATGCGCCCCATCGATGTGCCGAATCCGGATCCGTTTTATGCGGCTCTGGAGAAAGAGATGCTGGAGAAGATCAACCAGCTCGGCATCGGGCCGCAGGGTTTCGGGGGAAGGACGACGGCGCTCGGGCTGAATATCGAGACGCTGCCGACGCATATCGCGGGGATGCCCTGCGCAATCAATATCAGCTGCCATGTTACCCGGCATAAAACGGAGGTGATTTGAATGGAAAAACACATTACGCTGCCGCTTACCAGGGAACTGGCGAAAACGCTGCGCTGCGGCGATACGGTGTATCTGACCGGTGAAATCTACACATCCAGAGATGCCGGGCATAAGCGCATGTGCGAATCGCTCGCAAAGGGGGAGCCGCTTCCGTTTGATCTGGCGGACGCAACCATTTACTATGTTGGCCCGACGCCCGCAAAACCTGGACAGGTGATCGGTTCCGCCGGTCCGACGACCAGCGGACGCATGGACGCCTATGCCCCCACGATGATGTCAGTGGGCGCGCGCGGCATGATCGGAAAAGGCGCGCGCCTGCCAGAGGTGGTGGACGCCATGAAGAAATACGACAGTGTGTATTTCGGAGCGATCGGAGGCGCGGGCGCGCTTCTGGCGAAATGCATCAAAAAATGTGAGCTGATCGCGTACGAGGATCTTGGGGCCGAGGCCCTGAGGAAGCTTTACGTGGAAGAGTTCCCGACAGTTGTGATCATCGACTGTGAGGGAAATAATCTGTATGAGAAGGGCCGTGCGGATTATCTGGCGGCCGCAAAGATCATATAAAATTTTATGGAATATAAAGAGGCTGCCTGAAACGGACAGCCTCTTTTTCAGAATATAAGAGTTTAATGTAAAAATAGGGATAGTACAAAAATAAACGCGATGGAACAAAGTCCTTCCACAAGTGTCGCTACAGTCTGCGTCTTGTAGCCCTGATCCGGCGTCATTCCGCCGAAATTGGTAACGACCCAGAAATAGGAGTCGTTGGCGTGGGATACAGTCATCGCGCCGGCGCCGATTGCCATGACGCAGAGTACGGACATGACGGTGGAGTCCATGCCCAGAGCGCCCATCAGCGGAGCCATAATGCCGGCCGTGGTGGTGATTGCCACTGTGGAGGAGCCCTGCGCGGATTTCAGGATCGCGGAGATCAGGAACGGGAAGAAGATTCCGATGCTCTGCAGCGACGTCGCATGTTCTGTGATGAATGTGACAAGGCTGGTCTCGGAGATGATTTTTCCAAGTACGCTTCCTGCCGCGGTCACGAACAGGATCGGGCCGACAGTCTTTAACGTGTCATTTGTGAGGTCATACAGCTTATCTCCCATGCCGGACTGCAGAAGCAGTATGATGCCGAAGATGACGCCGACTGCGAGTGCGACGATCGGGGTTCCCAAAAATACGCTGGCCGTGCCGATAGCGCCTTTCAGCTTAAGGATGCTTGCCACGTTGGACCATGCCATCAGGATGATAGGGATGATGATCGGCGCCACGGACATGAATCCGGACGGAAGCTTTCCGTAGGAAGCGACAAGCTCATCGTAGGTCTGTACGATATCGCCGCTGTCCGCCTCGTCATTGGCGCGCACTTTTTTGCCGATAAAGCGTGCGTAGAACCATGCGCCGATCAGCGCCGGGATTGATGTCACGAGGCCAAGTCCCATGACCAGAAGCAGGCTGTTGCCGACACCGAGCGTGTTGGCCGCCGCAATCGGACCCGGTGTGGGCGGGATGAACACATGGGAGCAGTAGAGGCCTGCCGCCATACAGACGGTCATCGTCACGGATGAGACGCCTGTCCTCTTTACCATGGCCTTTCGGATGGGGTTCAGCACGACAAAACCGGAATCGCAGAACACGGGAATGGAGACAACCCAGCCCATCAGCTCGATCGCGAGCTCCGGATGGTTGGGGCCGATTACCTTGACTACCATATCAGCCAGCTTCAGGGCCGCGCCTGTCGCTTCCAGAAAAGAGCCGATCATGGCGCCGAAGATAATCACGATACCGATGCTGCTGAAAGTGGATGAGAAACCGTTGCCGATTACCGTTGCGATTCCGTCGATGGTGTTTCCATCCGCGTCGGTCACGGCAGCGAAGGGGATGCCTCCGATCACGCCAAGCACCAGCGAGACAAACAAAATGGACAAGAACGGATGAATCTTCAGTTTGCTGATCATAAGAATCATCACTATGATAGCCACGATAAATACGATCAAAAAAGGAACGCCTGTCATATGTATTTCCTCCTCTTTGTAGTTTGTACAGACAATTGGGGTTTTGCATAAAAAATCCCTCATCTGCCTGACAAATTATAACACTTTTCCGGCATTTTGTCCAGAATTACCAATTGATTTATGTTAAGAATGTAAAACTATATAAGAATATCCGTCATTTACCGTTGAAAATAACGAAAAATTATCCTGGAGAGGCTTGCGGGATGAAAATGTTTTGAATATACTATATTTATGGCAGGGCCTGCAGGGGGCGGGATGTCTGCCTGACGCAGAACGAAATGGGCAGCAGGACCTCAGGGTGTTTTGTCCTTGAAGGTGCCCGCGGATTTCCATACCTGAAGACAGAACAAAGGGGGCAGAAAAACGATGAACAGCAGAAAATCAATTGTGACGCAGACCGTTTTTCGCGTGTCTTATGTTTTTATTGTTGTGCTGATCCTTTTTATTCTGGCGTTTACCTGGTTTACCGGTACTTATATGAAGAACCACATCCTGGAAAATCAGCAGGAGCAGATAGAGATCGTCGCGGATTCTCTGGAAACCCGGCTGAACGGTGTGAAGGAGATGGCTGTTTTGCTCGCGAATTATCAGCCCACGATCGCGCTGCTTGCCGGATATTATGAGCCGTATACGGCAAACTGGATGGAGAATATAAGAAATCTGGACAATTATCTGCAAAATGTCAATCTGTTTACTGGGTATATTGAGGATGTTAATCTTGTCACATCGGATTCGGAGACATTGTACAGTCTGCGGGATGTATTACGGTCGGACTATCCTTACACAGAACAGGAGTGGTTTAGACAGGCGCTGGAGAGAGAAGGGGTGGTGAAATACGCGCCGCCTCATGGCCGAGATCATCTGTATCGGGACAATATCGGGGAGACATTCAGCCTGATCTATCCGGTTCATCATTCCCGCAGACTGATTGGATATGAAATTATTGAGTGCAGCCTGTATGGAATCGCGGATTTTCTGGAGGAGTCCGGGAAAGAATCAGATTATATACTGCTGGATGAACAGAATCAGGTCCTGCACGGAGATACCCGGATTATGGATTCTTCAAAGTTTATGCAGGATATTGAAGATACGGAGGAAGGACAATATGGAATCTGTGAAGAAAACGGAAGGCTCTCCATTGTTTATCGGCTGAAGGCGAATGAGTGGGTGGTTATTCTGGAAAGTGACGGGAGCGTTCTGTGGAGTCCCGTCAAAACGCTGCTTTTTGTTGTGGCCGGCCTTGTTGTTCTGGCAGCCTGCTTTCTGGCCGCAATCAATCTGCATCATATCCGCGTGATGCGCAGACCATTTTACGCACTGATCGACCGCATCAATTCCTATGATGGAACGGGCGCGGAATCTCTGGAGGAATATAGAGATGCGCCGCTGGAGCTGGCGGTGATCGGGGAGCGCTTTGAGGAGATGGCAGGAAAGATAAATACTCTGATCAATGAAGTCTATGTCGCGCAGCTACAGCAGAAGGAAGCGGAACTGGAAGCGCTGATCAATCAGATCAATCCGCATTTTCTGTACAATGTATTTCAGCTGATCCAGACAAAGGCGGTGCTCTCGGACAATCAGGAGATTGAGGATATGATACAGGCGCTCAGCAGAATGATGCGCTACACGATGGACCGCAAGAAAGATAAGGTGCGGATCAGCGATGAGTTTGACTATATCAGAGATTATCTGATGTTTTATAAGGAAAGATTTCCGCGGCTTTTTGTCTGCGAGATCAGCGGAGAGGCCAGGGTTTCCCGGTATCGGGTGCTCAAATTTATTCTGCAGCCTGTGGTAGAGAACTGTTTTAAGCATGCGTTTAAAGACCGGAAAACCGGAGGGATTATCCGGATTACTGCAGACGAAACCGGGGATGATCTGATATTTGAAGTGTGGGACAATGGATGCGGGATGCCGCCGGAACGGCTGGACCAGATTCGGCAGAAGCTGGAAGGCGCCCTGGATGAAAGCGGGATTGGAATCGTGAATACGAATGCCAGGATCCGTCTTGTCTACGGAGAACAGTATGGGATTCGGGTGCAGAGCCAGGAAGGCGAGTATACAAAAGTGATTCTGAAAATAAAAAAAGAGGATTAGACGTTCATGTATAAAGTATTGCTGGTGGATGATGAGATCACAAATTATCAGATGTTTGAAAAGCTGGTAAACTGGGAGGAAAAAGGATTTTACATTGCGGGAACGGCTGCGGACGGTCTGGAGGCGCTGCAAAAGTACGATGAAATAAAACCGGATCTTATTTTTATGGATATACGGCTCCCTCTGATGGACGGTCTGGAATGTATCCGTCATATCAGGGAGGAAAACAAAAAGGTCCGGATCGTGATCGTGAGCGCGTACGGAGATTTTTCCTACGCGCAGAAAGCGATCCAGTACAATGTCCAGGACTTTCTGCTGAAGCCGGTGTCGAGGCTGATCTTGAATCAGCTGGTGGACAAGATGAAGGACGGCCTGGATGCCGAAAGTCTGCTGCCGGATCGTTCAGGCAGGAAGGAACTCTGTGAGGCCTGTCTGGAGCACATTGTACACGGGGAAGAGAATGTGGAAAAAGAGGAGGAGTACCTGAGCGGGATGAACTTCTGCGGTGTTTTCATCGCGGATCAGGAGGGCCGTCCTGTCTCCGGCAGTCAGCGCAGAAATCTCCTGGAGCAGCTGCTGCGAAAGAGTGTGTTGGCGGAGTACGAGCCCTGTGAGTGCAGTCCGGATTCCGGGTATTCCGTGATTGTGTGGAGAAAGGGAAAGCCGGAGGAAGCGTTTGTCGGACAGATGCAGGAGGCAGTCGAAGAAGCCGGGTACATCAGTCAGGTTTATCTGTGTGGAGACGGTTTTCCCACGGTCAGGGCGTGGAGCCGAAAGCTTTCAGATATTGAAAATTATGGATTTTACAGCCGAAAAAGCGGGAAATACAAGCTGGAGGAGGATCCGTTTTCCAATGAGGACATACCGTCTGATCATCTGGAACAGTTGGCGGCGCAGGCGGTCGTGGATGGTTCCTGCGGTCAGCTGCTGGCGTCGTTTGACCGGATTTTCCAGCAGGCGGCGGACAGGAAAATCAATCCGCGGATAGTAAAGGACATTCTGCTTGACGGTCTTGTCCGGATCAAGTTCGCCCTGAAAAAATTTGACCAGCAGGATTCGTTCTATCTGATGAGGAATATCCGTATGGAGCAGATTCATGATATGCAATACGCAGATCAGCTGAAACTGTTTATTGAGGAAAAAGTGAGGCGGACATTTGATGAGATCAGCGGAAACTGCAGTACGCCGGGGAAAAATCTTGTGTTCCGCGCGAACGCGTTCACGGAAATGTCCTATCAGGATGCCGGTTTTTCCGTGCAGAAAGTGGCCGATTACATTGGGATCAGCAAGAATTATTTCACAAGTCAGTATAAGGAACTGACGGGAATCGGCTTCTGGGAATATGTGACGAAGCTCCGGATGGAGAAAGCGAAAGAACTTCTCGTCACGACGGATGAGATGATCGGTACAATCGCCGGCATGGTGGGGTACGAGAGCGAGTTTCACTTTTCCAGAAAATATAAGGAATATACCGGACAGTCTCCCAAAAATTACCGCAACAGTGTAAAAAACAGCAAACCGCAGGAATAAAAAGCAAAACCTCTGTCTCGCACAGGGGTTTTATTTATAAAAAGGCAGGAGTTATTTTCATTCATTTATTCCGGTCAATATCTTACAATTAGGACATCAGACAGGGGATGAATCTCCTGAACAAAGACCATATTATGAATGAAAGGGGTAAATAAGGTATGAAAAAGAAAGTGCTTGCGGTTACACTGATGGGAACGCTTCTGCTGTCATCCTTTGTGGTAAGAGCGGAGGAGGAAAAGGAGACGATCAGTCTGCTGTCCTGGTATTCGGAGGAGCAGCTCGGAGAGTTCATCGATGCTTTTGAAGAGGAATATCCGAACATCGCGGTTGACCTGCAGTACGTACCGCCGGTTCAGCAGTATGTGGATAAATTCAGCGTGCTGGTAGCTTCCGGTCAGATGACGGACATGTTCTACACCGCGGCGGAGAACAAGCAGGAAGTCATCGAGAGAAATCTGGCGGAGGACCTCAGCGATATGGAGATTTTCAGCCGGATTAATGCGGACACGGCCGGAACGTACGGCAGCGAGGGCGAGATCTACGCTTACTCTCCGGATGCGTGGATCGGCGGAGTATTCTACAACACCGCGCTGTTTGAGGAGGCGGGCATCGAGGCGGCCCCAACTACCTGGGATGAGTTTATCGACGCCTGTACAAAGCTGCAGGATATCGGAGTGATTCCATATCTTGACGACGCGGACAACGTACATAATCTGTCACAGGATCTGTACCAGTGCATGGTGATCAGCCAGGAGCCGGACGCGGACGATAAGATCAACAATGGCGAGAGCACCTACGTGGAGAAATATACGGAGCCGTTTAAGCTCTGGTACGACGACATGGTTGCGACAGGCCTGTACAGTCAGATGGCGCTCGGTCTGAATTCCGATCAGGTCATTGATATGTTTGCGAACGAGGAAGTGGCGATGATCCATGGCGGTCCGTGGACGGTCAGTACGATCGAGCAGAAGAACCCGGATCTGGCGTATGATCTCTTTGCAATCGCCGACAAGGACGGAAACTGCGTATATCCGGGAGCGCTCAATGTAGGTATGTCGATCAGCACTTCCACAGAGCATGAGGAAGCATGCAGAACATTTCTTGAGTTTATGCAGCGCGATGAGAACATCCTGAAATGGCAGAAGGTCAGCAACAACGCGATCATTGTGGAAGGCGTCGATTACGAGATGGGCACCGTGTTTGAGAAGGTAAAAGAGGACGCGATCAGCGGCAACTTCTATCTCCCACAGATTGCGTGGAAAAACTCTTCAGGAATCTACAAGGAAGTCCTGACCGGTATCCAAGATGCCATCACAGGAGCCGATACGATCGAGAATATTCCAGTCCGCATGGATGAGAAGCAGGCGGAGCTGAGTCAGTAAGCGTCTCTGCTCATATTGCGGCAGCATTGTAAATGAAAGCCCTCCGGACAGCCTGGTGCTGGAGCGCGGGGCTTTCACAGTGAACCACGGAAAGCCTGATAACTCCTCCTGCATGGAAACCGGGCTTTCCCGGACAGCATTAAGAACGGAGAAAAACGTATGAAAGTAAAGATCAAGAAAGAACTGCCTTATCTGGGCTTTATTCTTCCGGCATTT
>CANQUH010000166.1 GCA_947626965.1 uncultured Lachnospiraceae bacterium
CATTTTTCTTCCTCTGACGGCCAGCGGGCTCCCATACCGTGCAGGATACATGTAAGCCCGTATTTCTGCTTATAATCCCCAAACAAATTCTCAAATGCCGCGTCATCCGCAAACAGATTTAATCCCTCCGTGATGGACAGGCCATTGCTGGCCCCGATCAGGACAGCGTCTGCGTCATTTAACCTCTCCGCGATCAGCTTCCAGTCTGTCATGATTTCAGATTCCTCCATTTTCTATGGTGCTCCTTGCATCCCGCAGTACCCGGGCGATATCGGCCACAATGACCATGCCTCTGTCTTCAATCTTCTCGGGCAGAAAGTCATACCGGTCATTAACGGCAATATAGCGCGCTTTTGGATAGGACAGCGTCAGGAGCCAAAACGGTTCCTGGATAAACATGGGCGTCAGACGGCCAACGCCCAGTTCAAGGAACAGAATGTTCTTGTCTTTGTGCTCCAGGAGATAGCGGGAAATTTTATCATATTGATGTTCATATTTTTTTCCCTGCAGGAAATTGCCGTATCCCCGTACCCAGGGGAAAGCTTCCCTGCCGCAGTGGGGGCAGCGGGGGATCAGGCTGACGGGCACGGCGGTGTCGTCGCCCATGGCGGTTATCATTTTCCGCACCGGCTCCACCGCGTCCCAGGTATCGTCCGTGCAGCAGTCCGCACACTGAAAGAACCGGTGATCGCCCTGAATCTCGGCAACTTTATCTTCCGGATATAGCTTCACAAACTGTGTGTCCTGATTGGTAGTGAGGATAAAGAAATCCTTACCCTGCAGCAGTGTATCAAGATCCTGATACGGTTTGCGGACAGGAGCCGTCTGGGTCGTGTAAAGGAAAGTCGCCAGATAGCCCCAGAATTCCTCCCGCGACGTCCACCGGTGCAGCATACCGTCAAATGCGCCCTTGAAATGATACTTCTCGGCATATTTCCCGAAATGCTCCCGGTAGGAAGCGTTATCTTCATAGTAGAAATCTCCGCCTCCCGAGGCGGAGAGTCCGGACGCACCGCCGACCACAATGCAGTCGGCAGAACGGATTTCATCCGCCAGCCGTTCGATCTGCTCACGGTAGGGCAGCGGCGGCCGGCCAGACAACTGATACGGCGTCTTCCCGGAGGCGTAGATATTGTAATAACGGGAGTACGTCATCTGTGTCTGCATGACGATATCTTCATAGTAACTCATATGAGCAGCACCCTTTCCATGATGTTATTTTTTTATTTACAGCAAAGCGATTATAACACTCCCTTGCGTTTCTGTCAACTTGCTGTTATAATAAAACTAACATCTAACAGAAAGGTTGTTGCTGGTCGCAGAGTGAACAGTAACAAAGGGCTTGCTTGATATGAAATACCCGACAAGACTCAGCGATGCGGTTCATGTACTGGCGTTTCTTGCGCTGCATCCGGGCGCCGCGCTTACAAGTGACCGGATCGCTGTAAGCATCCGGACCAATCCCGCTTACATCCGGCAGCTGATGTCTGCCCTGCGGAAAGGCGGATTGATCACCAGTGTGAAAGGGCACCCGCGTCCCGCTTTGACCAGGGAGCCCGATGACGTCTCACTGCTGGACGTATACCGGGCCATCGAGGGGGACAGGCCCATCCTGCACCAGGATACCCACACGAATCCCGACTGCGGCGTAGGCGTGAACATCCAGCTGGCCATTCGGGACTGCTACGATGAAATACAGAGGGCAGCTGAAGCCCGTATGAGCGCCATCACTCTGCAGGATATCATCGACACTTACCGCAAAAAGGCGGGTGTGAATAATGAAACGGATGTATAAACATGAAGATTACAGTTGATGTGACAGCCGGTTAGAGAGGCAGTTATGTTACGGGAAAGGCAGGAAGATTTATGAATAAGATGGTAAAGATCACTGTTTTAAATGCAGATGTGAACAGGGAACTGGAGGAACGGTACGCCATACCGAATCTGGGGCCTTGTCCGTTTCATCAGAAAGGACAGGTTCTGTATACTGACGGCACTCACAAGCCGAAGGGAATGTGCGACTATGCATGGGATGCCGTGAAAGTAATGGCAGGCCCTCTCTCGCAGGAGGAACTGATACAGCCTCATGGAACATGGTTAAAAGATGACCAAATAGGTGTAGCAGCATGTCCGGACGGCATTCGTCCTGTTATTTTCCTCGTGGAAACTGATGACGGAGCATGAAAATTTATATACATGGGAGGCTTCTATGACATATACAGAAGAATTTAAGTATAAATGTCCAGTTGACTGGACACCCGTCACCCATACCATTACTTTCGAGAAGGCGGATCAGGTCCGCCTGTTTGAGGACACGGTCCTTTCCTTTTCCTGCAGCCGAAATGCGGCCTGTGTCAAATGCGCGGACAATTATCGCGATTGATAAATGATCATGTTTTCTGTTCTGTCTTTTTGAAATGTGGTCTCATTGGCCGCTGCAGGATTCTTCCCGCTGGTCGTGAATCAGAAAAGTTTCCAGGCCGGCCCGGATAAACTGGTCAACGGTCTGCTGGATCCGGCTCCAGTCCGTGCATTTGTTTTTCAGCATCATCCGGTTGACCGCAAGGCAGCCGTTCATCTGAAACCAGAAAACCGCTTCCGCCTGTTCAAAGGTCAGGAGGCTTTTCTGCATCAGGTGCGTGATGAAGCTTTCCTTACCCGTTTCAGAGAATTTCTCCAGCATCCGGGCGGAAACAACGTCATCGGAAAAGAGCACCTGATACCGGGGAGAGGACTGTATTTTTTCGCAGAACGGATAGGTACAGTCCTGTTTATCCGGGCACAGTACATGATCCAGGACGCCGGAAGTATCGGAAAAAAAGTCTTCAAAGATATCATCCAGCACATCATCGATATCGTAATAATGGAGATAAAAAGTACCGCGGTTCATTTCTGCTTTTTTACAGATTTCTGTCACAGTAATTTTGTTATAAGGTTTTGTTTTCAGCTCTTCAAGAACGATATCCCTGATTGCCTGGCGGGTATATCTGCTGCGCCGGTCGTCTTTTCGCTTTTCTTCCATATATGGTTTCCTTCCTTTCTCAACAATTTTCCATTTTTGTTCAGGAACCTGTCAATGTTAAATAATTGACGATTGAACTTTTTCATGGGTTTATTATAATGAGACAGAAGTAAAAAATCAACATTATGTTGAGAAAAGAACAAGCTGTATCCGGAGGAATAAAAAATGGGAAAAATTGAATTTGCGGATTGTCACGATGTAAGAAACCAGAATCAGATCATGGAGATTGAATGTCCGAACTGCCATGAACCGGATGGGATTGAGGTTTTTCTCAAAGACGGGATAACCGTTGGAGAGAGCGAATGTGAAGCCTGCGGCTACATACTGCCGGAAGGCAGTACTTTACCGGCGCGATAGGAGGAAGCGGAGATTATGGGCCATATCATAGCGGTCGCCGGAAAGGGCGGCGTAGGGAAAACAACCTTGTGCGGGCTTCTGATCGAGTATCTGTGTGAAAACGGGAAAAAGCCGGTACTGGCGGTAGACGCAGACGCGAATTCGAATCTGAATGAAGTGCTCGGCGTAGACGTGGAGGTTACCCTGGGCGAGCTGCGCGAAGAGATTGAGCGGGCGGGCGTGGACAGCCGTTATCAGATCCCGCCCGGGATGACCAAGCAAACGTATCTGGAAATGCGGCTGGCGGATGCGGTTGCGGAACAAAACGATTACGACCTGATGGTGATGGGACGGACCCAGGGGCAGGGCTGTTACTGTTTTGTCAACGGGCTGGTCCAGACACAGATCCAGAAGCTGCAGAGCCAGTATCCCTATGTGGTAGTGGACAATGAAGCCGGCATGGAACATATCAGCCGGGGGCTGATCCCGGCCATGGAAACAGCCATACTTGTAAGCGACTGCTCCAGGCGGGGCGTACAGGCAGCAGGCAGGATCGCGGTTCTGATGAAGGAACTGAATTTCAAACCGAAGACGGTGGGCCTGATCGTGAACCGCGCGCCGGAAGGAGAGCTGGATGAAGGGACAATGGCGGAGATCAACAAACAGGGATTAAATCTCCTGGGCGTAGTGCCTCATGACCCGAATGTATATCGGTATGACTGTGATGGGAAACCGATCATCAAGCTTCCCAAAGACTCTCCGGTACGCAGCGCGCTATGCGATATTGCCCGGAAGCTGGGGCTGTAGGGAAAGAGGGGCAAAAAAGCTGTAAGGCCCAATACCCGCAGCATGTACATGAAGAATCAGAGAAAGGCAGAGACAAAATGAAGATAACGATATGTGGAAAAGGCGGATGCGGAAAAAGTACAGTAACAACGCTTTTGGGAAAAGAACTTGCCCAAAAAGGGCAGAAGGTGCTGATCATTGATTCAGACGAGTCAAATTATGGGCTGCACCGTCAGCTGGGAGTGGAACTTCCGCGGGATTTTACGGAATATTTCGGCGGTAAGGATAAAGCGTTTAAGACGATGATGACAAGCGGCATCCTGGAACAGATGAAGCTTTCCGCCTTTGCGAGGAAATTCTTTTCTGAAACATGGACACTGGAGGATATTCCGGAAGAATACGTTGAAAAGAAAGACGGCATTATGTTGATGTCCGGCGGCAAAATAAGAAAGGCAAATGAAGGCTGTGCCTGCACGATGAACAGTATTATTGAGCAGTTTATTACCCATCTGCAGCTGGGAGAAAATGAAACTGCGCTTCTGGATATGGAGGCGGGCGTGGAGCATTTCGGCAGGGGAACGGACAACGGTGTGGACAAGGTCGTCATGGTTGTGGATCCATCCTATGAATCCCTGCGGCTTTCTAAAAAGATCAAGGATCTGGCGGAAAGTATTGGAAAGCCGGTCTGCTATGTGCTGAATAAAGTGACAGAGGAAAACAAGAGCTTAATGCTGGATGATATTGCGGACCGGGATGCTGTGGCGGCCTGTATTCCGTTATCGCAGAAGATATCGAAAGCGGGTCTGTGCGGGCAGGAGCTTACGGAAAGAGAGCCGGAAATAGAAGAACTGGCCGAAAAACTGCTGCGATAAATAAGAAGCGTTTAGAATATGGGAAATTTGAAGAAAATGGGAACTGATGACCAGAATTAAAATAGTTTTCGGACAGTCTGGGGGTAGTTATTAAAAGGTGCGTTACCCAACTTAAAAGTGCGTACTTGCGTTGATGATTACTGCAGATATAATGATACATGTAAGGACATTTTCGATATCGATGGAAAAATATTTCTTAGAATGCTGTCCTGGAAATCGTGGCATGTGATGACCTTCCAGACAACAGGGGGAATGATAAAATGTTTGTTTGTATCAAGGATCAGATCCAGAATATGAACCTGGTGATCGGCTGTACGGTGGGCTGCCCCTATTGCTATGCGCGGAACAATGTGCAGCGTTATCACATGACGGAGGACTTTTCAAAACCGGAGTTTTTCCCAAATAAACTCCGGCTGATGGAAAAACAAAGGCCGCAAAATTTTCTGCTGACCGGCATGAGCGATCTTGCCGGATGGAAATCAGAGTGGCAGGAGCAGGTATTTGCGAAGATGGCGGAGAATCCCCAGCATCAGTTTCTGTTCCTGTCAAAACGGCCGGATCTGCTTGACATCGACACTGACCTTGAAAATGCCTGGTTCGGCGTGACGGTCACAAGGAAATCGGAATTATGGCGGGTCGACGCGCTTAGAAAAAATGTGCGGGCCAGGCATTATCATGTGACGTTCGAGCCGCTGTTTGACGATCCGGGCGAGGTGGATTTCCGTGGTATTGACTGGGTGGTTATCGGAACCATGACCGGAGCGCAGAGCAGGAAAGTGCGTACAGCGCCGGAATGGGTTTACTCCCTGACGGAACAGGCTCATGCGCTTAAAATACCTGTCTTCTGGAAAGAGGATCTTGTCCCTGTCATGGGCGAAAATATGGTACAGGAACTTCCCGACGCTTTCAATAGGGTTTTGGAGGAACAAAAGAAATGGCGCAGATCATAGAAAACAATATTCGGATCGCAGATGTGGAAACAAAAAATGTCATGACGAAATCCAGCCTCCCGGTGGGCGAATATTCTGTCAATCCTTATGTGGGCTGTACCCACGCCTGCAAATATTGTTATGCCTCGTTTATGAAGCGATTTACCGGACATACGGAGGAATGGGGGACATTCCTTGATGTGAAGCACTGGCCGGAGATCAAAAATCCGAAGAAGTACGCCGGGCAGCGGGTGGTGATCGGCTCGGTGACGGACGGATATAACCCACAGGAGGAGATATTCGGGGCAACCCGCAGACTGCTTGAACAGCTTCGCGGCAGCGGTGCGGATATTCTGATCTGTACAAAATCCGATCTTGTCCTGCGGGATATTGACCTTTTGAAAGAGCTGGGTCGGGTGACGGTGTCCTGGTCGATCAATACGCTGGACGAGGGCTTCAGGAATGATATGGATAACGCTGTCAGCATCAAGCGGCGTCTTGCCGCCATGAAGCAGGTCTATGACGCCGGTGTCCGTACCGTCTGCTTTGTGTCTCCCGTATTTCCGGGAATTACGGATTTTGAGGCGATCTTTGAACGGGCCAGGGATCAGTGTGATCTGTTCTGGCTGGAAAACCTCAATCTTCGCGGCGGGTTCAAAAAGACCATCATGGATTATATCGCGGAAAAATATCCTTCGCTTTTCCCATTGTATCAGGAGATCTACGACCGGCATGACCGCAGTTATTTTGAAGCGCTGGAAAAGAAGGCGGAGGAAATGGCAAAGAAATATGACTGCCCGTTTGCAGACAATGAAATGCCATACGGACGTGTCCCGAAGGGGCATCCCGTTATTGTAGATTACTTTTATCATGAGGAAATCCGGGGGTCTGAAAATACCGGGAAACGGAACACAAAAAAGGCGGTGAAGAAGTGAGGCAGGCAGAATGCCGGATATTTTTGATCCGTGTTCTCCTGCAGGAGAACCGGCAGTATCGGAATTTACAGATTCCGGTTGATGAAGCGGAGCAGAAGAAGCTGCTCCGTTCTTTTGATGTACGCCCGCCGCATTCTATTGGGAAGAAGTTTCTGACGGTGCAGGACGAATATCTGCAGGAAGAAACCGCCCGGAAGGGCATTACGGATATAATCGGTTTGACACCTGCAGAGCCGGGAATCTATCTTTGGCACGGAGACATTACCACCCTTAATACGGTGCAGTTGTGAACGCTGCCAATAAGCCGTTCACAGAGTAAGGAGGGAGTGGATGGTTATAATTTTGAAATTTGCTACCAAATAAGAAAACGGAGGTAACAGAGGCATGACGGGCTGTTCCAATGCTCCAGGCCGTGCTGCCAGGAAACCTTTGATAATGAGAATATGATCCGGCAGATGATTGGGCAGCAGAAGGATATGCGTATTCCTTCTGATCTTCTTCCTGTATGTCGTCCGCATTGCGGCAGGTCAATGATAATGAATCTCTGCGCCGATCTATGCCTGTATCAACTATGGTGATGTTGTCTCTTCAAAAGAGATTGAGGGACAGTCAATTTGTATTGACGGAGATATTTGAAGTACACTGGCTTTAAGGAATTTCATATACGGACGATGTCTGGCGAAAGCCGGGTGGGGGCGATATGCGGTGGAGAAGATCAAGGCGAATGAGCGCGGGGATTTGTTGTGTTTGCCGGATGAGAGGGAAGTACAGCATTGTTGGGAATTGCATTTGTTTGGTTGAAAACCGGGAATATTTTTGATATACTCAATAAAAATCGAAATTTGAGGGAGAAAAACATACAATGCTTTTGATCAAGAACCTGGAAACGCCAAGATTGACGATTCGTTCCTGGCAGAAGTCCGATAAAGACTTTACGCTGTCTTTATGGGGAGACAAAGAAAACGGAAAGTATATGAGCGACCCTGTCCGTGAAAACATGGATGAAGCGTATCTCAAATGTGTCGATGAGATGGAAGACAACCCTGAGGGATATTATCTGGTTGCTGAATGGAAAGAGGATCGTACGCCTGTCGGTACCTGCTGCATATTCCCTGAAAACGGGAA
>CANQUH010000167.1 GCA_947626965.1 uncultured Lachnospiraceae bacterium
GGATCGAATTTCTGCATGGTCACTTTGTAACCGCGCGCTTTCAGAAGTCTGCCCAGAGATGCCGCGGTGATTCCTTTGCCAAGGCCGGAAACGACACCGCCGGTTACGAACACATATTTTACTGGCATAATTCTCCTCCTCGTATCGTGCCGCAGAGTATTCCCCGCGGTTCTGTATAAAGTATTCTGATGTGCAAAGTCATCGGCGCTTCCATCTATGCTGATTCCCTGTCTGCAGGAAATAAAAAATGCCGATGACCGGTTTTCTGTGTTACACAGATCATAACCGAAATATTATACAACCATTTAATCCGGAGCGCTATCTTTTTTTGCATGAAAGAGCAGCAATAAAAAGCTGCAAAAAGCCTCCGGAGGGATTTCCTGTGACATAGAAAACCGCCGCGAATTCACGCGGCGGCCTCTTTGCCGGAAAGGTGTTATGGATATTTAATTTACAGTAGCGCCCACAGAGCGGGCATGAATGTTAAAAATTATTGTCCGGCTATATAAATATGGCCGTCAGCCTGCCAGAAAGGCATTTTTTCAGTTACATCTTTAGTCGAAGTAATGTTGTGAGAGCTTACTCCGGTAACTTCTTTCCAGGTGCCGGGTGAAATGCTCGGCGCGCACTCAGAGAATGGCGAGATCGTGGCCCTCCGCCCAAAGAAATAGCAGTCGTAGGTCTGATTTCCAATGTAAAGCTCGAAGAACTGGAAATTACTGGAACCATAAACTCTTGAATCCCAGACGGACCCTTTCGGTGCGATGAAGAGGTTGAACTCTATAAAGTTGCACAGAGCCCATCCTTTCTCTGTTTTTACATCGTCCGAGTGGGCATCTTCTGCAGCGCCAGCAGCCGCGTTAAAATTCGATTTATCTCCGTAATTTACTGCGGCAGCGGTAATAGTCTTTTTACCGCAGGTACGGCACTCCTCGAAGACGTCATTCCATGAGCTTACAGTGCCCGATTCAGCACCTGGTTCCTGAGCTGCGTTTATGATGGAATACAAACTGTATGCGGGACCCCAGTCGTGCTCTCCAGTGGCCGGGATAATCGTCGGTTCGCTGCCTTCATACTTTTTGCAGACTGAGCACTGTGTGTATGCAGAAAGTCCAGGTTTTGAACAGGTTGCCGGTTCTTTTTCATGGATCACCCACTGATGACTGCCTCCGATAGCCGGGGTAGTTGTCTTCTCCGTGTCACCGCAGATACTGCAGATCATTTCTATTGTGCCAGTATCTTCACAGGTCGCTTCGGTAATGGTTTTTACATCATACTTGTGTCCGGTCGGATTTGTAACTTTGCCTTCTTTTTCACCGCAAACATCACATATCTGCCCTTCAAATCCAGGCTTTGTGCAGGTTGCCAGAGTCTTCTCCGATCTCCACTGATGGCCGGATGGTTTCGAGGTTTCCTGCACGTCCGTCCTTGCCCCACAGCGTGTACATTCTCTGTAGATGATTCCAGGCTTCACACAGGTGCCTTCCTCGGAGCGTTTCTCACCGGAGAAATCATGTCCGAGCGGTTTCACGTAGGAGAAATTTTCCGCCCGGCAGTACGGACAGTATGTTCTGTTCGTCTTGCCTGGGGTTGTGCAGGTCGCCGGGATATCCTTCAGATGCTCATAGACATCTGTTTTGTGTACCGGATTGCCTTTCTCTACGTAATTGCAGACCGTGCAGCTGTGAACCATTCTTTCATAGCATTTGCTGTCCGGAATTGATTCAGTTGTCCACTCGCCAAATGTATGTTCTTTCAATGCAGTTGAGCGGGTTTCTTTTTTGCTGCAATTTACACAGGATCTCTCCTCGGTTCCTGCCTCTGTACAGGATGCCTCTTTTACAACAGACCAGTTTCCATAGCTGTGGGCAAGTTTAGCAATCTCTTGCGGCGTCGTCGCATAGCTGCAGCGGCGGCAGGTCACATATGCCGTCTTTCCCTTTGACGTACAAGTTGCCGGAACCTCTGCATGCTGTACAAGATCATGACCAACTGCCTGAATTACGATTGGCTCTGTCTTGTAGCCGCAGACCGTACAGTACTCATAGGAACTGAGTCCGGGCTCAGTACAGGTCGGAGCAACCGACTCTACAACCTTCAGTCCAAGATGCTTTGCGCCGCAGACTGCTGGTTTTTCAGTTTCCGGCTGTTTTTCGGTTTCCGGTGCTGTTTTAGCGGGAGTTTCCTTCTTTTCCGGAGTTGTTTCTGCCTTAGGAGTAGCTTCCGTTTCGGGCTTAACTTCCGTTTCGGCTTTGGCTTCTGTCTCAGGTTTGTTTTCCGTTTCGGCTTTGGCTTCTGTCTCAGGTTTGTTTTCCGTTTCGGCTTTGGCTTCTGTCTCGGGTTTTGTTTCCGCCTTGGGCGAGGCTTCCGTTTCGGGTTTCGCTTCCGTCTCGGGTTTTGTTTCCACCTTGGGCGAGGCTTCCGTTTCTACTTTCGTCTTAGCTTCTGTTTCGGGATTGGCTTCCGTCTCGGGATTGGCTTCGGCTTTTGCTTCCGTTTCGGGTTTTGTTTCCGCCTTAGACGAGGCTTCTGTTTCTGCTTTCGCTTCCGTCTCGGGTTTGGCTTCGGCTTTCGCTTCCGTTTCGGGCTTGGTTTCCACCTTAGACGAAGCTTCCGTTTCTGCTTTCACTTCCGTCTCGGGTTTTGCTTCCGTTTCGGGCTTGGTTTCCGCCTTAGACGAGGCTTCCGTTTCGGGATTGGCTTCCGTCTCGGGATTGGCTTCGGCTTTTGCTTCCGTTTCGGGCTTGGTTTCCACCTTAGACGAGGCTTCCGTTTCTGCTTTGGCTTCTGTCTCAGGTTTGGCTTCCGTTTCGGGTTTTGTTTCCGCCTTGGACGAGGCTTCCGTTTCTACTTTCGCCTTAGCTTCCGTCTCAGGCTTAGCTTCCGTCTCAGGCTTAGCTTCCGTCTCAGGCTTGGCTTCCGTTTCGGCTTTGGCTTCCGTCTCGGGTTTTGTTTCCGCCTTAGCCTCCGTTTCGGCTTTGGCTTCTGTTTCGGCTTTTTCTACCGCCTCAGCTTCTGTTTCCGCCTTAGCCTCAGCTTTTGATTCTGGAACCGTCTCCGGTTCGGCTTCTGTTTTGGGCTTTGATGTTGTCTCCGTCTTAGATTCTGAAGCAGTCTTCGATACTTCTACGGAAACTTTCAGGAGCTTTTCATAAGACGTACTTTTTCCTTCCGGAACATTGACAACCGCCTTTTTCGAGATTCCTTTCAGCGCGTTTTTGCCAACGCTCTTAAGATTTTTGCTCCTGATGTCAATTTCAGCCAGTTTCTTACAGCCGGAAAACGCGTTTTTCCCAATCTTTTTGATTTTCGTGTTTGTGACTACATTCTCCAGCTTTTTGCAGTTTTTGAACGCGTTTGCGCCGATCCCTGTAACCGTCAGCGTACATTTACCCGTTTTTACTGTCTCCGGCACATTCACGGAAGTCAGTTTCTTTGACACTGTGCCGACCAGCATAGCGGTACCTGTTTTCCCTTTCAGGGATGTTACTTTGTATTGAAGATTACCTTCTTTGAATTTGTTTCCGACCTTAATGGTCTCTGCCTTTGATTTCGCGGCAGCGGGAATTGTTGTATTGCTTACTCCTGTATTGACGACCATCGCGAGCGCTGTCGCCATCAGAAAATATTTTAACCATTTTTTAATTTTCATGTAGAACCCCTCCTTTTCAACTCAAAAAATGTAGTTGCCTGCGTTGGGTCCATATTTCCTGTTTTCCATAACACCTTTCAGAAAAATACCCTGTTGTAATGAAAAAAACAGGGCAAAGATTCGGGATATCTCCGTGACAGATTCCCTTGTTTCCATAATACATTACAGGATGGAAAAGGTCAAGAATTGAATAAACAGGATAAGTGTGTACACGATGTATTTTGGTTATAGTTCACAGAGTGACAGTAACAAATCAAGCCCCCATTTTCAATGTTTTTGGATTCTGATTGAAAAAATAAAATGTATTTGATATACTTTTGAGACAGGCGAAAACTCCAAATAAAATTTGTGTATTATGAAATATCTTTTGCCTCAGTATTATGTACCGGGGTTAAAAGGCATTATGTTCCGAACAGAAACGGGGTGAATGCCGACAGAAAGGGTTGCAATGGGAGAGAACAGAATTTATAAAATCGAAGATATTGCCAGGGAACTGGGAATCAGCACATCGACGGTCTCGCGGTCTATTTCCGGGAAGGGGAGGATCAGTCAGGAAACGCGGAAACGTGTGCTTGATTTTATCAGCAGTCATGATTATCGTCCGAACGTACAGGCGAAGGGGCTTGCACAGAGCAAGACTTATAATCTGGGACTGGTTCTTCCGCTTGATTTTTCGGAAAAGTCCCCGGCTTTTTTTAAAGATTGTATGAGCGGGATCTGCGAGGCGGCGGCTGAGAATAATTATGATGTCATGATTTCCATGACAGACGGACAGAATCTGTCTCAGATCAGTCGACTTGTTGTAAACCGCAAGGTGGACGGTATCATTATCAGCCGTTCTACCGCGGGCTGGAGGGTGGAGCATTTTCTGAAAGAGAAAAATGTGCCCTTTGTTTTGATCGGATCTTCTCCTGATCCGGATGTTTTTTTTGTGGATAACAGTAATCGTGAGGCCTGCAGGGAGCTTACGGATATCCTGCTGATGAAGAGTATCCGCCGTATGGCCCTGATCGGGGGAAGCGAGATGCACCGCGTCAATGAGGATCGGAAGCAGGGCTTTCTGGAGGCTTACTATAAGCGTGGGATTCCAGTTGATCAGACCTTGTTTTTTACGGAGGTGGACAGCCCCGTAAAGATTGCCAACGCTTTGGAAAAGGTATTGAGGGCGGGAGTGGACGGAATCGTCTGTATGGATGATTTTACGTGCGTCCTCGCAGTTGGATATCTGCGTGAGAAAGGGATACGTGTGCCGCAGCAGGTTCGTCTCGCGAGCCTGTACGACAGTACTCAGCTGGAGTATAATATTCCTCCTGTTACAAGTCTGAGATTTGAAGCAAAGGAGCTGGGACGCAGCGCCTGTACTCTCCTTCTGGATGTACTGGAAGGGCGGGCGGCCAGGAGCCGTATCCTGCCCGGCTATCAGGTAATACTCCGTGAATCGACCAAGTGAAGCAATGTTTCGTCTATGTATAAAAGCATAAAAACAGCACCGGTAAACTTACCAGGTGCTGTTTTTATGCGCAGGTCCAGGCAGGGAAACCAGCTGCTGACGCAGCACACAGGCCGCGCGGATGGGCAGGAGTGAAAACCCGCCTCTTGCCCGCTCAATAGAAAACTGTGCCTGTGAAATAAAGATTTCCGGACTGAAGCGGGAAAAATGATGTTTCAACGTTCTTGAGCAAACGGTTGCGCAATATTTCCCCTAAAAACTTGGTTTTTAAGTGATAATGTATAAAAAAATCAGAGTATATTTAGGAAAAATGCATGATTGACAAAAGAAAAATCAGGATATATACTTAGAACATGAACAATCGGTTGCGCAAATTTGCGCAAATATTACCGATGTAAAAAGGAGGTACTTTATGAAATTGAAAAAAGTAACGGCTTTGATGCTGGCTGCGTCTATGGCGGTGAGCATGATGTCCCAAATATGTGTGAGCGCTGAATCTGAGACGATCGCCTTGACCTTATGGGGAGCGGAGGAAGATCAGACATTGCTTGGAGAACTGGTTGAGGAGTTCAAGGCAGCGCATCCGGATCAGACGTTCGATATTCAGATCGGCGTAGAGTCCGAGTCAACGGCGAAGGATACTGTTCTCACAGACGTCGAAGCGGCGGCGGATGTGTACTCATTTGCGAGCGATCAGCTGGTCGATCTGGTGAATGCAGGTGCGCTTGCCAACCTTGAGGAAGTAGGGCAGGCTCTCCAGGTGGCGGGCAGGACACTTGATGATGTGAAGAGCGAGAACGTGGAAGCTTCTGTTGAGGCAGCTTCTGTGGATGGAAGCCTTTATGCATTCCCGCGCGCCGGGGATAACGGATATTTCCTGTACTATGATTCTTCTGTTTTGTCAGAAGAGGATGTGGCTTCCTGGGACAGCCTTCTGGCAGCGGCGGAAGCAGCGGGCAAGAAGGTCGGCATGACGCTGGCCTCCGGCTGGTATAACGCTTCGTTCTTCTATGGAGCAGGCTTTAATACAGGCCTCAATGATGACGGGACGACCACGATCGACTGGAACGGCACAAGCGAGAGCGGCTATACAGGAGTTCAGGTTGTTCAGGCTATGCTCGGCATTGCAGGTAACCCGGCATTTATGGCAGTTGCCGACGGAGATCTTTCCAATCAGCTCGCGGCAGGCGGACTCTGCGCCTGTGTTTCCGGTACCTGGGACAGCATTACGGCTCAGGAGCAGTTTGGCGACGGTTATGCGGCGACAAAGCTTCCTACCTTTACGATAGGAGAAGATCAGGTACAGCAGGGCTCTGTGGCAGGTTACAAGTTTGTCGGCGTTAACGGCTACGCGAAAAATATCGGCTGGGCAGTTGTTCTGGCTGACTTTATCACAAATGAGGCGGCACAGCAGAAATTCTTTGACCAGCGCGAGAGCGGCCCGACCAACAATACCGTCATTGCCTCTGACGCGGTAGCGGAAAATGTGGCGATCGCGGCTCTTGCGGAACAGTCCGCGTACAGCAAAGTACAGCTTGTCGGCGGAAAATACTGGGATCCGGCTCAGACGCTTGGAGAACTGATCGCGCAGGGAGGACTCAAGGCCGATGACGAGGCTGGCATTCAGGAAGCTCTTGATACTCTGGTGGAAGGTGTTACCGCTCCGGTTGAGTAGTAAAATGGAAGGAGATTTATTATGGCAGAAAAGGAATCAGGAAATGCCGTGGTACAGGCCGTCACCGGATTTTTCCGAGCGATCGGCGGATTCTTCTCATCGTTTGGTACTGCTGTCGCAAAAGGAGATTTTGCAGTAAAGCTGTCGCTGCTGTGGATGGGAGCGGGATATGCCCGGCGTAAGCAGTATGTGAAAGCAGTTATTATGACAGTGCTTGAGGCTGCGGTTATATTGTTTACGCTCGGCTTTGCGATGGAATACGTTCCCAAGTTCGGAACGCTTGGAACCGTGGAACCCGAAATGGTGTTCAACATCGAGACGATGCAGAATGAGTATAATGATTTTGACAATTCATTCCAGATCCTGTTGTTCTCGCTGTTCAGCTTTGTCGTGTGGTTCGCGGCGGCTGTCGTCTGGATGAAGAACGTGATAAATGCCTATGAGCTTCAGAAAAAAGCCGACAGGGGAGAGCATATCAACACATTTCGCGAGGATCTTCATTCCTATATTGAGGAGAAGTTCCATATCACGCTGCTTACGCTGCCGGTACTTGGCATTGTTGTGTTCACGTTCATCCCGATCCTGCTTTTGATTTTCGTAGCGTTTACGAATTATGATCAGAACCATATGCCGCCTACGAGCCTGTTTACCTGGACCGGACTCAGCAACTTCCTGAGTCTGTTTGGCGGCGGCGGTCTGACCGTTACATTTGGTTATGCGTTTGTCCGGGTGCTTGGATGGACGCTCGTGTGGGCATTCTTTGCCACGTTTACAACATACATCGGCGGCATTCTGCTGTCACTGCTTCTGAACAGCAAAAAGACCAGGCTTCCGAAGCTTTGGAGGACGCTGTTCATCGTCACGATCGCAGTTCCGCAGTTCGTTTCGCTGCTGCTGGTGCGCAACTTTTTCTCGAACGGCGGTATCGTAAATACGATCTGCTCAAATATTGGTCTGACGGGATTCCTGAGAAATATCGGACTCGTTTCGACCAGCTACATACCGTTTTTGTCGGCTCCGGGCTGGGCTCATGTGATGATTATCCTGATCAATATATGGATCGGCGTTCCGTATCAGATGCTGATCGCGACCGGCGTTCTGATGAATTTGCCGTCTGACCAGCTTGAGAGTGCGAAGGTGGACGGAGCAAAACCGTTCCAGGTGTTCAAGAGCATCACAATGCCG
>CANQUH010000168.1 GCA_947626965.1 uncultured Lachnospiraceae bacterium
ACGGTGATCCAGTCGTAGGCAGCTGCGTTTGCGTTGTCGAGTACTTCGTCGATCGTTTCCCCCTCTGCCTGGCAGTCTTCCAGGTCCGGGAAGGAGGCGTGATATGTACCAGTTTCAGTTTTGCGGATAACCGCGGGGTATATAAATTTCATAAAAAAGCTCCTTTCGCATATGTCTCACTATTGTATCAATATACTTATTCCTTGTCAATCATTGTATATTTATCATCTTCCTGTCAATCCTTTCGGACAGGAGATGATGTAATATGAAGAGAAATAAGGGAAAGTCAATTCTGGATTCACTTACCTGTTTTTTTAAAGAGTATGGGAAAACAATTCTGCTGATTCTGGCCTTATCCCTAATCGTAAAAGGTTCCGTCCATGCCGCGCAGCATGTTCTGGTGCAGCAGGGGATCGCCGGGGAGGTGCTGCGCTTTCATGTGCTTGCGAACAGCGACAGCGACGAAGATCAGAGGGTTAAATATCTGGTGCGGGACGCGGTGCTGGAGTATCTGTGGGATAAAATGGAGGATGCAGAAACCGGGGAAAGTTTCGGACAGCAGGCGGGTTCAGGGACTGAAAACGTGAATGAAGCCCAGACGAGGTCAGAGAACCAGGGAATTTTCGGGCATGCGGAAGCTTGGGCAGTTTCAGAGCATCAGGAGATTTCCGGAAATGCGGAAACAGGGACATCTTTGGAAAATCCAGAAAATTCCGGACGCGCGCAGATGAAAGAATTCCTCCGGAACAATCTGCGTGAGATAGAGCGGGTTTCCGATCAGGTGCTTTCGGAGCAGGGAATGTCCTACCGCGCGGAGGCGGCCCTTGAGACGGTCTGGTTCCCGAACCGGACATACGGGGACTGCACGTTTCCGGCAGGCTGGTATGAGGCGCTTCGCGTAAAACTGGGAAAAGCGGACGGCCATAACTGGTGGTGCGTCCTCTATCCGAGGCTGTGCTTTTCCGACAGCGTTCATGCGGTTGTGGAAGAAGACCAGAAGAAGGAACTGGAAGAAGTTCTGACCGTGGAAGAGTATGAAGAGTTATTAAAAAAGCCGGCGAGGTGGAAGATTTCGTTCCGGTGGTTTTAAAAGAGATGCCCCGGGTATGCGGCATAAGCTGCAGACGCCCGGAGCATTTTTCAATTTGTCTTACGCTTTCTTCTTCAGATTTGCCCGTTTCCTGAGCGTCGGGTCCAGAATCTTCTTGCGGATGCGAAGACTCTTCGGCGTGACTTCAAGCAGTTCATCCGTGTCGATGAATTCCAGCGCCTGCTCAAGGCTCAGGATTTTCGGCGGGGTCAGCTTCAGTGCCTCATCCGCGCTCGAAGAACGGGTGTTGGTCAGGTGCTTTGTCTTGCAGACGTTCAGCTCGATATCCTCGGGCTTTGCGCTCTGTCCGATGACCATGCCGGAGTAGACTTTCTCGCCTGGGCCGATAAACATGGTGCCGCGGTCCTGTGCGTTGAAGAGACCGTAAGCGACGGATTCGCCGGGCTCAAACGCGATCAGGGAGCCAAGGCTGCGGTACTGCAGATCTCCCTTGTACGGCCCGTAGCCGTCGAAGATCGTGTTCATGACGCCGTTGCCCTTTGTGTCGGTCAGAAAATCGCCGCGGTATCCGATCAGTCCGCGCGACGGAATTGAGAACTCAAGGCGGGAGGAACCGCTTTGGCTGATGTTCATATTCAGAAGTTCACCTTTCCGTTGGCTCAGTTTCTGGATGACGGTGCCGGAAAATTCTTCCGGGACGTCGATGTAGGCGAGCTCCATCGGCTCGAGGCGTTTTCCACGCTCATCTGTTTTGTAAATCACTTCCGCCTTGCTGACGGCAAACTCATATCCCTCGCGGCGCATCGTCTCGATCAGGATTGACAGATGAAGCTCGCCGCGGCCTGAGACTTTGAATGTATCGGTGTCGTCTGTCTCCTCGACGCGAAGACTGACGTCGGTGTTCAGCTCGCGGAAAAGACGGTCGCGGATGTGGCGGGATGTCACGTATTTTCCCTCTTTTCCGGCAAGCGGGCTGTCGTTGACGATAAAGTTCATGGAGATCGTCGGTTCTGAGATCTTCTGGAACGGGATCGGATCCGGTGAGTCGACGGCACAGATCGTATCTCCGATGTGGAGATCCGCGATGCCGGAAATCGCCACGATGGAGCCGATGGTGGCCGACGCGACATCGACCTTGTTCAGCCCGTCAAATTCGTACAGTTTGCTGATCTTGACCTTCTGCATCTTATCCGGATCATGGTGGTTGACCAGAACTGCCTCCTGATTGACTTTGATAACTCCCCGCTCAACTTTGCCTACGCCGATGCGGCCTACATATTCGTTGTAATCGATCGTGCTGATCAGCACCTGGGTCGGTCCGTTTTCGTCGCCTTCGGGAGCCGGAATATGGTTCAGGATCGTTTCAAAAAGCGGAACCATTCCGTTTGGCTTCTGGTCCAGATCGAGCGTTGCGTAGCCGCCTTTTGCGGACGCAAAGACGAACGGACAGTCAAGCTGCTCGTCCGAGGCGTCCAGTTCAAGGAAGAGCTCAAGAACTTCGTCGATGACTTCGTTCGGGCGTGCCTCCGGGCGGTCAATCTTGTTGACGCACACGATGACCGGGAGCGCGAGCTCCAGAGCCTTGCGCAGCACGAATTTGGTCTGCGGCATGGGGCCTTCAAATGCGTCGACAACCAGGATGACGCCATCCACCATCTTCAGCACACGCTCCACCTCGCCGCCAAAATCGGCGTGACCTGGCGTATCCACAATGTTAATCTTCGTATTTTTATAGAAAACAGCTGTGTTTTTGGAAAGGATTGTGATACCGCGCTCGCGCTCGAGGTCGTTGGAATCCATGACACGCTCGGCGACTGCCTGGTTTTCACGAAAAACGCCGCTCTGTTTGAGCAGCTCATCCACGAGAGTTGTTTTCCCGTGGTCTACATGGGCAATAATAGCTACGTTCCTGATGTCTTCTCTGATCATAAACTCCTCCATCTGTCTGCGGTCCGGCCGGCAGCTGCGAAAGAGCGCGCAGTCTGACGGGATCTCTCCGGCCGGATTATGTTATTTTTGAGCCCGAGGGAAACTGCGTCCTGCAAGACAAAAGTTTCCGGCAGCATGACTGCGTCAGCAGTAAACTTTTTATGCGGCTGCGGGCATCATGGGGGGCAAAATCCTTTTTGCCCACAACATCATAACATGATTTTTCGAGATTACAAGGGGAAAAATAAAAATCAGGAAAATTCATGAAAAACCGGTTCTAAAATATGCTTTTTTTGAATAGAAATAAATAGTACAGGATACAAGAAGAGATACTTCTTATAAAGAAGGGAGAACCAGGGTTTATGACAGATAAGATTATTGAAAACAATCAGGTTTCCATTATGGGAAAAATTACATCAGGATTTTCTTTCAGCCATGAGGTTTTTGGCGAAGGATTCTATATGATGGATATTTCCGTGCAGAGGCTGAGCGATTCCACCGATACGATTCCGGTTATGATATCGGAACGCCTGATTGATGTTACACAGGATTATAAAGGAGAGTACATTCAGATTTACGGGCAGTTCCGTTCCTATAACCGGCACGAGGAGAAGAAGAACCGGCTGGTGCTGTCCGTGTTTGCGCGGGAGGTCAGTTTTGCCGAGGAAGATAATGATAAAGTAAAGAGCAATCAGATTTTCCTTGACGGCTATATCTGCAAGACGCCGGTCTATCGGCGCACGCCGCTGGGACGGGAAATTGCCGACATGCTGCTCGCGGTCAACCGGCCGTACGGAAAATCGGATTATATTCCATGCATCTGCTGGGGAAGGAATGCGCGCTTCGCGTCGGGATTTGAGGTCGGAGGGCATGTGCAGGTATGGGGAAGAATCCAGAGCCGCGAGTATGTCAAGAAGCTGGATGATGAATCCACAGAAAAGAGAACCGCCTATGAAGTCTCCGTAAGCAAGCTGGAATATCTGGAAGCATGAAAAACAGTAAATTTCTGCCGACATGAATATATGAATTGCAATTCATGACAAAATGTAGTAAAATCGAATCAATAAGCGAAACTTATGAGGAAAGTGAGCGTGGCGGTTATTGTTTACGCGAAGGTAAAGTGAAGGAGAAGATGTATGCGGAATCTGACCCGGGGGAAAGAGGGAAGCATACATGTTTCAACGGAACGTGCCCGCGGTAACGAGCAAAATTTGCGCAGTGTGTTTTGACTCGTTGTCCGAACGATAGCCCGGAAAATAAGAGGTGTAAGAAATGAGCGAGCGATATGTACATATCTTTTGCGGGACCGGTACGGGCAAAACGGCTGCCGCGATAGGAAGAGGGCTTCGTGAGGCCAGCAGGGGAAAGAGTGTTTTTATGGTTCAGTTTCTGAAAGAGAAGCAGTCTGACGGCGGCAAGGAATTTTTTGACCGCCTCGAACCGGAGATGAAACTGTATCGTTTTGAGAAATTTCCCGAGAATTATGAGAGTCTGACCGACAGGGAGAAAGAAGACGAGACAAGGAACATCCGCAATGGCCTGAGCTTTGCCAAAAAAGTTCTTCTGACCGATGAGTGTGATGTGCTGATCCTTGATGAGATACTGGGCCTGGTGGATCGGGGGATTGTCACGGCCGATGAGATAAAGACATTGATTGAGGCGGCTTCCAATACGATTATCTACCTGACCGGGACAGAGCGGTGCGAGGAACTGTGGCCTTACGTTGACGAGGTGACGGAGCTTACGACGCAGTACCGCAGGGAAAGGTAATTGCTGAAGTTCGCATTTGTTCCTGTATTTTAGTGTTGACAAGACCTTTTGCAGGTGTTATAGTTAGGAAAATTCAGAGCTGATAGAGGTTGCGCGATTCAATAGTAGCCAGTGGGATGCATGCAGGTGCAGTTGAATGCTGAGGAAAGGGGATTGCGCCGAAAGAGGACAGCATTCTGCGGCTGTTTTCTTGGGCATGGGGCGAACAGCTTCATGACTGTCATCGCGTGGAACGATGGAGGGCTATCTCTCGAAGAATTGCTGACTATGTATTCTTTGGGGCTGCCTTTTGACAGCCCCTTTATTTACGCGAAGGCAAAGTGAAGGAGGGCCATGCTCGCATGGAACGACAGAACGCGCCCGCGACAGGGAGAAACGCGCGAAGCGGGTTTCCCACCCTTTTATGAAAGAGGAGGACTATTATGGCATTATTTACTGGAGCAGGTGTAGCAATTATCACACCGATGCATGAGGATGGAACTGTTAATTTTGAGAAGCTCGGCGAGATTATTGAGGATCAGATCGCGCACAAGACAGACGCGATTATTATCTGCGGAACGACAGGAGAAGCTTCCACGCTGACACATGAGGAGCATCTGGAGACGATCGGCTATGCGATCAAAAAGGTAGCAGGCAGAATCCCGGTTATTGCAGGTACAGGTTCCAACTGCACGGAAACGGCAGTTTATCTGTCTGTGGAAGCGGAGAAGATGGGAGCGGATGCGGTGCTTCTGGTGACACCGTACTACAACAAGGCGACACAGAACGGACTGAAGAAGCATTTCGCAACGGTCGCGAATGCCATCAATATTCCGGTACTGCTTTACAATGTGCCGAGCCGTACAGGCTGCAATATCCTTCCGGAGACAGCAGTGTGGCTGGCAAAGAATGTGAAGAATATCGTCGGAATCAAGGAAGCGTCCGGCAATATCTCTCAGGTTGCAAAGCTGATGCGTCTGGCAGGCGGAGAGATTGAGCTCTATTCAGGCAATGACGACCAGATTGTTCCTCTGCTTGCACTCGGCGGAAAGGGCGTAATCTCCGTCCTTTCAAACGTGGCTCCGGAGCAGACACATAATATTGTAGAGACATTCATGAAGGGTGATGTGCAGGAAAGCTGCCGCCTTCAGCTTGAGGCGCTGGATCTGATCGACGCACTGTTCTGTGAGGTGAATCCGATTCCGGTCAAGAAGGCGATGAACCTGCTGGGCTGGGAAGCCGGCCCGCTGCGCGGACCTCTTACTGAGATGGAGGATGCCAATGCCGCACGTCTTGAGAAGGCGATGAAGGAGTACGGAATTCTGTAAAACAGGCTGTCCGGGTGCATTTTATGCACAGTCCCGTACAGGGAGATCAGCTGTCATCACAGCACGCGGGTCGGCGGCGAGCAGGAAGAAAACTGCCATCGGGATATCGGATCTGCAGCGGAACCCAGGGGAAAAACGGGAAAATTCGAATCGAAAAAGAAAAGCAATACTGTGCTGGCCCGTCGTGTGATAAACGGCAGGCCGGCACAGTTCTGTATGCGCAGGCCCAAACATGGAAATCAGGTGCTGACGCAGCACACGGCCCGCGCGGCGAGCAGGAGGGAAAAACCGCCTCCTACTCGATCTTTAGTATATACACTCCGCGAGGGTGCTGCGCGCCAGTGACGCGCGTTTGGCACCGACCGGAACGGAGTGGAGAGCGCAGGAATTCGGAATCGAAGATATCTGCTGACGCAGACCCGAATCCCGCGCGCAAAACTCGTAAGCGAGTTTTGAACAGATGGGAGAGGTGAAATACAATGACAAAGATTATTTTGAGCGGATGCTGCGGATATATGGGACGCGTCGTTACAGATATTGTGACGGCTGATGAAGATACAAAAATTGTGGCAGGAATTGATATTGCAGGTCAGGGCAATCAGGAGTACCCGGTTTTTACAAAAGCGGAAGACTGTAATGTTGAGGCGGATGTTCTGATCGACTTCTCCTCGCCGAAGGCGCTGGACGGACTTCTTGCGTTTTGCACGTCCCGCAAAATTGCGGCGATTTTCTGCACGACCGGTTATACGGAGGATCAGATGGCTCAGATCAGAGAAGCGGCCGCGCACACGGCGGTCATGAAATCCGCAAACATGTCGCTTGGCATCAATCTGCTGCTGGAGCTTTTGAAGGATGCGGCCAAAGTGCTGGCTCCGGCAGGCTTTGACGTTGAGATCGTGGAGAAGCACCACAATCTGAAAGTTGACGCGCCGAGCGGCACGGCGCTTGCGCTGGCGGACAGCGTCAACGAGGCGCTTGACAACGTGTACGAGTATACTTACGACCGCTCACAGGTGAGGAAGCGCAGGGATAAACATGAGATTGGAATCAGCGCGGTCCGCGGAGGAAATATCGTCGGAGAGCACGAAGTCATTTTTGCGGGGCTTGACGAGGTGATCGAGTTTAAACATACCGCGTATTCAAAGAGCGTGTTTGCAAAGGGAGCCGTACAGGCGGCGAAATATCTTGCCGGAAAACCGGCAGGCTTCTATGATATGAGAGATGTAGTGCTTGCGTAGAGCGCTGTACATCCGGTTTTTGCGGGTAAAATATTATAGGGAACGACAAAACGATTTTCGTTTTGCTCGTTCCCTGCGCCGAATTTGCGCCGCTCAAGCGGCATTTTTCCGCTTCAAATTCGTGCGCATCTCCACTCCGTTCCGGTCGGCGCTGGACGAATGTCCACTGGACATTCAGCGCCCCCCGGAGGGTTTATAGCAAACGGCAAATATTTTTGTCGTTTGCTATAAGTGGGGATTCGAAGCGGAAGGCGTTTGATGACGCGGATCAGAATCCCGCGGCAGGGGCCGTGCAGATGGATTCTGCCACCGGGCATGCGTCTGCCGTCTGTGGTGGAAGGTGAATGAGGCCGTGACATTGATCGCCCGGCATCCACAGGCGGGTGCATGCCGGATTTATGATAAGATAACGAGAACGGAGGAACCAGAGGATGAAGAAGGTTGTGAAATTTGGCGGAAGTTCCCTCGCGAGTGCGGAGCAGTTCCGCAAGGTGGGGGAGATCATACACGCAGACAGAGACAGACGGTACGTGGTGCCGTCCGCTCCGGGGAAGCGTTATTCCGATGATACGAAAGTTACGGATATGCTCTATGACTGTTATAATTCTGTGTCTGCAAACAGTGACATCAGCGGGAAACTGATGGCGATCAAGGC
>CANQUH010000169.1 GCA_947626965.1 uncultured Lachnospiraceae bacterium
TTCCATGATGTTTTTTTCATAATTTCCTCACAAAATATTATGATACTGAGGGCAAAAGGTATTTTGCCCCCATGATGCCACGGATTTCTCCGCACTTCGTGCTCACAAAATTCTGAAACACCTCAAATCCGCCTGCGAGTTTTACGAGTGGGATTCGGGTCCGCGTCAGCAGACATTATATGGGACTTCCGTCCAGAACCGCTTCCTTAAGTACATCCCCCTCATATCTCAATTTGAGTGAGAAGAACGGAGCATCCTCAGCCAGAAGCCGCAGAAAAATTTTATCCCCCTCCCATAGGTTGAGATTTTCGATCTCCGAGATGAGAACCCATTCGAGAACACCTTCGTCCGTGACAAGTCCCTCAGATTTCTGCTCTTCCAAAGCACACGATTCCATCCCCTGTTCTGCACATTCTCCTGCCCCTGAAGCATTCAGCCCCAAACTGTCCTTTGAGAGGTCTCCTGTTCCCGAAACGTGCAGTCCAGAAACGTTCTCTTCTGCTTCTGAAGCGATCCATTCCGGATTTGCCGTTTCCGCGGCACACTTCCCCTGTCCTTTCTTCACGGACCTCCCCATTTTCGGTATTTTCTCTGCAAAGTCAGCGTCTTCCGCACTGTCCTCCGGCAGTTCCGCCGTATACAGACACATGTACTCCGTCCCCCAGAGATCCGACACAAAAGTCACCAGCCCCCGGAATCGGAACGACCGCAGCGTCAGTCCTGTCTCCTCTTTTGCCTCGCGGAGCAGACATTCCTCCGGGCTCTCCCCTTCCTCAAAATGACCGCCGATCCCAATCCACTTGTCCTGATTTTCATCATTCTCTTTGCAGACGCGGTGCATCATCAGATAACATTCGTCGTGCTCAATATAACAGAGCGTCGTTAAAGGACTTTTCATGGCCGTCTCCCTCCGAAATTCTGATCCTGTCCGTCACATTCCGCAACAGCTCCGTACTCCAAAAACTCTCCCTGTCTACAGCTCCACCACTGTCATCTCATGTCCCACTGCCGGCAGAAACTTCTCAAAAATATCGCTCGATTTTGCCTTCAGGCTCGACGTGTTGACACATGGATGGAATCCGATGTATTCCGTCTTCAAAACTTCCCGGTCCACCAGCAGTCTCACATGATTCCCGGTATCATTCATCAGGCCCATGATGCTGACCGCGCCGGGGTGAATACCAAGATACTGTTCCATGTGCTCCGCGTCCGCAAAGGAAAGACGGGCGCATCCAAGCTGTTTCGACAAATCCTTTGTCCGGAACGGCTTTTCCCCCGGCATCAGAAGCAGATAAAAATCTGTCTTCTGACGATTACAGAGAAACAGATTCTTGCAGATATGAATATCGAGTTTCTTATCGACACCGTGACATGATTCAATCGACGGAGTCACTTCATGATCCACTCTCTCATACGCAATATTCAGTTTATCAAGAAGATCATAGACCGCAATTTCCCTCGGCGTTCTGCCGGAAACATCCTCCGGCCTTCCTCTGTACAGAGGAGAGATCCATATCTCATCCTTTATTCCAAACATGGTTCTGCAGAGGTTCCGCCCGGTACCTGTTACAAATATTTTCCTCAAGACGCTCCGGATCGTCTTCTCCTCTGATTTATCCTCAAACAGATTCACCAGAAAATCCGACTCCACGAGAATCTGGTAATCGATGCCGTCAATATCCGTATAAGTGTGATGATGTCCTACCAGATATCCGACTCTCTTTGCCACATCCGCCGGATAACCGGTCTCAAGAAGCATCTTCTCCGCCTCCGGCGCTCCTTCCTTCTCCTGCAGAGGACCCTCACATCTTCCATATTTCTCCTCTGCGATCTTTATTCCGATATCATGTACCAGCGCCGCCGCACCGATCAGCTCCGTCTGCGCTTCGTCAAGCCCCTCGCCGTACGCAATCTCCTTCGCGAATGTATAAACCTTTATAAAATGCTGTATTCTGGCCGGATCACCCGAATACCAGTCAGTCATCCGCTCCAGCAGCTTATGTTCCTTATCCATATAATTTCCTCCCGCCCTGCGTTTTTCTGCACGCCGTGGCCTTTTTCTGAGTTCTCTCCGGACTCAGTCCTTTTCCTCCCTCTGACCCGTCAGAACCTCCTTCCGGGCTCTGTTTCTTTTTCTCTCCTTCAGATTTTCCGGATCTTTCTTTCCTCTTTTTCTTGACTGTGACTCTGTGTTTTCCCCGCTTCTCCATGTCCACCAGAAAGTTCTTTCTTCTTCCTCATTCCTCCATGTTCGCCAGGAAGTTCTTTCTTCTTCCTCATTCCTCTATGCCCGCCGAGAAAACTCTTATTTACAGGTCCCTCTCCTGCTCTCATTTCAGCCGGAACAGTCCGCTGTCCTTCGCGATGACCTTCACCGTGATGCTGCAGTCCGCAATATGTTCATAATTCATCTCCAGCGAATATTTCACATTCACCTCAATTACATCGTCGCTCTCGCTGATTTTCATTTCTTTCACGTCAATGCCTGCCATCATATTCCCATATGGAGTAAAATACCAGCTTGTATTCTTCTTATCCCTCTCAAAAACCATTTCTGTCCGCAGAGGGCCCTTCTTCTGAAGCTCCATCTTTCCATTCTGAAGCTTAATGCAGTTCTTTATAATCTCCTTTGTACCTTCCACCAGTTCATCATAAAGAATATAATGTTTTCCGTTCCGGTAATAATACTTACCGGCAGATATCACCTCGATTTCATCGTCTGCTTCCTCCTCCATCACATGAAGACCCTTAACGCTGACTAAAACTTCTCTCGTCATAACTCTTTGCTCCTTTGTGTCTCATCCTCGTCTGCCCCCGCGAATCCCCCGCCTCTCACAATTTTTCGCGCCCTGTGAATTCCATTCTTCTTCCCGATGCAGGCAGACTATGGCTGTCCATTCAATACTCTTCTATATTAATCTTTCCTGTCGTCTCAACCTCAAACGGCAGGATCGAATTTGCAAAACGGCCGAATTTATCCGCGGCATCGCTGACAAAAAACCGATACTGTCCCGGATACGGCCTGCTGTCTTTTACAGGACTTCCTTTTGGGAGATTCTTCGCCGCAAAGCTTTCTCCCGCGAAGTGCTCCGCCTCCGCCTCTCCTGTCACAGGCCTCTCCTGTGGAAGTTCTTTCGCCGCAGAACTTTCTTCTGCGAAGCGCTCTTCTTTCCTGTCCTTCGCTGCGGACAAAGAAATCGAATCTCCCGGATTTTCCAGCCCCTCAGCTCTCAGCAGTTCCCCGAGCTCCCGTGCTGTCTCGTATGCCGGATTCACCAGATTCACGGAATCCCCCGCGATCTTTCGGATCAGCGAGCGCAGCAGCGGATAATGCGTACATCCAAGGATCAGACTGTCAATCCCTTCCTGCAAAAGATCCTCCAGATATCTGCGCGCTACCTCCTCCGTAACCGGATCTCTGAGCCATCCTTCCTCGACAAGCGGCACAAAAAGAGGGCATGCCTTGCCGTATACCCTGATATTCGGATTCTGTTCACAGATAAATTTTTTATACATCCCGCTGTTGATTGTACTTTCCGTTCCGATCACGCCGATCTTCCCGTTTTTCGTCGTCTCCGCCGCCACCTTCGCGCCCGGCTTCAAAACGCCGATAATCGGAATATCCAGTTCCTTCTCCACCTCGTCCAGCGCAAGCGCGCTCGCCGTGTTGCAGGCAATCACAATCGCCTTGACGTTCTGCGTCCGAAGAAAACGAATGATCTGTCTCGAAAAACGAATAATCGTATCCTTGGATTTGCTTCCGTACGGGACACGCGCCGTATCCCCGAAATATACAATTCTCTCATTCGGAAGATTTCGGATAATCTCCCTCGCCACCGTCAGTCCGCCTACGCCGGAATCGAAAACTCCGATCGGAGCCCTGCAGATACCAGCCGCATCTGTCACCTTCATTTCCAACTACCCCTTTTTATTATTCCAAAAACCCTGTTCCCGTGCAGTTTGATTTATACTGTTCACTCCGCGATGCACAGAAATATTATTTATTTATCTCAATCCAGGCCCCTATATGGGGAGCAATTTACGAACCAGACATTTACACCCTGCAGCGCAGGATGTCTCCGCCCGGAGAATCACGAAAAGATAAGCGGCTCGCCATCCAGAAACGCAAAACAGACCGCTTCTTCTTTGAGAAATTCCGCTCTGCCGTTTGTCGCCTCCGTCACCGCTTCCTTCAGTTCGCCAGTCTGATCTTCGGGAACCAGCGTCTCTATTACTACAATATCCGTATACCCTGAATTTGTGATAGAAAGTCCTCTCTGTCCCAGCAAATACTGGATTTTTCCAATCCCGTTATAATCCGTGCGGATCGAAAGGAGCGCTCCGGTCTTTTTCTCGACGATCCTGCTCCCTTTAAGGCCCTCCTGCACTGCGCGCGAGTATGCCCGCACAAGGCCCCCTGTCCCAAGCAGCGTTCCGCCGAAATATCTCGTCACCACGACCGCCGTATTATGTACATCCTCGCCAAGCAGTACATCCAGCATCGGCCTGCCCGCGGTTCCCTGCGGTTCTCCGTCATCACTGCAGCGCTGAATCTGATGATTCTCCCCAATCACAAACGCGGAGCAATTGTGTGTCGCGTTCCAGTATTTTTTTTTCATCGCCGCGATAAATGCGACTGCCTCCTCCTCACTCTCCACAGGACGCACCGTCGCGATGAAACGTGACTTTTTCTCAATCAGTTCGCCCTCGCCGCCCTCATAAACAATCTTCATCTGCTTCATCGGTAGACAGTCCCCCTCTTCTTTCATCTGTCGGATAAAAGTCCGCGGTCAGTTTTTCTGTTCCACATCTGATTATACCCCATGAAAGAATAACAGGCAAGAGAGAGGCGCGTATAAAAATCCATTCACTGTCCGCCATAGTTTTCCAATCCTTCAGCCTCCATTGAATTCATGGTCCATCACTGTGCCGCAGAAAATGGAGCCGCGTTTAGCCCGCCTTCGTATATTTTTCTTTTTTTCCGGAACACTATGTCATATCGGAAATTTTATCCTTTTTCAGTATGCGGACAAATCCCCGGATTGTTCTCCAAAGCAGAAGCCTCTCAGGTTCTCTGTTTCAGAAAGCATCGGCTTCCGGCTGCCTGCTCGGTACTGGCAGAACAGTTTAAAATTCGAGACAGCCCGCGCCCGCCCCTGAATCATACCGAAATTTTCCAGAATGACATAGAAGGGAGAATCCCCATGAACGAACATCACACAGATCACATAAATCCAGAAAAAGAGACAGAAATCTTCGACTCCTGCACTGCCCTTGTGCCGGATGAAAAGATAGCTGTAATGTCTGCCCCGGCAGACAGTCCCGAAGGTTTTGCCGAAGCAGAAACATCCTCTGTTCCGCTTCCGAAACATGGCCGTGGGGTTTTCCGCCGGCTTTCTGAACGGTTTTCAGGCTTTTCCCGCCGATTCTCCGGGTGGTTCTGCGATCTTTCCGATTGTCCTGATGAACAGGAGTCTGAGGATTCCTTTGATTCTGAAGATTCTTCGGATTTCTCCCATTTTTGCGGTCATGTTCCGTCATCTTACGCAGGCACAGATTCCTCCTCTTCGCCTTCGCACAGTCGGGACAAAACGCATTTCGCGAATTTTTCCTCCTGTCGCGGACACTCTCAGCCGCCTCATGCAGACTCCTCTGTCTCACTTTCGCGAAAAGAAAAGCGCCGCCGGATTCTCCGCCGCGTCCTTTTGTCAGCCGGTATTGCCATGCTCGCGCTCGTCGTTTTATCCGGAATATCCGCCGCATATCTGATCGCGGCGGCCCCCGACATCGACGCGCTCACCGTGTCACCCTCCGAATCGGCGACTTATATTTATGACCAGGACGGAAACATTCTCCGCAAGCTGACGCTCTCCTCCTCCAACCGGGAGATCGTATCCCTCGGCGAGATTCCAGAATCCCTTCAGAACGCAATCGTCGCGATTGAAGATGAACGATTTTTTGAGCATGGCGGTATTGACCTGCGGGGAATCATGCGCGCTTTTCTGAATGGCCTTGCCAAAGGCAGATTTTCCGAAGGGGCCAGCACTATCACACAGCAGCTGATCAAGAACAGCGTATTTACAGAATGGACACAGGAAAATTCATTCCTTGACCGGCTGAGCAGAAAGATACAGGAGCAATACCTTGCCATCCGCCTGGAAAATCAGATGTCAAAGGAAGAAATCCTGGAAGATTACCTCAATATCATCAATTTCGGCTCCGGATGCTGCGGCGCTCAGGCCGCATCGCGCCGCTATTTCGGCAAACCTGCCTCAGAGCTGACTTTGTCGGAATCCGCCGTTCTCGCCGCAATTCCTCAGAATCCGACTGCGATGAACCCGATCAATTTTCCGGAAAACAATAACCGCCGCCGCATGGTCGTCCTAAATTATATGGAAGAACAAGGATACATCACGGCAGAACAGCATGAAAAGGCGCTGACCGACAATGTCTACGACCGCATCCGTGAGTACGACGCCGGCTATGAAGGCAACTCAGTCTATACTTATTATGAAGATGCGCTGATCGACCAGGTGACCGATCTTCTGACTGAAGAAAAAGGATATTCCTACGACCAGGCATACCGCGCTGTCTACAGCGGAGGACTTCGCATCACCTCCGCCCAGGATCAGCGGATTCAGGATATCTGCGATCAGGAATTTGCAAATGCACAGAATTTTCCGGCCGGTACGCTGTACGGAGTCGACTATGCACTCAGCATCGCGGATGCGGACGGTATTGTCACACATTACGGACAGGAACATCTGCGAAGCTATGTCCGGGAAAACCTGGACGCTTCTTTCAACCTCATGTGCCAGGATACAGAGACCGTTCAGAAATATGCAGACGCATTCCGGGAGGCCATGCTGGCTTCCTGTCAGAAAACGGACGGCGCTGACTCTGGTAACAGCGGCAGCTCAGACAACGGCGACAATCCGGAGGATTCCGATACTGGCAATGACAATGCTTCCGGCTCCGGCAGCACAGAAGATTCCGGCACAAACAACAACAGCTCTTCCGGCTCCGGCAGCCCGGGAGATTCTGACACAAACAATGACAGTGCTTCCGGCTCCGGCAGCCCGGGAGATTCTGACACAAACAATGACAGTGCTTCCGGCTCCGGCAGCCCGGGAGATTCTGACACAAATGCCCCGCAGGTTCTCGCTGAGCGCCTCACCTTCTCGCCGCAGCCGCAGGCTTCCGTCGTCATCATTGACCAGACCACCGGATTTGTCCGGGCAGTCGTCGGCGGACGCGGCGAAAAGACAGCCAGCCTGACGCTGAACCGCGCGACGGACACCACACGCCAGCCAGGGTCAACCTTCAAAATTCTGACCGCCTACGCTCCCGCGCTGGACGTCTGCGGCAAAACACTCGCGACTGAGTACGAAAACCAGCCCTGTGAATACCAGGATGGAACTCCGGTCAGCAACTGGGATCTGAATGATTACTCCGGCCCGACAAGTATCCGGGAAGCTATCGCACGCTCCATCAACGTTGTGGCAGTCCGGTGCATCACAGAGATCACCCCGCAGCTCGGTTTCCAGTATGCGCAGAAGTTCGGGATCTCCACCCTGCATGAAACTTATGAATCCGGCGGAAACTATTCTTCCGATATTGTGCAGCCGCTTGCGCTCGGCGGTATCACACAGGGCGTCAGCAATCTTGAACTTTGCAGTGCGTATGCCGCCATCGCGAACGGAGGCATCTATCATAAACCAAAATTTTTCACAAAGATCACGGACCGGCACGGCAACGTCATCGCAGATTACACAGCGCTGAGCGATACGTCCAACGATAACGTTGGAGACAAGAACAAGACTGACAATAAGAACAGCAGTAAGAATGGCCATAAAAATAAAACCGATGAGGAATCAGACGGAATCGAAGTCATCAAACCTTCCACCGCCTGGCTCCTCACCGACGCGATGAAGGATGTGGTAACCAG
>CANQUH010000170.1 GCA_947626965.1 uncultured Lachnospiraceae bacterium
TATATCAAGGATACCATCGACCGCTTTTATCAATATGACCAGGCGCATGTGAAGCTCAGTCCGATATATATGGGCGGGAAAGGAAAATATACGGCGAAAGAAAAGGAAATTCTGAAAAAGAAAGAAGCCGTTGCCTTTAAAGCGAAAAAAATGATTTCGGATATTGACAGCAACAGGCTGTCTTTTGACAATTACCAGGCGAATACAAGCAATATTTTAAATATTCTTGACCAATATATCACACGAAAATAACATATAGCAAACGACAAAAATGCCGCTTGAGCGGCGCAAATTCGGCGCAGGGAACGAGCAAAACGAAAATCGTTTTGTCGTTCCCTATAGCATGAAAAATACGCTGGCGGAGAAAACCCTGCAGGTATGATCCGTCGGGAAGAAGGAACCTTACTCCATCGGATGTACCTGCGGAAAACCCGCAGGGCAGTACTAGGTTTTAACGTCTCAGGAATACGTATGATACACATCGTACAGCCGGATATTCCCGACACTCCCGTAAGACCCTTTCTGCACCTTGATCCACACAGGCTCGCTGCCGGTGACCGCCACCACATTATCCTCCCAGATGCAGTCGCCCACAATGCACTCCAGCATGCAGTACGGCACGAAGGAATCCGCCGAAAGCTCCAGACTTCCGTCCCAGAGCTGGAGCAGCCTCAGATTCGGCTCCTCAAGCGCGAGATATTTCACCGGAACAAAGATCTCCGTCTCCTGTCTGACAAGCTCTATGCCATCTTGCAGATACGTGTACTCCACGCACACAAAAACGTTGTCTTCCTGCCCTTTTATGAACTTCTCATAATCCTTCTGCAGCAGGCACTCGGCCGAAAGTTCACGCACCTCGCGGCTCGTCGTCATCTCGTCGATCACTATGAAATCCAGCGTCTTCAGCGTCATCTTTGCCTGAACAGATACCGGAGATTTTGTCTCGTTTGAGATCCAGAACTCCATATGCGTGCCATCTTTTTGTATGCTTCCGGCCACCGGAGCATCAAATCTCCTCGCCATATAATGCAGCGCCTTGTATCTCCCATAATAATCCATACTCGACCAGGATGCCGTCGGCCAGTTGTCGTTGAACTGCCAGTAAATACTGCCCATGCAGCGCCCGCGGTTCCGTCTCCAGTGATCCGTCGCAGCTTTCATTGCATAACCCTGAAGCACCTGGCTTAAAAAGGCAAGACTTTTCAGATCCTTTGGATAGCGGAATGTCTCAGAGAGATAATACAGGATCTTTCCGTTCGCCGCAGGGTTCTTCTGGTGACTCTCCATCACCCTCGAAAACAGATTCCGATCCGGCGATTCCGTAAAAGTCTCGATTGTCTTGATCGACGGCAGAGACTGGAATCCAAACTCGGAACAGAACCGGAAATAATGGTTCCGATACTCCGTGAACGGTTTCTGCCCATGCCAGACATCCCAGTAGTGACTGTCTCCGCGGTTCTCATCGCCCGGCTGGTCGAAACTGCCGCCTGAAGACGGAGAGGACGGCCAGTAGAAAGTATCCGGCGCGGTCTCACGGACCACGTTGGCAAGAAGATACTCAAACTGGATCAGATAATCTCTCTTAAGCGACGGCGCATGACCACGCACGGCCTCCCAGTCCACCCATGCAGTTTCCATCTCGTTGTTGCCGCAGACCAGCGCCAGGCACGCGTGATTCCGGAACCGCAGCAGATTATCCTTTACTTCCTCCGCAATATTTTCCGCAAAGGGCTCTGTCAGATCATAGACATTGCACGCAAACATCAGATCCTGCCACAGCAGAATCCCTTTCTCATCGCACAGATCATAAAAAGTATCCGAAGGATAATATCCGCCTCCCCAGACGCGCAGGCAGTTAAAATTCGCAAAGACAGCCGCCTCCACATCCCGGCGCAATACATCCTCCGTGATCCTGGAACAGAAGCAGTCGTCGGGAATATAGTTGGAGCCCCGGGCGAAAATCTTTACCCCGTTCACCTGAATCGCAAATTCCTCTCCCCACTTATCCTGATCACGGGACACGGTCAGCGTCCGGAGACCAACCCGGTAAACTCTCTCGTCAAGTCTGCGGTTTTTTTCCCAGACAGAAACCTTCACTGTATACAGCGGCTGCTTCCCGTATCCGTTTGGCCACCACAGCTGCGGATCCTCTATGCTGATCTGCGTATCCAGACCCTCATAGATTCTCTTCCCGTCGGGGGCGAGCACCTCATACCGAACTGTAAATTCGGAGGAATTCTTCCCGGACTCCAGTTCCGCCTCATTTCCCGCAATTATCTCCGTCTCCAGATCCAGCACCGCGTATCCATACCCATGCCGCTGCCGGATCAGCGTCTCGCCAAGCCTCGCCCTGCTGTAGGCGCACAGCTCAATCTCACGGAAAATTCCGGCATCCGGCAGCTGCGGACCCCAGTCCCAGCCAAACATACAGTGTGCCTTGCGGATATACTGCGAGCCGGCCATCGTCCCGGTATTTATCATGTGGATTTCCCGGCCCGCTTCCGGCTTCACCGACTCGATATATCCAATCGGCGAGCGCAGCGCGATCTCCAGGTGATTTTCTCCTTCTTCCGCCAGTTCCTTAATCGAATACGTATATCTGCGGTGCATATTCTCCGTATGGCCAAGGCTTTTCCCATTTAAAAAAATCTCCGCAATGGTATCGATGCCATGGAAAATCAGCAGAAGATTCTCCTGCGCATATTCTTCCGGCGTGAGGGTAAAAGTTCCGCGCACCCGAAAATCATTGCGAAAAAACTCACGGACCTGATATTCGTTCAATCCTTCATAGGGATCCGGCAGAATATTTTCCCGGTAAAACGTTCCCATGGCGGAACCCGGCACGGTCATCGGATACCACTGATCACTCCCCTCCACACAGATTTCAAAATTATCTCTCAAGTTGCGTCTCAACATTATGTCATCCTCCCTTTCTGCTGTGAAAGCTCAGCACCTTTGTGCTGAATGCACGAAAATATGGCCGCAAAAGCGGCATCTTCCAATTGTATTTTTGCACTTCTCCGCCTTGTTCCGGTCGGCAGGCCAGCGCCGCCGCGTTCAGAACTCCTGTACTCGAGGAAATACTTTTCCCCCGATCTGTGCCAGACGAACGCTGCTGCGCCCAGAACTCCTGTGCTCAAGGAAATACTTTTCCTCCGATCTGTACCAGGCAAACGCTGCTGCGCCCAGAACTCCTGTGTCTGAGGAAATACTTTTCCCCGATCTGTGCCAGACAAACGATGCTGCGCTTAGAACCTGTCGGCGGTACATATTCATCACCAATCGGAACGATCCGGAGAGCTTTCATTTGTGATAGTACCCGCAGCGCGGGCAGGGACTTTTCGTTTCGCACACCGTTCATACCAAAAAATTTCAGACAACGTATCTGCAAAACTTATGAAATATTATTTTACAGCAGGCCATACCCCCAGTCAAGCTGTTTTACCGTGAAAACCCAGCCCCAAAGCAATGACAAACGGGCTGTTTACAGACCGGGCGGACTCTGCTTTTAAGACGACAACGCAATACTGGCGGAAACAGCCGGTGCAGAATTCACCGTTAATTGCGCAGGGCAGTACTAGTAACTCTCGTCTTCCGGCCCAGTCCGCAGAGCTTTCATCCATGATGTTGCCCGCAGCGCTGCGGTATGTTATACTGTGATCTGTCAGCGGGCGGGATTTTCTCTGCAGTTTTCGCCCGTTATTACAAGTAAATTTTTACCAGAACAACATATTTTCAGGAGGAAAAAGAATGATTCTGACAACTGCATATGCTCCATGCAAGGTTTGAGGATACTGCATGGAGCATCAAAATCTTACTGATTACAACTCACGCACAGGATATGTGCGAAACGCCGCAGCCGTTCGCCGTCTGCAGAAACAAATGATAATCTTTACGTAAGACCTGATCCTCAGACTTTGCAAATTTGATCTCAGAGAATTTATAAAACACCGCTTCACACCAGACGCAGCTGCGAAAGCGTTACTGCTCACTCCCCTGCGAATCATGAACGGTAACATCAGCAGATGTACTTCCTGCGCCTGTGTACAGCAAAATTTCAAAGGAGCAAAGTCAAAATGAAAACTATATACAAAGAACTTAAGACATTTTTTATTCTGTGGTCCACCCAGTCGTTGTCGCAGCTGGGCAGCGCCATGACAAACTTCGCGCTGACTTTATGGCTCTACGAAAAGACCGGCTCGGCGCTTCAGACAGCACTTTTATCCATCTGTTCCTACGCGCCGTACGTTTTGATGAGCATTTTCGCCGGAGCTTTAAGCGATCGCTGGGACAAAAAGAAAACCATGCTGGCCTGCGACACGTTCGCGGCCTGCTGCTCCATCACGGTTCTGATCCTGCTGAAAACAGACTCTCTGCGGCCAGTTCACCTCTATATTCTGAACGCGGTCAGCGGACTGATGAATACGGTGCAGCAGCCTGCAGGCGAGGTTGCGATGACGCTGATCACGCCGGAAAAACATTACCAGAAGACGAGCGGTCTGCGGTCTTTTTCAAATTCGCTTGTCACAATTCTGCATCCTGTATTCGCCACTGCAGTGTTCACACTTGTGGGAATGGATGGCGTAATTTTTGCGGATCTTGCGACATTTGCCGCCGCGTTTCTGGCGCTTCTGTGTTTTGTGCAGATTCCACCCGTAAACTCTTCTGCCTGCGCCGCAGACAGCTCCCCGGCGGAAGTCGTTCCGGACAAATCTATCCTGGAAGATATGAAAGCCGGCCTTTTATATCTTCACGACAACCGCCTGATTCTGGTTCTGATCCTGTTTCTCGCCGGCGTGAATTTTGTGGCGTCAGCGTTTGACGCGGCGCTGCCGCCCTATGTACTGTCCAGCTCAAACGGAGGGGAATCCGTTCTGGGAGTCGTCACTTCCTGCGCCGGAATCGCGACGCTCGCGGGAAGCCTGATCACAACAGTATTGCCCGCGCCAAAGAACCGGATCCGCGTAATTTATCTGACCATGCTGTTTTCACTGGGAACAGAGAACTTTATTCTGGCGTTTGCCCGAACTCCCTTCTGGTGGTGTCTGGCCCAGGTCGTCGGATGGCTCCCGGTGCCGCTGATGAACGCAAACCTCGACGTGATCCTGCGTAGCACAATCCCTCCCCAAATACAGGGACGGGTCTACTCCTGCCGGAACACGCTGCAGTTTTTCACCATCCCTATTGGGACATTTCTGGGCGGCTTTCTGATCGACCGGATCTGTGAGCCGCTGATGGAAAAAGCATCCCCCGGAGGAATCCCGGCCCGTCTGTTCGGCATCGGCAAAGGTTCCGGCGCAGCCCTTGTCATGTTCCTTCTCGGCATTCTTGGCGTCGTCATCTGCCTTGGATTTGGAACAGTTCTCAAGAAGTATGAATTTGCGGAGTCCTCCGGAAAATAATTTCAAATTTCCAGCTAAAATGGGCGGCCATGCACCCAAATGCACAGCCGCCCGCAAAACAGTCCTGTCTTTTTCAGAAACGCATCTGTTTCATCACTTCTTTAAAATTCATTCCCCGGGAATTTCGGGATGCCGTCAAATCCGACCTGCAGATCCGCATCTGTCGGGATGTAGTCAGTCATCTCTCCGTTGTGGAATTTCTCATACGCCACCATATCGAAGTAGCCGGTACCGGTAAGACCGAAGAGGATCGTCTTCTCCTCGCCGGTTTCCTTGCACTTGAGCGCCTCGTCGATCGCCACACGGATTGCGTGAGCGCTTTCCGGAGCCGGAAGGATACCTTCCACTCTCGCGAACTGCTCAGCTGCCTCAAATACGGAGGTCTGCTCCGCTGTCACCGCTTCCATCAGGCCGTCATGATACAGCTGGGAGAGGATCGAGCTCATGCCGTGGAAGCGCAGGCCGCCCGCATGGTTCGGAGACGGAATGAAGCCGCTGCCCAGCGTGTACATCTTTGCCAGCGGACAGATCATACCAGTATCACAGAAATCATAAGCGAATTTTCCTCTCGTAAAGCTCGGGCAGGACGCCGGCTCTACCGCGATAATGCGGTAATCACGCTCGCCGCGGAGCTTCTCACCCATGAACGGAGCGATCAGTCCGCCGAGATTCGATCCGCCGCCCGCACAGCCGATGATTACATCCGGCACAACCCCGTATTTATCCATGGCAATCTTGGATTCCAGTCCGATCACAGACTGATGCAGAAGCACTTGGTTCAGCACACTGCCGAGCACATAACGGTATCCCTCGTTCGAAGTCGCCACCTCAACTGCCTCCGAAATCGCGCAGCCAAGGCTTCCTGTCGTGCCCGGATGCTCCGCAAGAATCTTGCGGCCGACAGCCGTCGTCTCTGACGGGGACGGAGTTACGGAAGCGCCGTACGTTCTCATAACCTCGCGGCGGAACGGCTTCTGCTCATAAGAAACCTTTACCATGTACACTTTGCAGTCCAGTCCAAGATATGCGCACGCCATGGAGAGGGCCGTTCCCCACTGACCTGCGCCGGTCTCCGTGGTCACACCTTTCAGTCCCTGCTTCTTTGCGTAATACGCCTGCGCAATCGCGGAATTCAGCTTATGGCTGCCGCTGGTGTTATTTCCCTCAAATTTGTAATAAATCTTTGCCGGAGTCTGAAGTTTCTCCTCCAGGCAGTAAGCGCGGACCAGCGGTGACGGGCGGTACATCTTGTAGAAATTGCGGATCTCCTCCGGAATCTCGATATACGCCGTCGTGTCATCCAGTTCCTGTTTGATCAGATCATCGCAGAATACGCCTCTGAGCTCCTCGAAAGTCATTGGCTTGAGCGTTCCCGGATTCAGGAGCAGCGCGGGTTTGTTCTTCATATCCGCGCGCATGTTATACCATGCCGTGGGCATCTCGCTCTCTTCCAGATAGATCTTGTAGGGGATTTTGGTTTCCTGTTTCATTGCATGCTCCTCCTTTTTCCTGAGAAAGCCCCGGACGGCGGCCATCGACGGGCATGCTTGCATGCACTGGCGAATGGACATCGGACGGGCAAGACGGTATGAGCAATACAGTGACACGAACGAATGTGAGTGGCACGAATTGCGAATACCGGCGGCGATGACAAGAGTGCTGAAAGCACGGAGTCATCGGCTTTCATGGTGGTGCCCGCAATGCGGGCATGAAAGTTATTATGATAGAGTATAATTGCGGAAACAGATACGGGCCTGCGCAAAAAAAGCTCCTGTCCCCACAATTACTTTGCAGGGACAAGAGCCTGAAAACTCCTGCGGTGCCACCCGGCTTGGTACATCGTACCCACTCAGTGCATACATGGAAATAAGTCCGCGCTTCTCATTCATCCTCAAAACACAACTATAAGTCCTGACATGGGATCCGTATCTGATCCTGTCCTGGCAGACATCTTTACATATATGCTGATTTTGATAACGGAGTATCCTCTCCGGCTTACATACTTGATATCCTCATGAAAAATTCCCGAATTATTTCACATCCAATACTCTTCATCCGCCATCGGAAATTCTTCGGACAGTTCCGCTCGCCCTCAGGAGCCCATTCCCATCTGCTTTTCGTACCGCCTTTCCACCATCGGCGGTTCTCTGTGACATCCGGCAGAAGGTACTTACTCTCCTTCACAGGTTTCTTTGTATATTTATACCATTGATATCCGGCAAAGTCAAGACAAAAATGATGCTGGCTACTTACAATACATGAAAATGAATGTAAGCAATGTACCATTATTTGACAATCTGAAAAATCAACCTTTTTTTATAAAATGTATCAATATTCCCGCAAAATCTCTCTCCGCTCGGGGAAGCAGAAAACCTCCATACATCAGCGCCGCTCCTCCGAAGATTTTCCCGGTTCCCGAAAATCTGTCTGACCTGGAGGGCTTTTTTTCTTTCGGACTTTCAGGCAGTTCCTTTTTTTCCGGCCGGATGACTGACTCAGCCATTTCCTCCTCTTCCTGACAATCGTAAGATGACGCCGCTGCTTT
>CANQUH010000171.1 GCA_947626965.1 uncultured Lachnospiraceae bacterium
TCTTTTGTCAGATCCATCGACCGCATCGTCTCCGCGTATCCGATGATCGAAGTCAGAGGCGTCTTGAGCTCATGCGCGAACGCAGAGGTAAATTCCTCCTGCCGCCGCACATCATCCTGAAGCTGCTCCATCTGCCGGTTCATGACATTCGCCATCCAGTTGAAATCGTCCGCCAGTCTTCCAATCTCGTCGTCGCTCCTGATCGACACACGCGTATCGTAGCGCCCCATCGCGAATCTCCTGGTCGCTGAGGAGAGCTTCTGCGTATTCCGCATAACCAGCAGCAGAGCCAGCAGCGTAAACAGGCCCGAAAAAAACGCCACGAGCAGCATACCCGCCTGATAACTGCTGTAGATATCATCCCGGTCCTCAAAAACGGACGAAACATTGTGCAGCGTCTCAAACCAGACGCCGGAACTGCTTCTGGCGAGCACCGCCACATAATATTCGCCGTCCTGCCGCACGATCTGACGGCCCACATTATATGCTCCGGCGGAAGCGTCTGACGTCTGCGCATGTCCGACAGATTGTGGGAGAACCCCGTCTGCGCCGCCATCTTCCCCGGTGGACTGGACAGATGGTGCATCTTCCGTTTTCCCGTTCCCGGAACGCTCTCCCACAGACTGATCTGACCGCGCATCCTCAGAATTCTCCCCGACAGCTTGAACAGATGCCGCTTTCTCCAGCTCCTCCCAGATCCGATGCGAGACCGTAAGTTCATTGTCCTGATACAGCACTTTGCGCGCATCGTCATAGATCCTCGCGCATCCCAGCGTGCTGTCCATCGCCTGATGGAACGGCTCGACGACCGCTCTCACGGACGTCTTCTTCCTCTGTCCGGAGGACATCCCGTTCAGCGTCAGCTCGTAGGAGGTCTGAAACATCTCATTCTCCATCAGGCAGCTCTCGATCTCTCTCGTCAGATTGCTCTGAAAGCTTTTCTGCACGATCCAGGTTCCGAACAAAGTCAGGAACAAAACAAACAGCGGGGTCGTAATAAAAAATATTTTCCAGGATAATTTCATGACAATACAGCCCCCCTTTGTGTCCGGCCGGAAGACTCACTCCTTCCGTTTTTGGTCCGGGCATTTCTGTCCGTTCCTGACATCCGCATCTTCCGCAGCTTCGCACACCTTCTTCTACACAGCGAACCGGTAGCCTACCTTGTAGATCGCCGTGATATGTTCCTCCAGCCCCAGCTTTTTCTTCAGCCTCTGGACATGCAGATCCACGGTCCGCCCCGTTCCGCTGTACTCGCCTCCCCAGACATTCTCATAGATTGTCTCACGGTACAGCGCACGGTTCTTGTTGCGCACAAACAGAAGAAGCAGATCAAATTCCTTGATTGTGAGATCGACTTCGCGGCCATTCTGCGTGACTGTCCTCGAATCCGTGTCAATCTCGATATCCAGGATCCGGATCCGGCGTTCCGTCTTGTGATACCGCCGGAGCACGGTCTCCACGCGTGCAAGCAGCTCCGCGATCTCAAACGGCTTCGCGATATAATCCTCCGCTCCCAGCTTCAATCCTTTTACTTTCTGGTCCGTCTCCCCCATCGCGGTCAGAAAAATGACCGGCACATCGACAGTCTTCGCGTACTCCAGCACCTCATAGCCGTTCAGCTTCGGAAGCATGATGTCGAGCAGGATCAGATCAAACGGCCGTTCCGCGATTGCGTCGGCCGCCTCCTCCCCGTCAGAAGCAATTTCGCACTGATATCCGGATTTTACCAGATTCATGCGGATCAGATTTGCGATCGCCTCCTCATCCTCCACGATCAGTATTTTTATCATCGTCTCGTTCTCCCCACAAATATCGCGACGCTGCGCGGTCCCAGGCCATACTCCGTGATCGCCGGGGAATTGTCCCTTTTGCTCCCCGAATACCCGGTCCCCGGATCATACAGTGCGTCGCAGACTGCCTGCTCCCTGGATGTATCCACGCAGAGCTTCCATTTCAGTCTGCGCGGAAGCTGCGGCAGGTGAATGCGCGTCTCCTCCCAGTACACATTGACCGCAAGATAGACATAGTCCTCCTGATTCTTCTCTTTCAGCCATCCCGTAAACATGACGCCGAGGTACCTGGAAGCCGCCGTGATCTGCTGATCCCACGGCTGCCGGGAATGAAGGCTGATCGCGGGATATCCGTTTGAGAGCGGATACGCACTTCCGCTGATGCACGGATGTTCCTTCCGAAACCGTATCATATACCGGAAAAACTGATACAAGTCATGATATTTTTCGAGATTGCTCCAGTCAAGCCATGAAATCTCATTGTCCTGGCAGTACGGATTGTTGTTTCCAAACTGCGTGTTCCCGAACTCATCCCCCGCGAGGAACATCGGCGTGCCGCGGCTGCAGAACAACACCGCGCAGGCATTTTTCATCAGCCTGTCACGCAGGCGCAGAATCTCTTCATCCTGCGTGTCTCCCTCGGCGCCGCAGTTCCAGCTCCGGTTGTCGTTGGCCCCGTCTGTGTTGTTCCAGCCATTGTCCTCGTTATGTTTTTCATTGTAGGAGTACAGGTCACGGAGCGTAAAGCCGTCATGACAGGTCAGGAAATTGATCGAGGAATTATAGCCCCGGTACTGTCCCGTGTAGAGATCCGGAGATCCGCAGATACGCTTCGCCGCCTCCGGCGCGAGCCAGTAATCACCTTTCAGAAAACTGCGCAGATCGTCGCGGTATTTCCCGTTCCACTCAGCCCAGCGGTTCCACGCCGGAAAGCTTCCGACCTGGTACAGACCGCCGGCATCCCATGCCTCCGCGATCAGCTTGACGTCCGCGAGCAGCGGGTCGGAAGCCAGATTTCGCAGAAGCGGCGGCTGATTCATCGGCGTGCCGTCCTCATTCCTTCCGAGGATGCTTGCAAGATCAAACCGGAAGCCGTCCACGCGGTAGTTGATTGTCCAGTACCGCAGGCTCTCGAGAATCATCTGCTGTACGATCGGATGATTGCAGTTCAGCGTGTTCCCGCAGCCGCTGAAATTATAGTAATGACCGTCCGGCGTCAGCATGTAATAAACATTGTTGTCGAACCCTTTAAAAGAGAAGAACGGACCGTATTCATTTCCCTCCGCCGTGTGGTTAAACACAACATCCAGAATCACCTCGATCCCGGCAGCGTGCAGTTCGCGCACCAGCGCTTTCAGTTCATCTCCCTCGCGGGTATACACCGCGCCGGAGGCATAACTGCTGTTCGGCGCAAAAAAGCCGACCGGATTGTAGCCCCAGTAATCCAGCAGCGTCCTCCCGTTGATCTCACGCCTTCCCATCATCTCGTCAAACTCAAAGATCGGCATCAGTTCAACCGCCGTAATCCCCAGATCTTTCAGATAGGGAATCTTCTCACGCAATCCGTCGAACGTACCCGGATAACAGACTCCCGACGACGCATGCTTTGTAAAGCCGCGGACATGCAGTTCATAGATAATTGTATCATGCATGTCAGTGAGCGGACGCGCCGACGCTCCCCAGTCAAAGCTGTTGCGCACTACGCGCGCACGGTACCCTTCGGTGTTCGGATTTTTCCCCCAGTCCTGCTGGCCGCTGACTGCGCGTGCATACGGATCCAGAAGAGTCTTTGTCCGGTCGAACAGCAGTCCCTCCTCCGGATGATTCGGCCCGTCAAGGCGGTACGCATACTCAAACTCCTCGACATCCAGGCCGAAGACGATCATTGAGTAGACTCCTCCGATCCGGTAGTTCTCCGGAAACGGCAGTACGGCCGACGGCTCTTCCTCCCCTCTTCGGTACAGCAACAGCTCACAGTGCGTCGCATTCTGTGAATGTATCGTAAAACTCACCCCGCCCGGAAGCAGGTAAGCTCCGTTTATTTCGTAATATCCAGGTCTTACATCGTACCCCGCAATCCGGTCGACCGCAGGCAGATGATATTTTGCTTTCTCCATCTAAGCCACCTTTCCCCATTTTGGATCCGTCCGCAGGCCTCATGCAGGATTGTCCGTCTTCCCTGACAGATCTTTTAAAATCCATATTCCTGCGCTCCATGCAGAACGTACATCCTCTGATCTTTATATTTCCCCGCGCTGCGGTCCCTTCTCCTGCCGCTTCCGTCTCCGCACAGCGCCCGGTCCTCTTCACCTTCCCCGCTCTGTTCGAAAATTTCTCATCCGTACCGGTACATATGCAGCTCGTGCATCGCCCTCGTCGCGCAGATGTATTCCGCCTGCCGGTGCAGAGGCTTTTCCCGCATCCGTTTCTCCGTGACGGAAAATACCTGATCAAATTCCAGCCCCTTGGCAAGATAGAACGTCGTGACTGTCAGACCTTTGCGGAAACGGCTGCTGTTTCTGTCGATATAGGTCAGAGAGCTCCCGGAATCCAAAGCGTCTTCCATTTTCCTGTCCGCCTGGCTGTTCCCGCATTCCTGCCCGGTTCCGCTCTCAGCCTCCTGAGAAACTGCTTCCTTTCCCATATGCGCTTTCAGCCATTCGTACGCCGCTCTCGCTTCCGCCTCCGTCGTGACAAGCACCGCGGATGTCTCATAATTTTCTCCGGCGCTCTCCCGGTATCTCTTCAGCGCCTCCGCGAGGGCCGCTTCCATGACGGCAAATTCCCGTTCTTCCACCTCTCTGCCGTGGCGCTCAAAAAGTTCCATGCCTTCCGCATGGCTGATCTTACCGGCATACTGCGCGATTTCAACCGTATTCCGGTAACTCTTGTTCATCTCAATTCTGCGAATTTGTCTTCCAAATATTCTTGGAAGAAATTTCATCACATCCGACTGTTCGCTGTCCATTGTCTGCGCCTTATCGCCAAGGATCGTCATTTTGCACTGGAAAAGCTGTTCCAGAATCAGATACTGCAGATAAGAATAATCCTGCATTTCATCGATCACCAGATGGCGGATCTGCTTATGTCCGCTGTGGGCGTACAGAAGATATTTCAGATAAAGCATCGGATAGACATCCTCATACGCAAGATAACGCTTTTCATATTTTACACGCGGAAGCGGCGTGTAGCCGTACTCCTCCAGAAATCTGCTGTACAGGACATACAGATCCGTCGTCCGGTACATCCGGAAAAAACGTTCCCGTATCTTCTCCAGATCCTCCTCATCAAAATCTTTATTCACCAGCGTCTCGTACTCATCCACAAAGTATTCCATAACCGCCTGCATTCTCGACAGCAGAGGGACATCCGGAAAACGGTAATAGAACATTTCCATGATTTCTTTTGCAGTTTTCTGAAAATTTTTATATTTAAAATCTGTAAAACGCATCAGACGGTCTTCTTCAAACAGGACAAATTCCCGCAGCTCCGTAATAAAATCGGACGACCGTTTGCGGACAGTTTCCCTGTCCTCCGCCTCTCCCGTCCTCTCACGCAGCAGTTTCCGCTCAATCTCATCGTACCGGTCCTCGCAGTCGTGCACAACCTGGTTCAGTTCCCGGTAAGCAAACAGATCAAAGCTCATCTCCCGGATATTTTCCTCGCCAAGCTCCGGCAGAATATGAGAAATATAATCAGAAAACACACTGTTCGGGGACAGAATCAGCACATTCGAGGACTTTAGATTCTCCCGGTCATGATAAAGCAGATAGGCGATCCGGTGCAGCGCTACTGAAGTTTTTCCGCTTCCGGCTACTCCCTGAATCACCATGATCCGATCCTTCGTGTTACGGATGATCGCGTTCTGCTCCTTCTGGATCGTGCGGATGATATTTTTCAGCTTTACATCACCGCTTGCGCCAAGCTCACGCCGCAGTACTTCATCATCAATCTTCGTATCACTCTCAAACGCATAGATCAGGCGGCCGTCCCGGATCTTGTACTGCCACTTGGATGTAATCTCTCCTTCCATCCTCCCGCCCGGCGCCTCATAGGAAGCCTCCCCCTGGTCGTAATCGTAGAACAGGCTTGAAACGGGAGCTCTCCAGTCATAGATCAAGGGAACTCCCCCCTTTTTCTCGGCAAAGCTTCCGATTCCGATATAGAAGGTCTCCGCCTCATCCTCGCCGTCAAAACAGAAATCCACTCTTCCAAAATAAGGGGAATCCAGCATTCTTTTCAAACGGCTTCTTTTTTTGAGCATGGCCTGGTTCGCATTCACCTGCCCGAGCAGAGCCTGCTGATTATCAAAATTTTCATATCCGTACTGGTCCATCTCCGTATAATTTTCCCAGTAGTACTCGTGCATTCCTTCAATCTCCCGCTCTCCCTGCACGATCGACTCCTCAAGCGCTTCAATGCTGCGCTTGATCTTCCCCGTTACCTGATCCAGATAGATTCTGGCGTCTTCCATATATGAAAACCTCCTGCTATCTTTCAAAATATTTTTTCAGTTCCGTTTCAAATAATTCCACGGTGTCTTCCGCCGCTTCTTTCAGCTCTTTCCCGGACGCTCCCGCGGCAGATTCCACACGCTCTGCCAGTTCAGAGCAAAGCGCTTTCCCGACATCCCCAAGCCAGCTTTCTCCCAGGCCGGGCAGACTCCATCCCGTCCGGCTTTCTTTCGGCTCATCCGCATCCTTTTCCCGTTCTTCCACGTACTCTTCCAGCGTAATTCCCCGTTCCATGATTTCCTTTGCCGCTTCCGTTCCAACATAGCGGAAATGCCAGGATTCGTAGACGATCCTGGTAATGTCCTCTTTCCCCTTGGGATAGCGCAGGATAAACCCGTACTCCGCGCAGTGCTTTTGCAGCCACTGGATCTCGGGCCTGCTCTCCAGCCCGTCATTGAGCATCTGATAGGAAGCGCTCACGATATCGACGGCCAGACCAGTCGAATGTTCGCTGTGTCCTGCCGGCATTGTATCCTTTGTCGCCTCCTCGTACGCTTCATCATAACTCATTCCGCCGGCCATGAAATCACGGATATCCTCATCGAGAAGACCCTGCTGATAATTGGCGTTCCGGTAGCCGGAGGCCACGACAAACTGAAGCCCTTCCTGCTGCCCGTCATCCAGCATCTGTCTCAGGGCCGGGTACATCTCCACAGATACATTGCAGGCTCCGTACGGCGCCGTCTGAAGTTCCACCTCATAGTTATCCGGAAGCGGATGATCTTTATTCACCAGGATCAGGAAGCGGTCATCCGCTTCCGCTGTCTGCGGGCGTATCCGGTCAAGACTTTCATTCAGCTGCTGCCGAACCGCCGCATTTACGGCATATCCAAATATCCCGATTCCTTTGCCGCCTGCGCCCGCTCCTCCCAGAGCCAGAGCGAGCGCCAGTATGACCAGTTTCTCTGTCAATGATCATTCTCCCCTTCCCAAAGTTATCCCTTTCATTTGAATCGAGTAGGAGGCGCTTTCCCCTCCTGCCCGCCGCGCGGCCCGCATGCTGCGTCAGCAGCTAATCTCCATATGCGGGCCTGCGATCGAGTAGAAGGCGTTTTTTCTCCTGCCCGCCGCGCGGCCCGCATGCTGCGTCAGCAGCTGATTTCCATGTGCGGGCCTGCGCATAAAACAAACAGAACCGCCGGCCATTCTTTGACAGAATTCCGGCGGTTCTTCTATACCTGCTTATCCATATATTTCTTCCTGAAGTCTCGCAAGTGTTTCTTCCCACTCCGGAACCAGCATATCCTGAGTGTCGACCGATATTATCTCATACATGTCATCATACGGAACACGGCCCATCTCAAACTGATAATCAAGAATTTCCGGCACTTCCTTGAGCATATCCCATATCTCAGACTCCGGAATGTTCATCGTCACATATTTCATGAGGCCCTGCACCTTCTCGGTTATCTGCGCAAGGCTCAGATTCTGCACTTCCTTAATCAGCTGGGTAATCACGTAACGCTGACGTTCTGTACGCTCGAAATCCGAATTCCCGACAAAACGGTTGCGCGCGAAAGCAACTGCCTGTACTCCGTCACAGTAGAAAGTTCCTCCGCCCGGAAACAGATG
>CANQUH010000172.1 GCA_947626965.1 uncultured Lachnospiraceae bacterium
GGAACTACCGTCTTCCCTTTCAGGCTGACCTTTTCAACAAGACTGTACAGGATATGCGGCGCTTCGCCCCACCAGATCGGATATCCGATATAAACTATATCCGCCTTTTTGACAGCCTTTTTTATGGCATTTAAATTTCTGATCTCAGGCCTCACTTTGCTTTTTGCCGGAGAAGCCGCGCTTTCATGCTCGATTGTCACACGGCTGTTATTGTCTGTCCAGTCAATGTCTTCCTCTGTGTAGGGGTCTGCCGCCTTGATCTCGATGAGCTGTCCCTTTGTGTTCTTTTTAATCCTCTCTGCAGCCCCTTTTGTAGTTCCCGTTGCGCTGAAATACAGAATCACAGTATTTTTCTTTGTTTCTGTCTCCGCAGCAGTTCCATTCGTCTTTGCGCACGCAAAGGCTATGGCAAATACTAAAAACAGCGACAATAAACGGAACTGTCTTTTTCTCCTCATTTCTATAACTTCTCCTCCTTCATTTAAATAATCTGATTGACGATCAGTCCTGTAACAAGTGAAAACGCCATCACAAAGGCGAGATACAGCAGAAACCGCCTGATTCCAAGAACGATCTTCAGCGCACCCAGATTGGTGATCTTCGTGGACGGCCCGGTCAGCATGAACGCCGCCGCGCTTCCCATGCTCATGCCGGAATACAGCCACTCCCGGATGAGCGGGATCGTACCGCCTCCGCAGGCGTAGAGCGGCACGCCGATGGTCGCCGCCATCAGAACGCCGAAACCCTCATTGGATTTCCCGAACAGCGCCGCGAAGGAATCCGCCGGTACGTACCTCTGAAACAAAGCCGACAGCAGCACACCGACAAGGAACCACGGACCGGTCGCCCGGATATTTCTGCCAATGTTTTTGACAAGCCGCAGAACAATGTTCGGATCTGTGTCATGGTTATGCGGCCCGTCAAAGCCGGTAAAATCGAAAAACGATTTATCCCTGTAGAAAAAACGGATCAGGAGCCCCGCCACGCAGCCGCAGATGAAACAGGATACAATCCGGATCGCCAGCGCTGCGCTTCCCAAAGCCGTACTGTAAATAATGAGCTGCGGGTTAAGCAGGATAGAACTCATCATAAACGCCGCAAGCCAGTCATCCCGCATGCCGCTTTTGGAAAAGGACGCCGCAAGCGGTATCGTTCCGTACATGCACAGTGGAGAGGCAATTCCGAGAATACTTGCCGGGATCACGCCCAGCGCTCCCAGCTTTTTATCACTCATACTGCGGAACAAACCGTGAATGCGGTCCTTGACAAAAACAGAAATCACGCTGCCAAGGACAATGCCCAGCACGTAATACCAGAAGATCTGCCTCAACTGAACGGTAAAATAATACCAGACATAGATAAATTCACGCTGGATTACTTCCCATATTTGTTCCATGCAGGATCACTCCTTTCCGTGGACTTATATTTGTGGCAGTCCACACCCTGACTCCCAGCGTACAGTCAAATACCGAAGGCTGCCTCAGCCGTCAATGTTCTCCAGCTGATAGGTGCGGCTTCCCAGGCCGATCGCTTCCCCGGCTTCCAGGACATGCGCGCCGTGCTGTCCTTCGACGCGGCGGACGAAACTTTCATTTCCTTCCGCCTGATAAATCAGATCCAGGCAGGCCTGATCCAGCGCCACCGGGTCGGTGGAAGCGAGAATACCGATATCGTGGATATCCGGCTCTGCGGGATTGCCGTCGCAGTCACAATCGATGGAAAGGCGGTTCATCACATTCACAAACAGAATATTTCCGTCCAGATAATCCACCACCGATTTTCCGGCGTCCGCCATGGACTCAAGGAACGCGTCCTGGTCTCCGCCCCACGGACTGGTATGGCTGTTTCCCGCCGTATGAATCAGACATTTCCCTTCCTGCGAACCAATACCGATCGAGATGTTCTTGATCGCGCCTCCGAAACCGGCCATCGCATGGCCCTTGAAATGGGATAATACCAGAAATCCGTCAAAATCGCCGAAATGTGCGCCTACATAATTTTCAGAGAGCCGCTGTCCGCCCTCCACGGGAATAATCATGGAATCCTCTTCATCCATAATGACAAAGCCTTTTCCCAGATCCGTGAAACCGTGATCCTCCGCCACCTGATAGTGCATGGCCGTCTCAGAGCGTGAACCGCCATATGCCGTATTGCACTCTACAATAGTGCCGTCCACACGTTCCACCAGATCACGGATCAGATCAGGATCCAGATAATTGCTGGCAGGCGGCTCACCTGTGGAGAGCTTGACCGCGATGTTGTCACCGGTCAGTTCCACACCCAGCGCCTCATAGACCGCCATCAATCCCTCCGGGGAGATATCTTCCGTCATATAAACCACGGAGGAAGAACTGTTCCCGTCCTCTGCACCACTTTGATCTTCGGTTTCTGCTGCCTGACTGACACAGGCAAAAAGACCTGATGCTAGAGCAAAGCTTAAAAAGAATGCGGTTAATTTTTTCATGATTGTACTCCTTTCTATTAATCTTCATTTGTCCGAAAAGATCTGTTTTTCGGTAATGTTGAGGCAAACGATATTTTGTCTCCATAATGCCAAAATCAAAAGCCGGGCGCTGACTGCATTGTCAGAATTATTTGCTTTCCACCATGTCGTTACATCTGCCGTTCCCAAAATGCCACAGCGTCGTTGATCCAGCCCTCCGCCACAGTGCCTGTTCCCAGTCCAAATCCATGAGGCAGTCCCTTATAGGCGTGAAATTCTGTCGGAATGCCAGCAGCGTCCATCGCTTTCAGGCGGCTCTGCATCGTCCTCCAGTTTGCAATCCAGTCGTTTGTTCCGACGCAGACATAGGTCGGCGGATCGGTTTTCTGATATTCGGTATGGCCCGTATACTGCATGACAACGGTTCCTGCCTGCGGCAGATTGTCGCCGCCAAAATAAGCTGGGCCATAGGAACCGACATCCGCGGCCATTCTCGCGCCCGCCGAACCGCCCCACAGGGAATAACAGTCCGTGTCCACTTCCAGTTCATCCGCATGGGCAAAGATAAAGCTGACCGCTCTTGCCAGATCCTCGCAGGCAGTATCCCAGCCGGGACGATAGATCAGCGCAAAGGCGTTGTATCCCATTTTTGAAAGCTCCAGAGCGTGGGGAAAGCTGTCATGCATGGCCCCTACATAGGCAAACCCGCCCCCTGCGTTACAGACCGCAAATTTTCCTCCGGGATTTCCTTTAAAGAAGAATAAGCCGGTATCTGCTTTATCCGGGTCCACGGCCTTTTCCTCGTCAGTATAGATATCATAAAAAATCGTCTCGCCCGCTTCTGCATGAGATTTCATGTAATTGACAATCTCCACTGTTTTACTGGGATCTATATAATTGTACCATGTAAGCTGAAGATCCCCAAGTGTATCTCCACCCCAGTAACCCGTATCTGCCGGGAAAATCAGCCTTCCGTAGTCTCCGAAAACCGGGTCGTTCATGACATCAGAAATCAAGGTATCATCTGTAAAGACTGTTGACTCTTCTGTATGCAGTTCTGTCTCCAGCCCTTCCTGAAAGTCCCCACTGTCATGGAAAAACAGAGGAAGCGCATTATAGAGATATTCCTGCACGGCGTCAAAGTCGTGATAGCCGCCGTCCTTCTGATAAAAAACATAATGTTCCGGCGTAAACACATCATTTCTTTCCAGCATTTCTTCCGCCTGCATCAAAGTCTGACTCTTCACAGCGTCCTGTGTACCGACGGCATGATAGATAAAATAGCCTCTCTCATCCAGATTCTCATCTTTCACAAGCTGCTCGATGAAATCTACATTCTTTTCCGTCTGGAAATCGCCGTAAGTCCCATAGTACCAGCAGGAGCCGCTCATCGGCAGAAAATACCGGATATAATCATAGTCATAACAGAACTGCAGCCATGTGGTGACAGAGCCCAGAGAAAAGCCTCCAAACGCCCGGTGATCGCGGGACGCTTTCAGATCCTCCTCTGAGGCCGACCGCGCATAGGTATGGAACCTTCCCTCCACCGCAGGCATCAGATAATCTTCAAAATCCCGATGGAACTGCCGGAATTCCTGAATGGAACTGCTAAAATCGGTACTGCTGTTCTCGTTATAAAACGTAGCCGATACGATAATGAGCGGCGGAATATCACCGTTTGCGATCAGATTGTCAAACAGATTTTTCGTCCCGGAAAACTCAAAATACTCTCCGGCATGACCGCCCCAGCCATGCATAAGATAAAGAATATTATACCGTGTCTTTGTGTCACTTTCGTCATATCCGTATGGCGTATAAACATAAGCAGTTTTCGTGATGGCAACGCCGTCCCGGACATAATCTCTGGATCCGTAGTCAAGACGCACAATGCTGCCCTGTTTATCGGCCGTTTCTGTGTATTCTTCCGGCACAGCTGTCGTCCAGCCAGTCTGGGAAATTTCCATCTTCATGTCATCCTCTTCTGTTCCCGTATTTTTATCCGATACACTGCTGTTTTCCGCTTCCTGCAGTTCACCTGAGGCACTTCCGCCTTCTGATCTGTCTTCCAATCCCGGAGACTCGTCTGATGCGCTTCCGTTTGCTCCGCAGGCATTTAGAAAAATGAGAATCAAAACCATCATTATCAGGAACATCACATATTTTTGTTTCATCTAATCCCCCCTCTCTTTCGAAATACCATCTGGCTACGGCTGAAATAAAACTTTTCTTACATCATAATAAAATCGAGGCTTCCTGAGAAGTCTCGATTCGTTCATTAGTTGCAACCAGAGGTTATAACTGGATTTAAACACCAAAAGAAGTACGCTGCCAGACATTTTTCCAAAACCGCTTGCGTTCTTCTGCCGGATGTGCTATATTGAGAACAGAAAAAGGAACAACCGCCCACAAGGGGTTGACCTAAAATAGCGATAACATAGAATTGCCACCCACTACCGGCCAAAGTATAAGGGTGGTTTTTCTATGCCTTATAACATCAATGACAGATCAAGTAAATGAATGTCAGCAATGCCAGGATGAATAAACCGAACTGCATCAGATCATTGAAACTGAATTTGTTCTTCATCAGCACCACCCCCATTCTATGTAGAATAGAGGTCAGCCACCCTGCAACACGATTGTTCCTGTCCGTATCTTAGCATATAAGATTCTCTCTTTCAATCGTTTTTTTGCATTGTAAAGGGTGATTTCCGATTTCTATCATTTATACATTGAAAGCCGTACAAACCGAAATCAGTCTGTTTCGCACTGATTATCATTTGATTTCTGGCGATTCTGGTTCATAACGTCTGCCATCCTCTGCCGCCGTTCATCACTCAACTGCTGCGTGGGGTTAATCTTTACCCATGAAACAGGGATATGTGCGCAAATGCTCCCGTCCGTATCCTCTGCCACAATCTTGCATTCTGCCGGGCGTTCTGCTGCCAGTTTCTTTATTCTGGATATGTACCGCCCCCGTGAGAAAGATGCAGTTGCCCGATCACTGTCCTTTAAAAACTCTATGCCGTTTTCTACATTCCGGGAAATGTCCGACAGCATGATTTCCCACTGTTACCCCGATACTGTCAGCGATCCGCTCCATAGAGTCAACAGAGACGTTGCCATTTTCGATTATCCGGTGAAAAGACTTCTCAAAAAGTCCCGTCCTGCTGCACACCGTTTCCGCTGTCAGGTTTTTTCTGACATAATCTCCATAACTTTTTTGCCGTTTAATCTTATCTGTCCTTTCCTCTGTTTGCCTGTACAGCGCTTGTCTTTTATATCCGTAAAAATCATTTTTTGTGACAGGAATATAGCGCAGAGCGAAAAGCCTGTCATATCCTGCACCAATGCGCAGGCTGTAATACAGTTGCAGCTATGCCCTCATTGCTTTCCTGTGCTGCCTGAAATGGAGGATTGTATTATGCAAAACAGTTTTAAAAACCCGTTATTTGGAAAAAGGCTTGAAAGCTTAATGCAAAATACAGGTCTTAACGTAAATAAAAAAGGGGCGTCTACCCAACTCGCAAAAAATATGATTGAAAAAAATTGTTTGGATTTTTTAGTAAATGACGATTTGAAGAAAAGAACGGAAAGCGCACGTAGCAGAATTGATATTCATAGATCAACCGACTCCGCCGAAAGCATTGAGGGAAAATGGTTAAAAGCTTATTGTGACTATTTTAAATGCAGTGCTGATTATTTATTTGGATATATTGATATGCCAACATATCAAGAAACGGATATTGAAAAGGAAACGGGATTATCCAAAGACGCAATTAACTCATTGCAGAGTTTGAAAAAACTGCATGAACTATTCCCGGACATAAGAAATGATAAAATAGATATTATCAATTTGCTTTTACTGGATAATCATGAAAAATCCTCTTTTTCTTCAACGCTAGACTTAATAACTGGATTTTGCCGTTTTCATATTTCATCAGATGAAAATAATCTATATACTGTTGATAAAAAAGGAATATCGCCTTTCCAGCACAGAAAGTCTTTATCTGGCAAGGGAATTTCCTATAATCCGTGCAAGCGCATTTCCGTTTAGAAGATATGGAAAGTATGTATTATTTAAAAATATGGGATTCCATAAAAGAACTAAAAGAAATGTATAACAAAAGGAGCGCACCTTATACTGATTAAAGCATTATATGTGTCAAACAAAACCCCTGCCAGTAACCATGCTGACAGCAAATTTATACTATAAAAAATAATCAAAACAATGAGGTGACAAAATGACACTTTCAGGGAAAATATTAAATATGTTAAAAGTAAGAACTGATTCCTCGGAGGCCCTCTTGCACAAACAATTTATTTTAATAATGGAAAAATGTACAAAGTATATCCATCTGACCAAGAAAGTTGGTATGATGCAAGGTACCTGATATCAGATGGAGCAACCTATGACTTAGAAAATGTCCATGATATTCAGAAAATACCTGTACCAAAATTTGCAAAATTTAACCCGATGATGGATGGATACGGTACTACAGGCTCTCTTGATTATGTTATCAGAATGAAAGCCGGAGCATTTTACAATCGTAACGAAAAAGAACTATGTTCAGCTTGTCTTTGGAAATCTACACAACTTATGCTGGCAAACACAGCGGTAAGATGGAAAAAGAAAGACTTTGAAAGGCTTATAAATTGTCACCTTGAATTAGGGAAGAATCGCCGGAACTGTTTTGCCGTCCATCCCCCGGCAGAGAAAGTGAACGAGAAGGGCCAGTATGTGAGGCCGAAGGCGATCTGGTACGTGGGTTTCGCAGTTCTTACCGCTTACCACGCAGGAACCTACACCCCCGGCGATGAAATCAAATTTAAGCAGGTGTACCCCCTGGACGATCATGCAGTTGATGACTTCTGCCGCCGTCTGTTGGCCGACCATACGGCACAGACATTTGTTAAGACGAAGAAAAAGGGGAGGACATTTGCAGAGGTCTATGAACTGTTTTACGAATGGAAGTACGGAGCGAACGCAAAGAAAAAACTGTCTGATCAATCAAAGCGATCAACGCAGGCCGCCTTCAAGAACTGCGCCGCGCTGCATGATAAAGTGTTCGAAAACTTACGTCACAAAGATTTGCAGGACTGCATTGATAAATGTACGCTGAACATGGGATTCCGTTTTCGGATGATGAACTGAAGATACTTTGGGAGAACGAAGATAATCCAGTGATTGAGTTTGTGCTGATTATGTGCTATTCCGGATACAGGATCACTGCCTACAAGACGAATAGACAAAATCCACCTTGCACTAACCAGAGGTTATAACTGGATTTAAACACCAAAAGAAGTACGCTGCCAGACATTTTTCCAAAACCGCTTGTGTTCTTCTGCCGAATGTGCTATATTGAGATCAGAAAAAGGGAAAACCAGAGACATGGCTTACCCTCAACGTTACAGC
>CANQUH010000173.1 GCA_947626965.1 uncultured Lachnospiraceae bacterium
AGTCTGCCAAGGGCAGATAAGAGTCATTATCTCTTCAGCAACACCGATCTCAAAAAACTGATTATTCCCCTCGTCATCGAGCAGGTCCTCGCGATCACAGTGGGCGTGGCGGATTCCATGATGGTGGCAAGCGCCGGAGAATCGGCGGTATCCGCCGTATCCCTCGTGGATTCTCTGTTCGTCCTGATGATTAATCTGTTCGCGGCGTTTGCAACCGGAGGATCCGTTATCTGCGGCCAGTACATCGGAAAACGGCATCCGGAAATCGCGTGTCGTGCTTCCAACCAGCTTGTACTGTTCACAGGCGTTCTCTCCACCGTCATCATGGCGCTGATTTATCTCTGCCGTCCTCTGATCCTGAACGGTGTATTCGGAGATATCGCACCGGACGTGATGGCGAACTGCAATATCTATCTGCTGATCGTCGCGGCATCAATCCCGTTTATCGCGCTTTACAACGCTGGCGCCGCAATTTTTCGTTCCATGGGCGATTCCCAGACGGCCATGTTCATGTCTCTTGTCATGAACGGCATCAACCTGATCGGAAACTCCATCCTGATCTTTGGACTGAAAATGGGTGTCGCTGGCGCCGCGATCCCCACGCTGATCTCACGCGCCGTCGCGGCTGTTGTCATCCTGAAGCTGCTGACAAACAAAGAGAAAGTTGTGCATCTTCCGATCCCGTTTTCCTTCCGTCCGGATTTCTCACTGCTCAAAAAAATTCTTGGAATCGGAATTCCGAACGGTCTTGAGAACAGTATGTTTCAGCTCGGAAAGATCCTGGTACTCAGCGTCGTCTCCGGTTTTGGCACAGCTTCGATCGCGGCAAACGCGGTCAGCAACAATATTGCCATGTTCCAGATTCTTCCGGGATCAGCGATCGGCTTTGCCGTTTTGACGGTAGTCTCCCAGTGTATCGGGGCAGGGGAACCGGAGCAGGCAAAATATTATACCAGAAAACTTCTGACCATTACATACGCGGCCAAGGTTCTGCTCAACATTCTGACTGTAGCCGCCCTGCCGTTTTTGATTCACCTGTACAATCTCTCCCCGGAGGCGGGAGAATACGTAAAGGTGATCATCCGGTACCACGCTATCTGCGTCGTCACAGTATGGCCTCTCGCGTTCACGCTGCCAAACACGCTGCGCGCGGCGGCCGATGTGAAATTCCCGATGATCCTGTCGATCATCTCCATGTGGATTTTCCGAATCGGCTTCTCCTGGCTGCTTGGCGTGCAGTTCGGATGGGGCGTCTTCGGCATCTGGGTCGCAATGACGATCGACTGGCTGTTCCGCGCAGTCTGCTTCACCGTGCGTTATCTGGGCGGAAAATGGCAGAAAGCGGCCGTCACCGTTTAGTTCAGAACCTGCTGCCGGCGCAAAGATTATCGGAATCCGACAACGTTCCATTCACTGTTGCGGAAGTTCTGGTATACAGTTCAGGATTCTGCACATGAACAAAATGAAGATTCAGGTACAGTTTAGGATTCTGCACACGAACAACGTAAAAGCAAGGAGAAATACTCCCATGAATAAAACCAACATCACTTTAATTGGAATGCCCGGCGCCGGCAAGAGCACGGTCGGCGTCGTGTTCGCAAAAGTACTCGGCTATGATTTCATCGACTCCGATCTTCTGATCCAGAAAGAAGAAAAAAAGCTGCTCTGGCAGATCATCGCTGAAAGGGGAACTGACGGCTTTGCACTCGTCGAAGAACGCGTGAACAGCAACATTCAGGCTGAGCGTTCCGTCATCGCGACTGGCGGCAGCGTTGTCTACAGCGGCCGCGCCATGCAACATCTGCGGCAGATCAGCACGGTCGTCTACCTGAAAGTATCCTGCGATACCTTGAAAGACAGGCTGGGCGATCTTGAAAAACGCGGCGTCTCTTTCCAGCCTGGGCAGACACTCGAGGATCTCTATGCGGAGCGTGTTCCCCTCTATGAAAAATATGCCCACATCACCGTCTCGCTCGACAGCTTTGACGTGCAGCACGCGGTGCGGCAGATTCAGGAAGCGCTGGATGTCTGAAACAATTGAGATTATGAATTAATAGATGGCGCCCTTATGTATACAGTTGGGTATACCTCACCAAAAGGGGTTTTTCCACTCGATTTGCTACTGGATAAAGTTTCTCTTTCATTCTGTTTGTTATCTATTCCCTATGTATCAGTTTCTTTTATCCTGACTTAAAAAGCTGTGAAAACTCATTTTATCATAGAATACCTTCTTTGAATTATTTTACAGAAAAATTTTTATAGATTCAGGTCCGCTCTCTCTTCCTTAAACATAATCCGCAACAAGAACAGTCACCATTTTCATCCCTTTTGTCAACCCTTTTTTTAATTTTTAAAAATTTGAAGCATGTATCGTAAAAAGCTTTACTATTACAACACAGATCTTGAAGATATTTTTGGTATGAGAAAAATTTTATAATATTGTTGACTTAATTTAGATTATGTGATATAATATATTTATATTCTAAGAAATAGCACAGCTACGGTCTTAGGATATGTTGATTTGGTCTATCCTGAGTATAGTAATCATTTCAACAGAGGTGTAATAAAGAATACGGGTGTCTAGTTAAACTATTCACCCGTAACCATTTTTATATTTAGATATTTAGAATGAATTATATATTTATGCTGTTAAACATATGACCCGGCCCTACATTTTAGTGTAGGGCCTATTTATTTATATTTTACTTATATTTTACTAACAACGTACCGTAAGGATATCGGTCTTTATTTCATGATACAATGCCCTATTTTTATATTCAAGGATAAAAAATGACGCTGTCTCTTACCACTCTTTCTTAATCTCGTCCGCTTTAACGTCATACCGTTCCATAAATTCCTTCAGATCACTGTCATTGCGGATCAGCATTAACTCCTCAAACTTCCCGTCGGCAACACTCTTGAATCCCGCGACCTTCTCCCCGGTGCAGATACTCGCATGCACAACCGGATATTTCCCCGTCTTATCAAATATCTCCTGCACCTTCTGTCTCTTTTTCCCAAACAACATATTTTTCCTCCTTCATTGATTTTCAATTTTCTTTCGTCTCTGCATCCTATGATACCCCACTATGAATAATGTGTATCTCAATGATATCCGGGATACGCAAATTTTAATAGAACATCGTTATTTTTTATTGGATGGGCAAACTTCATGTTCAGGATCATACCAGAGAACAAGAAATTTTTCATATTCTCTGATTCCAATAATCCGCGTAAGATTATTAAACGCAAACGAAAAAACAGAATCTAATTTCTCCTCTTTTCCTATTTCTTTAATCCTTCTTTGCGCAATCGGAGATAACTCATCATAAGAAATCAGATGGTGTTTTGATTTTCCCTTTTTATCATGTGTTTGCATTTTAATCTCGGCCCAGGTCATATTACTATAAAAAATCATTTTTTCCAAAAAATCTTTCGAATCAAAGTCTTTACGTCCCACATCAAAAGCAAATTTCCCATTTCTGTCAATATCTGTAAAGATCCATATTGGATTCAAAGTATCTGTACTATATCTTTCTTCTGTCACTGTTTTTTTATTTTTCGTTTTCTTGTCTTTTACTATCTTATCTTTTCTCGGCATGATTACAAACTCCCGTAATATTCCCCCATGCTTTCTTTTGTGATAACATTTTGACATTTGGCTGTTTCCGGCATATTTCCCCTCGCATTTTTCCATGGAGGTTCCGAATGACTTTGCTCTCTTAAATCATAAGGTTCTCTGCCTCCGTATCTCTCCAGTACAATATCTATCGATTCTTTTTCATCCTCTGTCAATTCTGACATATCTCCAACCTTAAGGTCATTCTCATCGATCATAAATTTACCCTGATGCGCATAAAATAATTCTGGACAAACAGGTCCATTCGTCCAAGCCTGAAAATCTTCCTGAAAAAGCGGGGTTTCTGTCCATGTAAAGTGCCATGCCTGCGAATAATAACATAATTTTTGAAGTTTCCACGTACTCATTCGTCCCATTTTGTATAAGATATATTTCGCTACATCAAACACATTTGCCATGATGTCTCCTCCTTCATTAGCAAATAAAAATCTTATTTAGATTATATCCTGCTATAAACAGAAAATCAATATCACCCATGCTCTTTTTCCATCCTCCGGTACACGGTAAAATACATTGTCAGGAAACACGCGCACCCGCCGATGACATTCGAGACCGGCTCCGCCATATAGACTCCGTTGACCGCGGGCGCGATCACACGCGGCAGCCAGATCGTCAGCGGCAGCACGATCACCACTTTGCGGAACAATGAGAAGAACACGGCCTGCTTCGCCTTGCCGAGCGCCACAAAGGTGGACTGCCCGGAGAACTGAAACAGCATGAAGACAAAACCTGCAAAATAGATGTGAATCGCCGTCACACCTTCCGCGATCATCTCCCTGCTGCTGGTGAACAGCATAAGGAACGGCTTCGGGAGAAGGATGAGCAGAAGCCATGCAGCTATCGTATAGATGCTTCCGACCGCTGTCATAAACAGCACGCCGCGCCGCACTCTTCCATACTGTCTCGCGCCGTAGTTGAAGCCGAGTACCGGCTGCGCGCCGTTCGTCACGCCCATGACCGGAAGACTGAGGATCTCACGAACGGAATTCAGAATCGTCATGATTCCGATATACAGATCTCCGCCGTACTCCCGCAGCATGGCATTGCACGCCACCTGGGACACGCAGTTTGTCGCCGACATGATAAAGCCGGAAAATCCGAGCGATACAATCTCACCGACCAGCTTAAAATCCGGAATAAAGTATTTTTTCCTGAGCTTCAGAATTGCCTTTTTCCCGGTCAGAAAACGCATAACCCAAAGACCGGAAATCATCTGTGCGATCACCGTCGCAATTGCGGCTCCCTCAATTCCCATGCCAAAGCCGAAGATAAACACCGGATCAAGCACAAGATTGATGACCGCTCCGACCACGGTCGTCCCCATCGCGATCCCCGGAAACCCCTGCGAAGTGATAAATCCGTTCATCCCGGTTCCCATCATGCAGAATACCGTGCCTGCCAGATAGATCGTGAGATATGTATTGGCGTAAGGCCACGTTGTGTCGCTGGCTCCGAATGCATAGAGAATCGGCTTCTTGAAAATATAGCTGACCGCCATGATCACAAATGAAGTGAAAAACAGCATGACTGCGGAGTTTCCCATGATCTTCTCCGCACGGTCGATCCGTCCGGCTCCACGTGCGATGGAGCACAACGGCGGTCCTCCGGATCCATAGAGATTGGTAAACGCGGTAATCAGCGCGACCACTGGAAACGCGAGTCCGATTCCCGTCAGGGCCATTCCGTTCTCGCCGGGCAGATGCCCGATATAAATACGGTCAACGATGTTGTAAAGCAGCTGAATCAGCTGCGCCACGATCAGCGGCACAGCCTGCATCAGAATATGTTTTCCTATACTTCCCCGCGAAAAATCACGTTCCATGTATTGATCATCCCCAAGTTGTTTGTTTGTTTCTTTCTTTTTTTCAATCCACGCTCGATAATTTAACGGAGTGCGACTGCCTTAGTGGCGTGTCCTGTTCTCATGTCAGTGAGGGATACCGATTTCTCTCCGCCCGCCACTGTCGTCAGATTTGTATCTGGCAATTCATCCCACCATCTGTAGAGATGGGGGACTTCTTCTGTCTGAAACTTCCCTTTGCAGCTATCTGCGCTCAAACGCCAGCGCGATCAGACGGTCAATCAGCTCCGCCTTCGAAACCCCTCTCTCCTCCCAGAGCATAGGATACATGCTGATCGACGTAAAGCCGGGCATCGTGTTGATCTCGTTGAAGACCACTTCATTCGTCCCATTCTCAAGGAAGAAATCGACCCGTGCAAGTCCGAATCCGTCCACCGCGCGGAAAATCCGGACCGCTTTTTCCCGGACTTCTTCCATCTTTCCGTCTGGGAAGTCCGGATGAAGATCCGTCTGCGACTGTGGATTGTTGTATTTCGCATCGTAGCTGTAAAATTCCTCTGCCGCAAGCACCTCGCCGACGTCAGAGGCCTCCGGCTCCTCCGCTCCCAGCACGGCGCACTCAATCTCTCTTCCTGTGATTGTCTGCTCCACCAGAATCTTGCTGTCAATCTTAACCGCCTCAAGCAGCGCCCTTTCAAGTTCCTGCACATTTCCCGCCTTGTTCACACCACAGGAGGAACCCGCCTTCGACGGCTTCACAAACACCGGATAGGAAAGTTTTTCCTCCACCCTTTTTACACAGTCCTCCATTGAAGTCAGATCATGCTGACGGATCAGCACATACTCCGCCTGCCGTATTCCAAGCTGGCTCACGATAATTTTCGTGAAAGCCTTATCCATCGATACCGCGGAGGAAAGAACTCCGCAGCCCACATACGGGATCTGCGCCAGCTCGAACAGCCCCTGAATCGTACCGTCCTCTCCAAATTTTCCATGAAGCACGGGAAATACCACGTCAACCCGTTTCTCGTGTATAGTTTCTCCCTCTATCAAAAGCAGGCTCTTTTCCGTCGCGTCCGGAGAAATCACAGCCTGTACTCTGCTCTCCTTCCAGCTTCCCGCGGCGATCTGCTCCGGATTTTCTACATACAGCCAGCGGCCTTCTTTCGTGATGCCGACCAGCACCGGCTCATATTTCTCCGGATTCAGCGCGCGCACCACCGTCTGAACAGACACACAGGACACCTCATGCTCCGAGGACTGCCCCCCAAACAAAACCACAACCGTCATCTTCTTCTCCATACTCTCCTCCTGTTATTCCTTTCAATCCGTAATCGGTCATCTGACAGATTCAGGGCTTATCCACGGATCCTTCTGCCATCCCGACAACCTCATCTTAAAACCGTCTCTTCTTCCACTGATAGTTTTTCATATCTACCCGACCGTCAACAAACCGGACTCCCTCTGCTTCAAGCAGCGTCACCTGCTGATTCTCCCCGCCAAACACAAACGCCTTGGAAACTTCCCCGAACCGGTTGACCACACGATGGCAGGGAATGTGATCCGGGTCCGGGTTCACATGCAGCGCATAGCCGACCACCCGCGACAGCCTGCGGTTTCCCACAAGCTCCGCAATCTGACCGTACGTCGCCACCTGTCCGTACGGGATCTGGCGGACAATTCATAGATCCGCTCAAATGTATTCTGATTTTCATTACCCATTTTGATCTCCGCCCTTTCTGGCCGTAAACTTCCATGCCTGCGCTCTCCACTCCGTTCCGGCCGGCGCTCCCGCGGAGCATAATCAGCCGAGCAGTTTTTCCTCCCACTCGCCTTCTTTAAATCCGACGATCACGAAATCTTCTCCCACGACCAGCGGCCGTTTTACAAGCATCCCGTCCGTGGCAAGAAGCGCAATCTGCTCCTGCTCACTCATCTCCGGAAGTTTATCCTTTAATCCCAGTTCACGGTACTGAATCCCGCTCGTGTTAAAAAACCGCTTCAGCGGAAGGCCGCTTTTCTGATGCCAGAGCTGCAGCTCCTCCGCGGTTGGATTTTCCTCCTTGATATGGCGGTCCGTGTAGGAAACATTATGGTCATCCAGCCACTTTTTTGCCTTTTTGCAGGTTGAACACTTCGGATATTCTATAAATAACATATGCCGTCCTCCCAGATAATGAATAGAATTCTGCCTTTTTGCAGTATTTGTTTTACGACACTGCCACACTGGACACAGTCTTTTCGTATTATATACCAGCTTTCTCCTGTTTTCCACAAA
>CANQUH010000174.1 GCA_947626965.1 uncultured Lachnospiraceae bacterium
ACGGAAAGAACCAGATTTTTGAGCATGGCACTGGAAAAAATATATAGTAAAACGAGAAAACCATTTATTTTTATTATCGATGAGTGGGACTGCATCCTCCGTGATAAAAAGTACAGCGAAGAAGACCAGAAAAAATATCTGGATTTTATCCGCAATCTGTTTAAGGACAAGTCTTATGTGGGCCTGGCTTACATGACGGGGATCCTTCCCATCAAGAAATATGGCACGCATTCTGCTTTGAATATGTTTATGGAATATTCTATGACAGAACCTCGGCAGTTTGAGGAATTTGTCGGATTTACGGAGCGTGAAGTCAGGGAACTGTGCGAACAGTATCAAAGGGATTATGACGAGATGGAGAGATGGTATGACGGATACAGATTCCCCAGAGTCCGCCATATGTATAATCCCAAGTCGGTGGTGGAGGCAGTGCTGTCGAAGAAATGTTCTAATTACTGGACACAGACGGAAACGTTTGAGGCGCTGAAAATCTATATTGAAATGAATTATGACGGCCTGCGGGAATCCGTGATTCAGATGCTTTCAGGAGAACACCTTGCCGTCAATACTCGTTCATTCCAGAACGACATGATGACGTTTGGGAATAAGGATGACGTGCTGACTTTGCTGGTGCATCTTGGCTATCTGGCCTATGATCAGGATAAAAAGGAAGTGTTTATTCCGAATAAAGAGATACAGGATGAGTTTGAAACGGCGGTCAGAAGCTGCAGGTGGCAGGAAGTGATAAACGCGCTTGAAAATTCAGAGAAAATCCTGCGTGCGACATGGTCCATGGATTCGGAAAAGGTTGCCGGAATGGTCAGCCAGATTCACAGTGAGAATACGTCGATTCTTACGTATAACAATGAGAACTCTCTGAGCTGTGTGATTGCGCTGGCATATTATTCTGCGCAGAACGAATACACCAGGGTACGGGAAATGCCATCAGGTGAAGGATATGCGGATCTTGTATTTATTCCGAGAAAAAGATCAGACAAGCCAGCGCTGGTTGTGGAACTGAAATATGATAAAAGTGCGGAGGGTGCGATTGGGCAGATTAAAAAGAGAAAATATACACAAGCGCTTTCTGAGTATAAGGGTAATATGCTTCTGGTTGGTATTAATTATAATAAAGAGACAAAATCGCATGAATGCGTGATAGAAAAATACGAAAAAGAGTAGAACAGCGGTTCCCTTCTCCGGATACAGCCGGCAGAGGAGGGAACCGCAGTCTATTCTCCTTTTCATTTATCCACTATTCATTTTTATTAAAACGAGTGGAATTACTTTACTATTCCTAGCGCCATATCGCGGAAAATCCCCGGTATCTCCCGAAGCTCCTGGAATGTTCCTTTCTGCACGATCTCTCCTTTATCGATGACGAGAATTTCATCACAGTTCTGCAAAGTGGACAGCCGGTGCGCAATTGAGATCACGGTCGTGCCGCAGTCCTCTTTCATTTTCTCGATCTGTGCCTGGATCAGTTTTTCCGAGGTATTGTCCAGAGCGGAAGTTGCCTCGTCGAGGATCAGGATCTTTGGTTTTTTCAGGAAAATGCGAGCGAGCGCGATCCGCTGGCGCTGTCCGCCGGAAAGGTTTGCGCCGCCTTCGGAGAGCGCGAACTGATAGCCTCCCGGAAGCTTTTCAATGTCGGCCGCGATGTTGGCCTTTTTCGCGGCTTCCCGAACTTCCTCCAGAGTGACTTCCTGCTTCATGCCATAGCAGATGTTGCGGTACACGGTGTCCGCGATGATGAACGGAGTCTGCGGTACAAGCGCGATGTTTTCCGCCAGCATCCGGCGGGAGAAAGCGGACAGTTCTACACCGCCCAGGAAAATTTCTCCCTGCGCCTGTTCCAGCCTGTCGATGACCTTGATCAGGGAAGATTTCCCGCAGCCGCTTGGTCCGGCGATCCCGACAAACGTTCCGGCCGGGATGGAGAGGCTGATATCCTTGAGGATTCTCTGCTCCGGCTTTTCCGGGTAGGAGAAGTTCACGCCGCAAAGCCGGATATCGCCGGTCTGAGGCCGGGATAATTCTGCCAGTCCGGTCAGGCTTTCTGCCTCTGAATGTCCGGAAGAATTTGCGGACAGACGAGCCGGATGTTCACTGTACATTTCATCGGGAGATTTTTTCGTCTGGACAGCCGAATTTTCTCCCCGCACTTTGACCGGAACATCTTCCGTCAGGTAAGAAAAATCCACAGGCAGCTCCAGAATCTGGAAATAATCGTTTGCCAGCACCACGCACTCCGAGAATTCATCCAGAATCCGATGAAGCTCGCGCAGAGGTCCGGTCAGCTGCGTGAAGCAGAGGTAAGCAGTGAGCACCGTGCCGATGGAGATCTGTCCCCGCGAGGCAAGCAGGACGGAGATGCCGATGACCAGCACGCTGAACACGGCTTCATTGATAAATTTCAGGCAGTCATAGAAGGCCATGGCCCGGTGATGCCTCATTTCCTTTCTGCGCAGCTGTTCGGAACGGGCAAGGATGCGGTCGCTTTCCGCCTGCGCGCCATCCAGCGCGCGGATCGTCTCGATTCCGCCGAGCAGCTCTACCATGGTTCCGTCCATGTCGGCTTTCGTCTCCATGAGTTCCACGCGGATGCCTTTCTGTGTTCCGATCTGGCGCAGCACGATAAATGTGCCGACCGGGATTACCAGGATTACCAGGCAGGCGACGGGCACGGGGAGCTGGATAAAGATCGTCACGATTGCGGCAAGTCCTGTCGTGACAGCAGGGGCGAAGTCCATGAACATCAGCTTGATCAGCTTGATTGTTCCGTCCAGGCTCCGGTTCAGGCGGCCGTGGATGTTCCCGGTCATGTGACTGCGGAAGTAGGAGAGCGGCGCCATCAGCAGAGAGGATGCCGCCTTCTGCCGCGCGTTTTTCTCCGCCTGCGTCGCGGTATCCTCCACGATCAGCCGCCGGGCGACTTTGATGACCTCATTTATGACGTTCACAAACAGGATCACGAGGAGGACGGGAACCACAGATAAAAAGGTGACGTCCGGCTCGGCCAGGACGCGGTCGGTCAGATAGCCGACGGCGAGCGGCGTGAGCTGGCTTAAAACGGCCGACACGCCCAGAATCACAAGGATCAGAAAAAAGCTCATTTTCTGTCTCTGCGGAAGCAGATCAAAAATTTTTTTCCATATTTTTTCAGGTGTTTCTTTTTTGTTCATAACAAATGTTTCCCTCTCTGATTTTCTTATTTTCAGTTATTTCTGCCTGTTATGTAATTATAAATGATTTTTTGGAGATTTGCACGAAAATTATTGCCGCATTAATTTATGGAATTTTCAGATTTAATTTTTTGAAAAGTTATGATAGACTAAGAAAGAAATACAAATTTTGATGGCTTTACGTCACTTTCCGGCCTTTTCATGGAAAGTGGGAATAAAACGAAAGCCAGTGACAGATGATCACATAAGAAGGGGGGACGGAACTATGAAGAACAGGGCAACGCACGGTTTAATTTTCAGCCTTGTCTGCATTTCTGTTCTGTGTATACTGACCTTTTCCTTTATGGCGGTACAGATGAACCGCCGCGGGGCGAAAGCGATCAGTGATATTGGCTCTCTGTACATGGCAGGTATGAGTGAACAGGCCGCTGCTCATTTTGGCACGGCGATTGAACTGAGGATGTCCCAGGTGCGGGTACTGGTGGATTCGGTTCCTCCCGGGAACGGGATGAGCGAAAGCGCCATGCGGGTAGCGCTCAGCTACGGTGCCAGAGTGAGAGGATTTGATCATCTGGCCTTCTATATGGGCGATGGCAGTTTTCAGATGATCTATGGGAGTCAGGTGGAAGTGGATGAACCTGAAAAGTTCGAAAAGGCTGTGACCGGGGGACAGGAAATCCTGACGACCGGACACGATGATTCCGGAGAGGATATGCTTATGATCGCAATTCCCGCCGCCTATTCAATGAAAGACAACGGGAAGAGTGTGGCGCTGGTCGGCGCGCTTCCTCTGAGCTATATTCGCAACACACTTTCTCTGGATGTGGACGAATCCCTGATCTATTATTTTATCATTCGAAGTGACGGCAGCTTTGTGGTGCGCGACAGCGATGTGGATGATAAAAATTATTTTGACCGGGTTCTGACGAAATACGATACGCTTGAGGGGAAGACGCCGGAAGAGTACCTTGCCGAGATCCGGGTGGTTATGGCGGAGGGGTGGAATTACTCCAGCGAGTTTTCTCTCAACGGGGAGAGGCGGAATCTTTATGCGACCAGTCTGCCGTATTCCAACTGGTATCTGCTGTTCTTCATGCCTCATGGGAAGCTGAATCAGACAGTGGACAGACTGGAGCAGGAGTGGGGCCTGTTTTCAGTGGTCAGCTGCGGTCTGATCCTCTTGGCGCTTCTGGCAGTATTTTCCTGGTATATCCGGCTGACCAGACGGCAGATGCATGAGCTGGTGGAGGCACGGATGGCCGCGGAACGCGCGAACAAGGCAAAAAGTGAGTTTCTTTCCAACATGAGCCATGATATCCGCACGCCGATGAACGGAATCGTGGGTATGACTGCGATTGCGAGAGCGAATCTGGATAATATACAGCAGGTACAGAACTGCCTGAAGAAAATTGATTTATCCAGTCGGCATCTTCTGGGGCTGATCAATGATATTCTGGATATGTCGAAAATCGAGAGCGGGAAGCTGACCCTTCATATGGAACAGATTTCGCTGCAGGAGATTATGCAGGGGATTGTCAATATTATTCAGCCGCAGATTAACGCCAAGAATCAGCGGTTCGATGTTTATATTTACGATATTCCGGTGGAGCATGTATACTGCGACAGCATAAGACTGAATCAGATTCTTTTGAATCTGCTGGGCAACGCAATCAAGTTTACGCCGGAAGGCGGTTTCATCCATGTGTCTCTCTATGAGGAATATTCTTCGCAGGAGGATGAACGGATCCGGGTTCATCTGCGGGTGAAAGATACCGGAATCGGCATGTCGGCGGAATTTAAGGAAAAAATATTTGAGTCTTTTTCAAGGGAGGACAGCAGCAGGGTACAGAAAACCGAAGGAGCGGGGCTGGGAATGGCGATCACCAGGCACATTGTGGACGCCATGAACGGAACGATCGAAGTAGAGAGCGAGCAGGGCGCAGGTACAGAATTCCATGTGACGCTGGATCTGGAGAAAGCTCCGAAGAAAGAGGAAGAAATGCGTCTGCCGCCGTGGGATATTCTGCTGGCTGATGACGATGAGCTGCTTTGTAAAAGCGCGGCGGCCACACTGAGAACAATCGGCTGTCATACACAGTGGGTACTGACCGGGGAAGCTGCTCTGGAGATGGCGGCGGAGCGTCACAGGCAGGGGGAGGATTATCCGATCATTCTTCTGGACTGGAAGCTGCCGGGCATGGACGGTCTGCAGACAGCGCGCCGGATACGGGAGACCTGCGGCAGTGCATCCAGGATTCTTCTGGTTTCTGCTGTCGACTGGAGCGATGTGAGCGAGCAGGCCAGAGAGGCGGGGATTGACGGGGCCATTCCCAAGCCGCTGTTCCGTTCCACTCTCTATTATGCGCTCAGGGCTTATGGGGACGCGTCGGAAGAGACGGAAGTCCGGGAGATGGAAACAGGAACGGATCTGACCGGACGGCGTGTGTTGCTGGCTGAAGATAATGATCTCAACCGGGAGATTGCGGAGGAGCTTCTGTCCGATCTTGGACTGGAACTGGACTGGGCGGAAAACGGACAGATCTGTGTTGAGAAATTTCAAAATAATCCTGCCGGCTGGTATGACGCGATTCTGATGGACATCCGGATGCCTGTCATGAACGGATATGAGGCGACCCGGGCGATCCGGGCACTGAATCGGGAGGATGCCGGGACAATCCCGATCATCGCCATGAGTGCGGATGCTTTCTCCGACGATGTGAGGCAGTGTCTGGAGTGCGGCATGAATGCCCATACGGCAAAGCCGATCGATGTGGATGAGGTAGTCCGGCTTCTTGAAACATACATGGAGGAGCGTTCCTGAACTGTCAGAGTCCATGTCTGCAGAACGTGTCTGTGATGCAGAAAATCTGCCGCCGGCGGATGCTTCTTCGGATCAAAGTGCAGGGGACAGGATTCCAGGAAAGTGTCTGTCCTGCGCGGCGGGGAGTTTCTCAGGACAGGAGTGCAGGGAACAGGATTCCAGGAAAGTGTCTGTCCTGCGCGGCAGGGAGTTTCTCAGGACCAGAGTGCAGAAAATGAGATGAGAGAAGAGCGTTTCGGAGATCTGCGCAAATGTAAAAGATTGCAGGAAAGTTTTGAAAACGGATGGGGTGAGATAACAATGAAACATAGACTTGCGTGGATGCTGCTGATGCTCGCTGTTGCAGCCGGCATTATGACCGGATGCTCTGCCGGGGAGAAAACTTCGGATGGCGGCAGAGAAATGAGCAGTACTCCTTTGGAAGACACGGAAAAAAAAGGGATTGAGCTGACGTTGTGGACTTATCCGGTGGGCGGCTGGGGAAGCGGAAGCACGGTATCTTCCATGGTGACCACGTTCCACAGAGAGCATCCGGATATTCGGATATCCGTGCAGGTGCTGAATTATGTGAGCGGAGATGAAGAGATTGAGAAAGCCATTGCCGGCTGGAAGATGCCGGATCTTGTCTTTGAGGGACCGGAACGGCTGACTGCCAACTGGGGCGCCCGTGGACTGATGGCTGATCTGAGTGATCTCTGGGAAAGCGAGACAGCCGGAAAGATTTACGATTCCGTGGAAGCTGCCTGCCGCTACAGCGGCAGTGCCGCGAAAGAGGAAAAATCATATTTTATTTATCCTGTGTGCATGACGACTCACTGCATGGCGATTAACCGGGATCTTTTTGAGGCTTCGGGAGCATGGCAGTACATTGATGAGGAAACGCATACCTGGAGTACCGAAGACTTCATTAACGCAGTGAAAGCTCTGCGCGATTACGGAATGGAGAATGTGGCGGCAGTCTACTGCGGCGGACAGGGCGGTGATCAGGGTACCCGTGCGCTGGTGAACAATCTTTACAGCGGAACATTTACGGATCCGGATCACACCCGGTATACAGTCAACAGTCCGGAGAACATTCAGGCTTTGGAGCTTCTTTTTGATATGGATGGAATTGTGTTTGACGATACGCTTCAGGGAGCGGATGAGCTGGAGAAGTTCTGCAAAGGAGAACTGGCAATGAGTTTCTGCTGGAATGTGGCGCAGGAAGTTACTCAGACAATCAGCAATCCGGATCTGGATTTTGATATTTTCCCGATGGCGTTTCCGACAAACGACGGGGAGGTCAACTTGCAGGGAGGAATCTGGGGATTCGGGATCTTTGACAATGGGGATCCGGAGCGGATTGAGGCGGCGAAGACGTTTATCCGTTTTATGACGGAGAATGAAAGTCAGTATACGCAGGCCGTGCTGTCGTCTACATTCTGGCCGGTGCGGGATATCCCCAGCATTTACGAAAATGATGAGCTGATGACAGAGTACTCCATTTTTCAGCAGTATCTGGGTGATTATTATCAGATCACGCCGGGATGGACAGAGGCCCGCACCGTCTGGTGGAACATGCTCCAGAAGATCGGTGCAGGCGAGGATATAGAAACTGCGGTAGAGTCGTTTGAAGATGAGGTTTTCGCACAGAACGAAAGCTCCTGATCCGAAC
>CANQUH010000175.1 GCA_947626965.1 uncultured Lachnospiraceae bacterium
AATAAATTCCCGGCTATATCCGGAAACACAGGATATGGCCGGGGATTTTTGCTGTCTGCTTTTGCGGGCAAGGAGTTTATGACCGCATGCCGCCCTGAATTTTCTTGCCTGCTTTTTATGCCACAGGAAATTTTGTCCTGTGGAACAAAAAGCCTCCGGCGGATGTTAGTGAGACGGCATCGGGAGTGAAAAGCCTCCGGCATTTGCGCAGGCAAAAACTCAGGAAAATACATTGACAGGGAATATCAAAGCGAGTTAATATCAAGGGCGTGGTATAAATGAAACAGATGCTGTAAAGTTTTTACCAGAAAAGGAGATGGCGATTTGAAAGTAATTGCACACAGGGGATACAGCGGAAAATATCCGGAGAATACGATGCTTGCGTTTCAGAAAGCGGCTGAAGCAGGGTGTGATGAAATTGAACTGGATGTGCAGGTCACAAAGGACGGCGTGGCTGTCGTCATACATGATGAGACGCTTGACCGCACGACGGACGGAAGCGGCGCGGTACGGGATTATACTTTTGAGGAACTGAGAAAGTTAAATGCAGCGAAACTGTTTTATGGCGGTACGGTGTTTGAGCCGGTTCCTTCATTTAACGAGTACTGCAGATGGGCGGCCGGATGCGGAATGAGCACGAATATCGAGATCAAGACAGGGATTTATTATTACAGGGATATTGAGGAGAAAATCGCGGAGATCATCAGGAAATACCATCTTGAAGAGAAGGTGATGTTTTCCTCCTTTAACCATATCTCTCTGGCAAAGATAAAACAGATTTTTCCGCAGGCCAAATGCGGGGTTCTGGTCGATGATAAGGGAATCGGCAACGCCGGGTACTACTGTAAAAGCGGCGGCTTTGCGTATTATCATCCCGATGTGAAGGGACTGACCGATGAGACGATAGAAGAATGCCATAGGGAAGGAATCGGGATCAACGCCTGGACGATCAATGATATGGGTGATCTGGAGCGGCTTTATGAGAAGAAGTGCGCAGGCGTGATCACAAATTATCCGGAAGTGTGCCGGGCGTGGATCGACTGCCGGGAAAGAAAAATGCTGTAGGCAAAAACGTGCAGGATGGTACGAGCAGGGAAAAAGTTCGGACAGTTAAAGGGATGAGGTTTGAATGAATATTTTGATTGTGGAGGATGATCCTGCCGTCCGGCAGGAATTAAAACAGCTTCTGGAAAACGCGTTGTATGCGGTGACTGTGCTGGCCGAATTTGAGAAACCGGAGGAAGATATTCTGAAAATACAGCCTGATCTTGTGTTGCTGGATGTGAACCTGCCGGGAAGATCCGGTTTCGACGTATGTCAGAAGGTACGGGCGGCGTCAGATGTGCCGGTCATTTTTGTGACTGGCCGGGCGGATTCCATGGATGAGCTGAACGGAATGTTAAAAGGCGGGGACGACTACGTGACAAAACCGTTCAGTCCTCCGGTGCTGCTGGCTCATATCGCGGCGGTTCTGAAGCGGAGCAGAAAAACCGCCGCGGAAGAAACCAGATTCCTCTATAAAGACGTGGAGCTGGATATGGCCTGCGGATGCGTCCGATATCAGGGAAACCAGGCGGATTTATCGAAAAACGAGCTGAAGATTCTCTGTTATCTGTTCCGGCATAAAGGGGAGATTGTTCCGCGGATCGATCTGATCGAATATCTGTGGGATCAGCGGATTTTTATTGATGACAATGCGCTCAGCGTCAATGTTGCCCGGCTTCGAAGCAGACTGGAGGAGATTGGGATTCATGATTTTATTGCGACAAAGCGTGGGATGGGATATCGGATATGAGCGTGACGGAGTTTATAAAGGACAAAATTTTATTGATTTTTCTGCATATGGGCTGCATGGTTCTCCTGGCAGCCTTTTTACGTCTGACCGGATATCAGCGGGATTACTGCTCGCTTATTCTGATCTGCTGGTGTCTGATTCTTGCGGTCTGGCTGTCGGTACAGTTCTTTTTGCGAAGAGAGTATTTCCGGAAGATGGAAGCGGTTATGGACAGGCTGGATCAGAGATATCTGCTGGGGGAACTGATGCCGCAGTCTTTCCGGCTGGAGGACCAGCTGTACCGCGCTCTGATCCGCAGTTCCAATAAAGCTGTGATTGAACGGCTCCGGCACATGGAGGATGAACAGAGAGAATATCGGGAATACATGGAAAGCTGGGTGCATGAAGTCAAGGCGCCCATTACGGGGATTGCGCTGTACTGCGAAAATCACAGGGATGCGGGGAGCAGATATATCGCGGCGGAGAACCGGAAGATAGAAAATTATGTGGAGATGGTGCTGTATTATGCCCGCTCGGATGAAGTCTATAAAGATTATATGATCGCGGAAACCGATCTTCAGGAAACTGCGGAAGAAGCGCTGATGAAAAACAAATATTATCTGATCCGGCGCGGCATACGGGCTGAGGCGGACTGCCCGGATCAGGTATTTACAGATAAAAAGTGGATCGAATTTATTTTAAACCAGCTTTTGCTGAACAGCGCAAAATATTCCAGAGAAAAGAACGCATATATCAAAATCTCTACGGAACGTCTGGAGCGGGGAGTTTTGCTGAAGGTGAAAGATAACGGCATTGGAATCCCAGGCGAAGAACTGTCCCGGATTTTTGAGAAGGGTTTTACCGGGACAAATGGAAGAGATACGGAGAGGTCAACGGGAATGGGGCTGTATCTGTGTCGCAAACTCTGCGGAAAACTGGGAATCGGGATCCGGGCAGTGTCCAGGGAAGGAGAAGGAACGGAAGTGATTCTGGAATTTCCCGTCAGTTCCCACTTTTCAGGCTTTCGGAGCTGAACCGCAAAGTTTTTCGTTACAGTTTGGACCAGGCCGAAGCACTTGCTGCTGAGGTCGTAAGAACATGAGTCAAATGAGTCTTTCAAAATTGTAAGATTCAGGAAAGGGAATTCAATACAAAACGGATGGATATTCTGCTATAGTAAATTGCAGAACCGCAGTTCACGATTTGCTGACTCGGCAGAGAGCTGCCGGTTATGGAATGAAACGGGCGCAGCCCGCGTCCTGCGGCGGACCTGGATGGGAGAGGAGTGAATAAGATGCAGGATATCATTCGTGTCTGTGACATAGAAAAATATTACGGAAACGGGAGCCGTGTGACCAAAGCAGTTGACAGGGTGAGTTTTACAGTGGAAAAGGGAGAGTTCATTGGAGTGATGGGCGCTTCCGGATCCGGTAAAACCACCCTTTTAAATATGCTGTCGACGATCGATACGGTGACGTCAGGACATATCTATTACGGGAATGTGGATATCACAGAGCTGTCGGAGGATCAGCTGTCCGATTTCCGCAGGAAGAACCTGGGATTTGTATTTCAGGATTATAATCTGCTGGATACACTGACCATGGAAGAAAATATCATGCTTGCAATGACAATGCGCAGAAAAGACAGGGAGGAGATAAAGGAGCGGTGCGAGGAGCTGCTGTCCCTTCTGGGTATCACAGAGATCAGGGATCAGTTTCCCTATCAGGTGTCCGGAGGACAGAAACAGAGGTGCGCCTGTGCGAGGGCGATGGTGAATCATCCGCAGCTTCTTCTCGCGGATGAACCGACCGGAGCCCTGGATTCACGGTCTGCACAAATTCTGCTGCAGACCTTTACGGACATGAACCGCAAGATGGGAGCCACCATTTTCATGGTAACCCACGACGCATTTTCGGCAAGCTACTGCGGGAGGATTCTGTTTCTGAAGGATGGGAAGATCTTCCATGAACTGGTCCGCGGGGAACGGAAACGCCGTGATTTCCTGAATGAAATTCTGGATGTGCTCTCCCTGACAGGAGGTGAACTCTCCGATGAAAAATAAGCTGGCATTTCGGAATGTGAAGCGTTCCGCCAGAGATTATATGGTCTATTTTCTGACCATGACGGTGGTTGCGGCCCTGATGTTTTCCTTCAATACCCTGATGTTTTCCGAAGATGTGCAGAATATGTTCGAAACTGCCGGAATAATGGTGGTCATGATAGGAGCGGCGACAGTTTTTATTGTTCTGATCGTGGCCTGGCTGACCAGTTACATGGTGCGTTTTATACTGGAAAAGAGAAGCCGGGAGTTCGGGATCTATCTGCTGATCGGGATGAAGAAAAAGGAGATCGCAGGCTTATACATACAGGAGAATCTTTTTCTGGGAACCGGAGCGTTTGTGCTGGGAATGGCTCTGGGACTTCTGCTTCAGCAGATTCTGCTGGCTGTTTTTTACGGCATGGTTCAGATGAACTATCATCTGCATCTGGAACTTAACCGCTCCTGTATTCTGATGACGGCATCCTGCTATGGAGGCTGCTATTTTCTGGCGCTGTTCGGCTGCAGAAGAAAATTTAAGAAGATGAGTATCCGCGACCTGATGGACAGCCAGAAGAAAAATGAGGAAGTCCGGGGAAAACATGAAAAAGCAAAACGTCTGCTGCTGCCTTTCTCTCTTCTGTTTTTTGCTGTTTTTGGCGTGTTCCTGTTCTGCTGGAAAAACTGGAATGCCGGGATCATACTGCTGTTTCTGACCGGCCTGGTGCTGACGATCTACCTGTTCTATACCGGGATTGCCGCATGGATATCCTGCTATGTCAGAAAAAAGGGAAAGGCTGTGTATCGGGGAGATGCGCTGTTTCTCCTGCGTCAGTTTTCCTCGAAAGTAAGAACAATGAGCTTTACCATGGGGACGCTGTCGGCGCTGTTTACACTGGCGCTGCTTGGAAGCACCGTTGCGCTGATGTTTAATCATTTTCAGGATGAGATTCTGGTGAATAAATTTCCCTTTGACGTGCAGGTATACAGCAGCAATGCAGAAGATGACTTCCATCAGGAGATCAGCTTGCTGAAAAAGAAAACACAGGTGAAGGAGACATTTATCTATCAGATTTATGAAAACGGAACGAATCAGATGAATGCCTGGCTGTATACGCATCTGAGGGTGTTCGGCTCGGATTATCTGAAAAAGGATGGTACGCCGAACTGGAAGAAGATCAGCAGAAATGCCGAGATGGTGTACTGCAATTATGATACGTATATGAAGCTTTCTGACTATAATCATCTCCGCCGGATGCTGGGGCTGACGGAAATTATTTTGGGGGAAGGAGAGTACACGATTCATATAAAAGAGAGAGTGCTGAAGGAAACAGGCGATTTCTCGGCGGAACTGAACATAGAGGGAAAGGATGGTCCGCTTGCCTTTGCGGGGTATCACACGGAAAGCTTTTCGCAGGATGGGCACAATGGAGGGGATTATGTGATCGTAGTGCCGGATTCCGCCGTTGATGGGGAAAACGGAATGCGCCCGTACTACGCGGAGCTTGCTGTGGATCTGGAAGGAGCCGCGCCCGCAGGACTGCAGGACAAACTGGATAATCTTGAGACGGATCCCCAAAAGAGAGACACACAGGGACATGTAAAGACGGAAGCGGCGGATGACTATGACTGGGCGGAAGAAAGTCGGGGCAATTCCTGCTGCGGTTCTGATACCATCGTGGTTTTTGTCGCAAAGAATCTTGTGAGGGATAATCTGATCCCGGAACTCAAGGGCATCCTGTTATCCCTTATATTTCCGCTGTTTTATGTGGGGCTGGTATTTTTCTGCGTGGCGCTGACCGTGCTTTCTGTGCAGCAGCTTGGCGATTCGTCAAAGTACCGCTTCCGTTACCGGGTGCTTTCTCAGATGGGCTGCAGCCGGAAAGAGATCTCCCGGATTATTTTGAAACAGCTTCTGGGGTATTACATGTGTCCGGCGCTGGAAGCACTGGCGGTCAGCGGAGTAATCTCCATCTATGCCGGCAGCAGGTTTAATTTTTACACGGGAACACATACGCCGGCAGCAGGTTATTTTCTGATATCGGCGTCATTGTTTTTTGGAATCTATGCCGCATATTTTTCAATTACCTGTGTTGGCTTTGGGCGAAATATAGAGAGAAAAGACTGAAAGGAGAGTGTTGCGATGAAAAAGACAACAGCAGTTTTACTGGTCATGGTTATGGTTTTCTGTCTGTCGGGTGAAAGATTGTCCGCATATGGAGAAGAGAAAAAAATTTATAAACAGAAAAAGAAAGAGCTGGATTATGAAGGGGAGGAAATAAAAGCAGACCTGAGACATGTGGATCTCATTGTCCGTACGTCAAGAGACGGCGGATTTTATCTGAAATATGACGTCAGCAGCAAAAAAGGAAAAAATCCTCTGCTTGTCAGTACAAAAGACGGGGTGCTCTCTCTGAAAGAAAAGAACGCGGGGGCGGCATCCTGGTACAAAGGAATATCCATTGAAGGAATCAAAATGATCACAGAAAAGGGAGGCTATAAAAATGTTGTGACCCTGTATGTCCCGGCCGACAGGCAGATAAACTTTACGGCGGATCTGAGGGACGGAGATCTGGAGCTTCAGGGAATCCAGATAAAATCAGCGGACATTACCATGAAGGACGGGGATCTGGAGATTCAGGGAGGTCAGATAAAGTCGGCGGACATTACCATGAAGGATGGAGATCTGGAGCTGTCGGACATGACGATACAGGGAGGAACAGTCACGGCCGGCGACGGCGATATCGAGGCGGAAAATACGGAACTGTTCCGGAATGTGCAGATAAAGTCAGGAGACGGAGATATTTCCCTGGAACTGGGGCCGTCCTGCCGGGATATACTTTCCATATCCGCCGATACGGAAATGGATCTGGAAGTTTCGAAGGAACTGGGTGGAGAACTCTTCAGAAAAGGGGAAAGGATATCGTACAGGCGGACTGTGGAGGGATCAGAAGACCGGCTGACAGTACGGTCCGAAGATGGAGACATTACGTTACTGGGCACGGAGTGAACAGTGATGACATCACGATAGAGTAGAATTGGCGTTGACATCCGGCAGGGATAAATTTAAAATAAAAGAAGAGATCCAGACTTGTTGAGAACAGATAAATAAATTTACAAATAGTCGATAATAAACTAAAAGTGATTTATAATATGCATTATCAGATAAATTATGACTGTCTGATAATGACCGGAAGGGGAGCAGCAGAGCGAGCCGGACGGGGAAGGAGGTCTAATGAAAAATATGAATATGGCAGAAGCGTCAAGAATTATTCTGGGATTAAGAGCGGCGGGCTGGGATGAAAAATCGATCAATGATTTTATTCTCTGGGTTGAAACGGGAGAAGAGCAGTATAAGCCGTCAGCTAAGGAAAAGGCGGAGTAATTCTGTCAGAAAGTAGAAGAGAAGGGAGAAAATGTCTCCCGTAAAAAATTTTGCCGGGAAAATGTTTCCCGGCAGAATTTTTTCACAGACGGTCTTTCAGGATATTCGTGAGCAGCTCCAGCAGCTTTTCCACGTCGATCGGTTTGGCGATATGTGCGTTCATGCCGCACTCGAGCGCGCGCTTGCGGTCCTCCTCGAATGCGTTAGCGGTCATGGCGACGATGGGAATGTTTGCCAGCTCCGGATTCTCCAGCGAGCGAATCGCTTTTGTAGCGTCGTAGCCGTTCATCTGCGGCATCTGGATATCCATGAGGATCAGCGAGTAATATCCTGGTTCAGAATTTTTTACCTTTTCCACGGCGATATTGCCGTCCTCTGCCGTTTCCACGACAAAACCGCTGTCGGAGAGCAGTTCTTCC
>CANQUH010000176.1 GCA_947626965.1 uncultured Lachnospiraceae bacterium
AAAAAGAGCGTTCTCTGGCAGGCGAGGCGGCGAGCATCGCAATCCTTGATACGTTTGTGGCGCTGATGGCCGGAATGGTTATTATCCCCGCGTGTTTTGCATTTGGAATCGAGCCGGGTTCCGGTCCGTCTCTGATCTTTATCACGCTGCCGCAGATCTTTAATCAGATGGCGGGCGGAAGAATCTGGGGCGCGCTGTTTTTCCTGTTTCTGTCGTTTGCGGCGCTCTCGACGGTTGTCGCGGTGTTTGAGAATATTATTTCCTTTGCGATCGATCTGTTCGGGATGGAGAGGAAGAAAGCGGTTCTTATCAACATCGTGGTCGTAATCCTTCTGTCTCTGCCGGCAGTGCTTGGCTTCAATGTGCTGTCCGGGTTCCAGCCGCTTGGCGCGGGGACAGGTGTCATGGATCTGGAAGATTTCCTTGTATCGAGCAACCTGCTTCCATTGGGTTCTCTCGTCTACCTGATGTTCTGTACAAAGAAGAACGGCTGGGGCTGGGAAAACTTCATCAAGGAGACGAATGCAGGAAGAGGGCCGGATTTTCCGACAAAAATCCGCGCTTACATGACCTATGTGATTCCGGTTCTGGTAATCATCGTTTATCTGAAGGGTTACTGGGATATGTTTGCTCCGCAGGCCCGGAAGGCGGGAAATCCGATGATTCTCGTCGGCTGGATGATCGTCGCAGTGGCGTTCCTCGCGCTGATCGCGTGGTTTACGATGGGCAAACCCAATAGTAAAAATAAATGAAATGATGTTGAGGTCAAAAGATGCCAGACGGATTGTTTCGTGCTTCGCACTCACACAATCCTGCCTGGGATTCGGAAATCATGGGGCCCCTGCCCCACTTTTTCCTCATCCTGGGGCGGGTCATAAAGCCACTCACCCACCGACATGCAAGCATGTCGTGGATTCGGACTTTTGACCCTGGCATCATGAAATACAAAGAGGAGGAACAATCAGCTATGATAGCGAAAAAAATGATACCGTATGTGCAGAACAATTCCGCGATTCGTCTGATGTTTGAGGAGGGCAACCGTCTCAAGGCGAAGTACGGCACGGATAAAGTGTTCGATTTCAGTCTCGGCAATCCGAATGTTCCGGCGCCGGAGGCTCTCAAAGAGGCGATCATCGACATCCTGAACACGGAAGAGCCGACGAAGGTGCACGGTTATATGAGCAACGCAGGATTCCCGGAGGTGCGCCAGACGATTGCGGAGGAGTTGAACGGGCGGTTCGGCACAAAGTTTTCCGGAAACAATCTGATCATGACTGTGGGCGCAGGAAGCGGCCTGAATGTCTGCCTGAAGACACTGCTTGATCCAGGCGAGGAAGTTCTCGTGTTTGCTCCGTATTTCCTGGAGTACGGCGCTTACGTGCGCAATTATGACGGCGTGCTCGTGGAGGTGACGCCGAATACGGAGACGTTCCAGCCGAATCTCGTCGATTTTGAGGCGAAGATTAATGAGAAGACGAAAGCTGTCATCATCAACAACCCGAACAATCCGACGGGCGTGATTTATTCTGAGGAGACAATTCAGAAGATGGCTGCCATTCTGGAGAAGAAACAGAAGGAGTACGGCCACGCGATCTACCTGATCTCCGATGAGCCGTACCGTGAGCTCGCGTTTGACGGCGCAAAGGTTCCGTTTGTCACAAAATATTACGCGAACACGATGGTCGTTTACTCCTACAGCAAATCGCTCTCGCTTCCGGGCGAGAGAATCGGCTATGTGATCATTCCGGATGAGGTCGAGGACAGCGAGGGAACGATCACGGCGGCTACGATTGCGAACCGCATCAGCGGCGCGGTCAACGCTCCGTCCCTGATGCAGCTTGCGGTGGCGCGCTGCGCGGATGCCGGAGCGGATCTCGGTTTCTATGACAAGAACCGAAAGACGCTGTACGAAGGGTTGACGAAATGCGGATTTACCTGCGTGAAGCCGGAGGGAGCTTTCTATCTTTGGATGAAATCTCCGGCGGCGGACGAGAAGGATTTTGTGGAAGCAGGAAAGAAGTACAACATTCTGATGGTGCCGGGAACTTCATTTGCGTGCCCGGGCTACGTAAGGCTCGCGTACTGCGTTTCCTATGAGACAATCGTAAATTCTCTGCCGCAGTTTGAGAAGCTGGCGAAGGACATGGGCGTGGCGTAATGCGGTTCTTCTGAAATCTGCTGAAGAGAGTTTTCGGAGAAATCTGCTGTGCTGAACGACGGTGTCGCAGAATTCATGCAGACGCGGAAGAAACAGTTGGATTTGCAGCATTGCAATCGATGTATTGGAGGAAAATATGAAAATAAACGAAAGAAAAATCAAATGGATGAACGGGAGAAAAATTTCTCTGCTTATGGGGATGACGGTGATGCTGATCCTGTCCAGTTCCCTGACGGTGTTCGCGGAGGAAGCCGTTGAGTACCAGCCGGATCTGTACGCCACGGCGTGGGCGCTGCTGCCGCCGGTGGTAGCAATCGCTCTGGCCCTGGTCACCAAGGAAGTGTACAGTTCTCTGTTTATCGGAATTACGGTAGGCTCGCTGTTCTATTCCGGATTTAATGTTCAGAAGACATTTGTCCACATTTTTGAGGGCGGCATCATCAGCGTTCTTTCGGACAGCTACAATGTGGGTATCCTGGTATTCCTGGTCATCCTCGGTGCGATGGTGAGCCTGATGAACCGGGCGGGCGGCTCCGCGGCTTTCGGGCACTGGGCAAAAACCCACATTAAAACCCGTGTCGGAGCGCAGCTTGCGACGATTGTTCTCGGCGTTCTGATCTTTATCGACGATTATTTCAACTGTCTGACTGTGGGAAGCGTCATGCGTCCCGTCACGGACGGACACAACGTATCACGCGCGAAGCTGGCGTATCTGATCGACGCGACGGCGGCTCCAGTCTGCATCATCGCCCCGATCTCCTCGTGGGCGGCGGCGGTCAGCGGCTTTGTGGAAGGAGAGAATGGCCTTTCCGTCTTTGTGCGCGCGATTCCGTATAACTTCTACGCGCTTCTGACAATCGTCATGATGGTAGGCATGGTAGTTATGAAATGCGAGTATGGCCCGATGGCCACGCATGAAAAGAACGCGCTGAAGGGAGATATCTTCACGACTGGAAAGAATGTGTACACAGGGTCGGAGAAAGGCGTTGTCGAAAATCCGAACGGTCAGGTTAAGGATCTGCTGATTCCGATCATCAGCCTGATTGTCTGCTGCATCATCGGCATGATCTACACCGGCGGATTCTTCAGCGGCACCGATTTTATCACCGCGTTCTCAAAGAGCGACGCGTCGATTGGCCTTGCTCTGGGAAGTTTCTTCGGTCTTGTGATCACAATCGTCATGTATATGTTCCGCAAGGTTCTGTCCTTCAAGGACTGTATGGACTGCATTCCGGAAGGATTTAAGGCGATGGTTCCTGCAATCCTGATTCTGACATTTGCATGGACTCTGAAAGCCATGACGGACAGCCTCGGCGCGGATGTGTTCGTGGCGGAGACGGTGAAAGGCTTTGCCGATTCTTTGCTGAACTTCCTTCCGTCCATCATTTTCCTGATTGCGTGCTTCCTCGCGTTCGCGACCGGAACTTCCTGGGGAACGTTCGGTATCCTGATCCCGATCGTCGTCAAAGTATTCTCCGGCACAAATCCGGAGATGATGATCATCTCGATCTCCGCGTGCATGGCAGGAGCTGTGTGCGGCGACCACTGCTCACCGATCTCGGATACGACAATCATGGCGTCAGCCGGCGCGCAGTGCGACCACGTCAACCACGTCTCGACGCAGCTGCCCTACGCGATCGTCGCGGCGGCGGTATCGTTTGTGACCTACATTGTGGCAGGATTCGCACAGACCGCGTTTGTCGCGCTTCCGGTGGGTATTTTGCTGATGCTGGCTGTGCTGGTGGGAATCAAAGCGCTGTCGAAGTATCAGACAGGAGAACAAAAAGAGTAGGAAGAAATAATAACGAAATTTCTTGAAAACCTTCTGGATTCTGATTATAATAATTATCTGATTATCAGATTATAAGATTATATCAGATTCCAGGAGGTTTTCTTATACCAGACTTACTTTCCATTTAATCTGTAATACTGTCCATAATGCGTTGGACAGCATCGCAGGTATCGTCAAAAGAAATATCCTTTGCATAATCAAAATTACGCTGATATTTTTTCCAGAAGTCCTGGAGCTGTTTGCTTGCACGGATTTCTGCGATAATATCCGGGTATTGTTCCAGAATTTTGCGACTGCCGCGTTTGTCCGCTGTCCGTTCCAGAGCTTGCAGTAGTGTCTTCCTATTGCACTCGGCGCCGCGCAGGGCATACAGAATATATATGTCGTAAAAATCTCTCGGACGGGTATTGGCAATATTGCGGGACAGAACCGTTTCAATTTTCTCTGCCAACACCGTTTCAACGTTATAGGCAAGGATGCTTATGGTGCGGTTATCGAACATCAGAGAAAAAGTATATTCAATTTCCCCCGGCGTGATAACATCACCGGTAGTCACATCCACGGTCAAGGGTACGCTGATTGGCGGGTAGTTTGCTTTCAGCGCAACACGTATGCCTGGATAATCGTCACCCTCGCGGATGTCTGAAATGTCCACCAGCTTAAACTTCACATCGTCGGCAATTTCTACAGCGCAGATTTCTCCGAAGATCTTGCGGATAGATTCATGCGTTAACGTAAAGCCTTTAATTGTGGTATCTAAATCCATTGTCGCTCTTGTATCCAGACCGACGATTGCAGAAATAAGAAAACCGCCCTTGAGAATAAAATTATGCTTGTACTTTGACAGTGAAATTCGTTCCAGAAGTCTTTCCAACATATAGTTCTGCATGACGAGCTGTGCAGAGATATTCTTTTCCAAAGATTTCCTTTTGATAAATGCTTTTAATTGCATGGGATTTTTTGTGATCATAGCAGTATCTCCATATAGCGCAGCACTTTGGGTTTCACACGCAGCTGATCCGCATACTGCATCAATTTGTGCATGTCTTTTTCTCTGGAAGCCGCATATTTTTTCATTGCCGCGTTCACGATCTGAATGTCGCTGCCGCTGCCGCGCAGGATATCACACAGCGTCCTTTCAAGGTCATAGACACGGATAGGATTGCCGCAGGGGGATTTCAGTTCGATCACGCCAAAAGAATAGTTCTCCGGCACAACCCGCTTAATATTGATGTTTTCCTGTTTCAGCGACGGCGAATTGTAGCCTTTGGGGAATGTCATGGTGTATTGCACCGGAGTACGGTCAGAATAGCCCAGCAAATACAGTGAGGTATCATTTGAGTATATTCCGCGTCTGTATTTGCGCTGTAACAGGTAAAAGTCATCTTCCCATGCGCTGCTGCGTACATACAGGCCGCGCCCAAAACGGTAAAGCTTTCCATTTTCTACAAGCTCTCGTAAAATGCTGCGATGCAGCCCTGCAGCTGTCACTTGTTCTGCGGAAATTATTCCATCTGGCGACGCTTCCAGTATCTCTTTAATTTTTTCTTTATTGGTCATAGCTTCCACCTCATTTTTGACTAATACACATTATATTATATAAAAATAATGTGTGTTAGTCAAGACGGAAGCAATCATACACCGAACAGGGAAAATTTTATGTAAAATAATAAATCTTTGGAGGGATGATGCGAGTGAAAGATATTCACACAATAAGAACGATTATTTCCCCGATTGCCCGTGCATACGGCGTAAGAAGAGTGTACTTATTTGGTTCTTATGCCAAAGGAATGGCAGATGAAAACAGTGATGTGGATCTGTTAATTGAGAAAGGCAGACCAATGTCTCTGCTTAAATTGTCCGGCATGAGGCAAAAATGCCAGGAAAGTCTGCAGCTGCCGGTGGATCTGGTGACAACAACAGGGATAGAAGAACAATTTCAGCGGGAAATTTCAGGAACGGAGATATTATTATATGAAGAGTAAAGAGAACATTGCCGGAACTTAAACTGCATGTTATGATGCTGGGGTCAAAAGGAATTTTGCCCCCATGATGCCACGGATTTCTCCGCACTTCGTGCTCACGAATCTCCGTTTCACTCCGGTCGGTGCTGAGCGAACGTCCACTGGACGTTCAGCACCCTGAAACACCTCAAATCCGCACATTTTTCCATGAAAAATGGCTCCTTTTCGGTGTTTTTTGGGTCTCAGTGTCATGCTTTTCCATGTGAACATGGAACGCATGACCTTTCGACCCTGGCATCATGTTATGGAAATCTTGAATAAAACATAGTTTGATAAATAATGCGTAGTGATTCACTGAGAAAATGGAGCTGTTCCCAGCTCCATTTTTATACGCAGGCCCGCATATGGAAATCAGCTGCTGACGCAGCATGCGTACCGCAAATTGTATTTTTGTTTTCATCACGTAATCGGCGCCGGATTGAAGATGCACATATCGTTGTGGAAGCCGTACTGGTCGCTGTACGGGGCTTTCACTCCGCTCGCAACGTCGAGAATCATGTTGAAGATCTCGGTTCCGACGTCCGCGATCGTGGCCTCCCCGGTCGCCACCGCGCCGGCGGAGATGTCGATCATGTCAAACCAGTGCGCCTTGAGCTCATTGCGGCTGCAGACTTTGATGACGGGACTGATATCCAGTCCGTACGGGGTGCCGCGGCCGGTCATGAAGACTTGCAGGCCGATGCCGCTCGCGACCTGGCAGGGGCCGCAGACGATGTCGCTGGCTGGCGTCGCTGCATAGATCAGTCCATGCTTCGTCGGCTTTTCGGCAGGGCTTAAGACTTCCACGATCTGGCTTGTCCCGGATTTCGCGATGGAACCCATCGCCTTCTCAACAATATTCGCTAGGCCGCCTTTCTTGTTGCCGGGAGTCGGGTTGGCGTCGCGGTCGACTCCGCCTGCATCCAGATAATCGTCATACCATTTCATTTCCTGCGCCAGACGGTCCCTCGTGTGGGCGTCCGGACATCTCGCGGCGAGCATCTGCACACCGTCGCGCACTTCTGTAACTTCGCTGAACATCACGGTTGCGCCGCCTTTTACAAGCATATCCGCGGCATATCCGGCGCTTGGGTTCGCGGTGATTCCGCTGAACGCGTCGCTTCCGCCGCACTGCATGCCGATCAGAAGTTCACTGAGCGGCAGTTCTTCGCGCTTTCTCTCATTCAGTTTTTTCAGTTTCTTTTCCGCCATATCCATGATGGCCTGCATCATCGCGTCATGTCCCGGCCAGTCCTGCAGCGTCAGGACGTTCTCCGGCGTGATGTCTTCCGGTGGGAGCACGCGGTCGTACGTCAGCTTCTCGCAGCCAAGGCCGACAACCATGATTTCTCCGCCGAAGTTCGGGTGACGGATTACGTTCGTGATCGCCCGGATCGGGATCGGGGCAAGAGGCGCGTTAATCGCAACGCCGCAGCCGTACGGGTGCGTCACAGCGACGACGCCGTCCACGTTCGGATATTTCGGCAGAAGCTCTTTCTTTATCTGTTCCACGGCAACTTTCAGCACGCCGGCCGCACACTGTACGGTCGTCACGATGCCGAGCAGATTGCGCGTACCTGCGGGACCTGTCTTGTTGCGGTA
>CANQUH010000177.1 GCA_947626965.1 uncultured Lachnospiraceae bacterium
TGTATTTACAGAGGAGGAGATCTCGGCGCGGTCCATACTCCGGATTTTACGCGGTTTAAGCTGTGGAGTCCGCTGGCGGACCGCGTTTTTCTGAATCTTTATCCGAATGGACAGACAGAGCTGTGCACTTTTGTCGTCATGTCGCGTCGGGAAAAGGGTGTATGGGAGTATGAAATGCCAGGCGACTGTCATGGGGTTTACTATGATTTTATTGTGGAAGCGGACGGGGAGAAGAAGCGGACCGCGGATCCCTATGCCAGAGCCTGCGGATGTAATGGGAAAAGAAGCATGGTTGTGGATCTGAGGCGGACAGATCCGGACGGCTGGGAAAATGACTGTGCTCCGGCAAAAACAGAAGAGCAGATTGTCTGGGAGGTGCATGTAAAGGATTTTTCGGACGATCCGTCGTGCGGGGTTCCCTCAGAATGGAGAGGAAAGTATAAGGCGTTCACTGTGAACGGCACGACGCTGAATCAGGACGGGGAACATCCCACCTGCCTCGACTATCTGAAATATCTGGGCGTTACACATGTTCAGCTGATGCCGGTATTTGATTTTGCGTCTGTGGATGAGAGTGCGGAATTTGATATAGAACGTGCGGGCAGTGGGAGTGAAAAAAAGAAAACGCACAGTGGGAGATGGGCGGACTGCGGCAGGAATGGATGCCCGGGCGCCGATGAAAATGCGGATTGCAGCAGGAACGTGGAAACGGGTGAAAGCCCGGACTGTGCGGACGGTGGTTCAGACGGAGCGAAGAAAAGAGAATCGTATAACTGGGGTTACGATCCCATGAATTTCAACGTGCCGGAAGGTTCCTACGCCACAGATCCCTTTCATGGGGAGGTGCGGATCCGGGAACTGAAGGAGCTGGTCATGGCGCTGCACCGAAATGGAATCCGCGTGGTCATGGATGTGGTTTACAATCACACGTACAGCAGGGATTCCTGGTTTGAGCGGACCGTTCCCGGCTATTATTACCGTTACAGGGAAGACGGGAGCTGGTCGGACGGTTCCGCGTGCGGCAATGATTTTGCGAGCGAGAGAGAGATGGCTGCGGACTATATCCTGGAATCCGTGCTGTACTGGGCGGAAGAATATCACATCGACGGGTTCCGTTTCGACCTCATGGGTCTGCTGGATACCGCTTTAATGAACCGGATCCAGCGCACGCTGGATGAAAAATTTGGCGCGGGTGAAAAAATTCTGTACGGGGAGCCGTGGAGGGCCGGTTCTTCCGCGATGGGAAAGGGCAGTATTCCATGCCTGAAGGAAAATCTGTATCTTCTTGATGAGGGAATCGGAGTTTTCTGCGATGCGACGAGAGACGCGATAAAAGGTCATGTATTTGAAAAGAGAAAGCCAGGCTTTGTCAACGGAGGAGCGGGACTGGAGGAAGATATTCTTTGTGCGGTCCGTGCGTGGACAGACAGACCGGAGCAGAAAGACGCGGCGGAATTTCGGGCAAAGTCTCCCGCGCAGATCATAAACTATGTCTCTGCGCATGATAATCTGACGTTGTGGGACAAACTGATGGCTACGTTGAAACCGGAAAGATCTTTTACAGAGTACGACGGGGAAGTTGTCCGAGCGAATAAAATGGCTGCGGCTGTCTGCTGTACCTGTCAGGGAAGGCCGTTTTTTCTCGCGGGAGAGGAAGCGGCGCGGACAAAGTGCGGGGATGAGAACAGTTACCAGTCTTCTCCTGACATAAACCGGCTTGACTGGCGGAGGATGTATGAGTATAGTGAACTGATGGAATATTACAGAGGCCTGATTGCATTCCGAAAGCAGATGCCCGGCCTGTATGACAAGTCCGACGGGGCAGGAAAACGTATTTTTGAGGAGACAGTTCCGGCGCCCGGATGTGTGGGCTTTTGCGTGGACAACAGAGAACACAGGAGATGGGATATGCTTGCCGTGTGGTACAACAGTACGCAGAAGGAGCAGGAGTTTACGCTTCCTCCCGGAAAGTGGGAACTGCTGATCGACGGGGAAGACAGCTGGCAGTGGACGAAACAGCAGGAAAGTATTTGTCAGGGCGGGAAAATGATCCGGACAGCGCCGGTATCTGTGACAGTGTTTGGCAGGAGGGCAGAGAAATGAAATTTATCTATGGGAGAAGCGACTGGGCAGACGGCTGGCGCGGAGAAGAGAACTGTTATCTTCTGACGAACGGGCTGGGCGGGTTTTCCTCTGCAACGATGATCGGTTCAAGCGCAAGAAATGATCACTCCTTTTTCATGGCCTGCATAAAGGCGCCGAACCACCGGTACAGCATGGTACACCGGCTGGAGGAGATTCTGGAGCTGGACGGAAAGGAAATCCATTTGTCGAGTCAGAAATATACAGAGGAGACGAGAGATGAAAATGGATTTTATTTTCTCGACAGTTTTTGTTTTGAGGATTATCCCAGGTGGATCTTTCATGTGGACGGCGTGGAGATTGAGAAAGAGATTGCCATGCAGCAGGGGGAAAATGTGATCGCCGTCCGCTATCGGCTGGAGAACCGGACAGGCAGAGAGGTCACGCTGAAGGTGATGCCGCATCTTCAGTTTTGTCCGAAAGGAAAGCAGCCGCATAAAGGGCAGAAATTTGTGCTCAGGCGTATGGCAGGACAAAGAGCGGAAAAATTTGTGATTACATCGGATGCAGCGGACGGGCTGGAGCTGTACTTTTCGACGAACGGGGCAGTCCGCACCTTCCCGACAAGATTTGTCACCGGATTGTACTATGCGTATGATGAGTGTGACGGGAGGAATCCGCAGGGGAGCACCTGTGTCAATCACTGGATTGAGAAGAGAGCGGCGGCGGGGGAATGTGTATCGCTGGAGATCGTATATCGGATGGATCCTGCATGCACGGCGGATAAATTCCGGGAAGATTTCCGGATATCTGAGGCGGAAAGCCTTCAGGAGGATTCCCGGACATCTGAGACGGAAAAGCTTCAGGAAGCTCCTCGGGCATCTGCAGCGAAAAGCGTTCCGGGCGGTGACTCTGTCTCTGAGAACGGTGGATGGAAAAACAATGCCTCAACGGAGGCGGCCCGGACTTTTGAGGATGCCGTGCGGTACAGAGAGAAACTGGCAGAGACCAGCGGACTGCGCGGGGAGACGGCCCGCATGCTGGCAAAAAGCGCCGGACAGTTTGTAGCGGAGCGCGAGTCCACCGGAGGGAAAACGATTCTGGCTGGTTTTCCGTTTTTTGAGGACTGGGGCAGGGATACCATGATCGCTGTGGCCGGATGCTGTATTTCCACAGGACAGTTCGAGACGGCAAAAAGCATTCTTCGGACTTTTGCCGCGTACTGCAAAGAAGGCCTGATGCCGAACCTGTTTCCGGAAGGAAAAAATGAGCCCATGTACAATACAGTGGATGCGTCGCTTCTGTTTATCCACGCAGTATATCTGTATTATGAGAAACAGACGGGTCAGGCAGACTGCCTCCCTGTTCCGGCTTTGCATGGTTTTGCTGCTGAACGGTCAGGTGAGTGCGCGCAGACGGTTTCCTCTATCGAAAATACAGGTTCATATTCCGGAAAATCTGTCGAAGATTCAGATTCATATTCCGGAAGATCTGTCGAAAATACAGGTTCATATTCCGGAAAATCTGTCAAAGGTTCAGATTCATATTCCGGAAAACCGCAGCAGAAAAATCCGGATGGTTTGAATTTTGTCAAGGAGATGTGGCCAGTCATGTGTGAGATCATCGACTGGTACAGGAAAGGAACTTTGTATGGGATACATATGGATGAGGACGGCCTTCTCGCGGCAGGGCAGGGACTGGACCAGGTCACATGGATGGATGTGAGGATCGGCGATATTCTTCCGACGCCGCGCCACGGGAAGCCGGTCGAGGTGAATGCGTACTGGTACAATGCGCTGTGTATAATGGGGCTGTTTGGAAAGCTGCTGAACCGGAAGAAGGAGGACATCCGGGAGTATGATTCTCTGGCGCAGAAGGCGGGAAAATCCTTCCGGGAAAAATTCTGGAATGAGAAAACTTCCTGTCTGAAGGATGTTTTGTCAGAACATGACGGGAAGAAGGAAGGCAGCCATGACAGAGGAGAAGGCGGCAGCGGGCAGGAGGAATCCGGGCCGGATGAACAGATACGCTGCAATCAGATCTGGGCGGTTTCCATGCCGTTCTGCGCTCTTGATCTCGAAAAGCAGAAGAAAGTTGTCGATACGGTTTTTGAAAAACTGTACACGCCGTACGGACTGCGGACGCTTGCGAAAGACGATCCGGAGTTTCATGGAACGTACGGCGGATCACAGCTGAAGCGGGATCTGGCGTATCACCAGGGAACCGTGTGGGTATTTCCGCTGGGCGCTTATTATCTTGCCTATCTGAAAACAGAGGGGTATTCCTGCAAAGCGCTGGAGACAGTCAGGCGCCAGCTTGAGCCGCTGGAAAGCGCGCTGCGGGAGGGATGTATCGGTCAGCTTCCTGAAATATACGACGGGGAATTTCCGTCGTTTTCCCGCGGCTGTTTTGCGCAGGCATGGAGCGTGGGTGAGATTCTGAGGGTGTATGAGGCGCTGGAAGCGGCGCAGAGCAGCGAACTGAAAAATACCAAAAAAGAGCCCGCGCACCGCCGGACTATATGAGTGAAACCGAGACTGCGGCACGAAATATAGTGGTTGACAGACCAGCTTGCTCCATGATATTGTGAATTGCCGCTTAAATACCGGCTTTGGGATATATCAGTACATTATAGAAGGAGTCTGACACATATGAAATATGAGAATTATATTTTTGATCTGTACGGAACGCTTGTGGATATTCACACAGACGAGGACAGTATGTATGTGTGGGAGAGAATGGCGCTGATCTACGGCTATTTTCAGGTGTGGTATGATCCAGTTGAGATGAGGGACGCGTTTCGCAGAATCGGGAAAGAAGAGGAGCAGCAGAGGGAAGAAATCCAGATTGAGAAGGTATTTGCGCGTCTGTTTGAGGAGAAAGGCGTGGAATTTAAGGAAGAGCAGGTTTCCTGGGTCTGCCGCTTTTTCCGGGCAGCCTCGACAGAATATATCCGTCTGTATCCAAAAGTGGAGGAGTCTCTGCGGGAGCTGAAAGAGCAGGGAAAGCATATCTATCTGCTGACAAACGCGCAGCGGGCATTCACTGAGTATGAGCTTCGCCTGCTGAAAATCGAGGATTATTTTGACGGAATATACATTTCTTCTGATTACGGCGTGAGAAAGCCGAACAGGCTCTTTTTTGAAAAGATGATAGAAGAGAGCGGCATTTATCTCGAAAAGAGCGTTATGATCGGAAATGACATGGTATGTGACATTGAGGGCGCAAAAAATGTGGGACTTGACGCCATTTATATCCAGACAAATCTTTCGCCGGAGTGTCCGAAGTGACAGAAAATCAATGTTCTTTTTCCGGCAAAAGCCTGTATGAAAATCAGGATCATCTGAGGCACAGAAATACCACGAAAGTGGCAGTTCTGTGCCTCATGGAGCATTAACCGGTAATCTTAATTAATGCAAAAGATTTACAGAAATCCTTGACAAAGCTTTTCCGGATAAACGAAGTGGAGAGCGCAGGAATTTGGAATCGAAGATGTCTGCTGGCACAGACCTGAATCCTGCGAGCAAGACTCGCGGGCGAGTCTTGAATTACAGTGAAATAACGCTCCCTGAACAGATCGGATGCAGCTGATCGCCCATGATGTCCTTCATAATATCGAAGGCAGCCTTTCCGGTACAGTGCCCGGTGTAAAATTCGGAGGGAAGATTTGTAAGTTCCCGCGCGGTCTCCTGAATATTGAGGATCTCTTTTTCTGTGTAGTCCGTTTTTTTCATCATATGAAATCCGCTGATCACAGTATCAGGCCAGGAATGCCAGATTTCCCGGAAGCGGTTCAGGATATTCAGAATGCCATTGTGGGCGCAGCCAGACAACAGTACATGTTTCCCATTTTCGCTGATCACAAGGCACTGCTCATGGGCGAAATCGTCCTGCACATCCTTTCCGTCAATCCGCGCGGTGAGCACAAGATTGCTCTCCGGCCATAATTTTCTCTCTGTGATATTCGAGAACAGAGACAGTTCTTCATCGATCCGGTATTCATCTTCCCCAATGAGATGCAGATTCGGCAGTTCCAGAATTCTTTTGTCGATTCCGATATATCTTTCCCCGTGAAAAAAATCTCCGGAAGCGGAATTTTTCAGATAGATTTTGGCATGCGTGTTCCGGCACGCAAAGCCCAGAAGACCGCCTGTGTGATCATAATGGCCGTGGCTGATGACGACCGTGTCTGCTTTTGCGGGATCCACTCCGAGCGCAGCCGCGTTTTCCCAGGTCAGATCCGACGCGCCAGTGTCCATCAGAAGCGTGTGATGCGCCGTCTCAATATAAAAGCTCAGTCCGTGTTCAGCCTGGACATTTTTCTGCCAGCCGTAGCCGGCATCTCCTGCCTGGGTGATGTTAGCTGTATCCTCGATTAAAGTTGTTATCTTCATAATAATGGAACCTTTCCTTTCATTTATGGTGGTGCCTGCAGCGCAGACATGGCCGTTTAGATTTAGAATAGCACAGGAATTTCCTTTGTTCAAGCGGATGAATTGAATATGGTAATGTAAAACTTGCATTGCGCGGTAAATGGAGATATTATAAAAACAAAAGGCAGCAGGCAGAACAAACGAAAATGACAGCAGGAGGGAATTATAATATATGGAAAAGCAGATAAGGAATGAGTCATCATCAGAAAACGCAGGCAAACTTCCGCTGCCGATTGGTATTTCGGATTATCGAAAGGTGTGCAGTGAATATTATTACGTGGATAAAACCCTTCTGATTCGTGATTTTATAGAGGAACGCCCACAGGTTTCTCTGTTTACACGTCCCCGCCGCTTTGGAAAAACGCTGAATATGGATATGCTGAAAGTTTTTTTTGAAAAATCGGAGGAAGATACATCCATTTATTTCCGCAATAAGAAAATCTGGACCTGCGGCAAAAGATATCAGTCGTATCAGGGAAAATATCCTGTGATTTATGTAACTTTCAAGGATGTAAAATGTGAGACCTGGGAGGCCGCATATGAGCTGATCTCCAGGATTCTGAGGAATGAATTCGGGAGGCACAGGATATTGCTGGACAGTGATAAAATCAGTCATTTTGAAAAGAGATATCTCACAGATGTCCTCGAAGGAACGGCTGACGAAAGTGACATTGCTCTGGCTTTTTTAAATTTGTCAAGGATGCTTCACGAGCATTATGGAACAGCGCCGGTCATTATTATCGACGAGTATGACACGCCGATTCAGCAGGGACACATGCGGGGATATTATGATAAGGTGATTGATTTTATGCGCGTTTTGTTTTCAGGCGGACTGAAGGATAATCCCCATCTTTCCTATGGTTTTCTGACAGGGATTCTTCGTGTGGCAAAGGAAAGCATTTTCAGCGGACTGAATAATCTGAAAGTCAATTCGGTTCTTGATAACCGTTATAGTGAATATTTTGGGTTTACGCATGAAGAAGTCAGAAATATGGCGGATTATTATGGGGTATCCGAAAAATATCAGGAACTTTG
>CANQUH010000178.1 GCA_947626965.1 uncultured Lachnospiraceae bacterium
TGCGGGAGTGCGCAAGCACGGAGCAATCCGTGGACTTATATTCATGGTAGTGCCCTGCCTCGCAGGGCATGAAAGTTTACTGTATAAGTCCAGTCTCAAAGCAGAGGCGCATGTTCGGCACCGATTCTGAGTGCCAGCGGCACTTGTTTAGGACCGACCGGAACGAAGTGCAGGCCCGGAGTGGAGCGTAGACCGAACGGGCCGTTTCCAGACGGAACGCACCTGTAGAAGGGAATGGATGAGTCAGTTCGGGATGATAAGGGAGGGCATCAAAAGAATGGAGGGGAAATATTCCCGTAAATATGCGGGGAGAAAAGAATGTACGAATTTGAGAAGGCTGACAAAGAATTGCTTGGAAATCAAATAGAAAATAAACTGCTGGAATATATTCAGAAGGAGCCGGTGGAGATCGGAGCGAAGCTGCCCAATGAATTTGAGCTTGCGGAGAAGTTTGGCGTGGGCCGCAGCACAATCCGGGAGGCGGTGAAGGGCCTTGTTTTTAAAGGGATTCTGGAGGTGCGCCGCGGGTCGGGAACGTATGTCGTCAGTAACTGTCTGCCGCAGGATGATCCGCTGGGGCTGGCGAAGCTGCAGGACAAGTACAAGCTGGCGCTGGAACTGTTTGACGTCAGGCTGATGCTGGAGCCGGAGATTGTCTCGATGGCGGCGGAGAATGCCGACGCCGAGGACCTGAAGCAGCTGCGCAGACTCTGCGATGAGACGGAGCAGATGTACCTGAGCGGGCAGGACCATATTCCGAAGGATATTGAGTTTCACACTTGTATCGCGCAGTGTAGCAAGAACCGGGTGGTGGCGATGCTGGTGCCGATCATTCACACGGCGGTCGTGACGTTTGCGGATTTGACACGGTATCTGCTCAAGGATGAGACGATCAGCACACACAGGGCGATTGTGGATGCGGTGGCCGCCCGGGATCCGATGGGGGCGCGATGCGCGATGGTGATGCATCTGACTTACAACCGGCAGGAAATCATCAGACAAATGAAGGAACACTATGGCGCAGATTCAAAAAATTAGATAAATCAGATAAATTTCAGGGATTTCCGAACAGGAGATCCTTTTTTGTGTCACAAAAAGATTCCAGCGCGAGAATATGCCCAAAGCGTGTTTTGTAGAAAAAATAAAAAATCATCAGACAACTATTGACAAATCATCAGAATAATGCTATATTTTTAGCATAAATCATATGACGTCATATAAATATAGACGAAAGGGAGGGGAAAACAACGAAAAAGTCTGATGACAAGTGTGATAAGGGCGGATATAGCATTGACCAGAGCGGAGCAGTCCGTGAACTTATATTCGTGGCAGTGCCCACAGCGTGAGCATGAAAGTGTGTTAATAATAAGAAGAAACAGGATACAAGAAAGACAGGGTACAAGAAAGAGAGGAAATTATTATGACAGCTGAAACAGCTTTAAACCCGACCCGGCTCGTCCTGGCGGCGATTATCGGTCTTATTATTCTGCTGGTTTTGATTATCAAATTTAATGTACAGGCAATGATCGCCATCCTGGTCGGCGCGATCGCGATCGGTCTGATTGCGGGCATGCCGCTGGAAGATATTGTCACGGCGGTCAACGATGGTATTGGCAACACGTTGAAGGGTATCGCTCTGCTGGTAGGACTCGGTTCCATGTTCGGCGCGATTCTGGAGGTTTCCGGCGGCGCGCAGACGCTGGCCGTCACACTCGTAAACAAGTTTGGCGATGAGAAAGCGGCGTGGGCGCTCGGCATCACCGGTCTGGTCATCGCAATGCCGGTATTCTTTGACGCTGGTCTGATCATTCTGATCCCGCTGGCATTCTCCCTCGCAAAGAGAACGAAACGTTCCTCACTGCATTATGTGATCCCGCTGCTTGCAGGTCTGGCGGTCGGTCACGCGTTCATTCCGCCGACACCGGGTCCGGTTCTCGTGGCGACGATGCTCAATGTGGAGCTTGGCTGGGTCATTCTGGTTGGTGTTTTCTGTGGTATTTTCGCCATGATCGTGGCAGGTCCTATCTGGGGCAGTATCTGCGGCAAAAAGTTTTATGTTCCGGTTCCGGAGCGTGTCGCGAATCAGGAAGAATTTGACGAGAGCAAGCTTCCGAAGTTCGGGACGATCGTGGGCATCATCCTGATCCCGCTGATTCTGATCATTCTGGATTCCATCGCGGGCGTTATCCCGGCGCTTGCTCCGGTTCAGCCGGTGTTCGGCTTCCTCGGCGAGCCGTTTGTGGCCCTGCTGATCGCTACGATCGTCGCGATGTTTGTGCTTGGCCTGAAGCATGGCTACAATCTGAAAGAACTTGAGAGCATCATGACAAAATCACTGGAGCCGACTGGCCTGATCCTGCTGGTAACCGCGTGCGGCGGCGTGCTCCGCTACGTGCTGCAGTACTCCGGACTTGGCGATGTGATTGGAAACGCGGTTTCTTCGATGAATCTGCCGATCGTAGTTTTGGCTTTCATCATCGCTGTGCTGGTTCGTATCAGCGTAGGTTCCGCTACCGTCGCGATGACAATGGCGGCAGGCATCGTTGCGGCTCTCCCGGGTATCTCAGAGCTTTCTCCGATGTATCTGGCATGTGTGACGGCGGCAGTTGCCGGCGGCGCGACCGTCTGCTCGCACTTTAATGATTCCGGATTCTGGCTGGTGAAGTCTTTGGTGGGAATCGATGAGAAGACGACGCTGAAGACGTGGACGATCATGGAGACTCTTGTCGGCGGCACTGGTTTTGTGGTAGCATTAATCATATCGTTCTTTGTGGCTTAATTGAGGAGGTTTAAAAATGGGTTGTTTGAGAAGTCAGGAATTGAGAAAACTTGCGCCTGAGATCGACCCGCTGCGTCTCGGCACGGGCTGGAAACCGGAAGATCTCGGGAAACCGCAGATTTTTATTGAGAGTACATTTGGAGACAGTCATCCGGGAAGCGGCCATCTGGACAAGCTGGTGGCGGCCGCGCGTGAGGGCATCGCGGCGGCAGGCGGATATGGCGCGCGTTATTTCTGCACCGATATCTGCGACGGCGAGAGCCAGGGCACGGACGGCATCAATTTCTCGCTGGCGAGCCGTGAGATGATCGCGAACATGATCGAGATCCAGGCGAACGCGACGCCGTTTGACGCGGGAGTTTTCATGGCGAGCTGTGACAAGGGAATGCCGGCGAATCTGATCGGTCTTGCGCGCGTGAACATTCCTTCGGTCGTCATGACCGGCGGCACGATGGCGGCAGGTCCGGACATGCTGACGCTCGAGCAGCTTGGCATGTATTCGGCGATGTATGAGAGAGGCGAGATCGACGAGGCGAAGCTCTGCTGGGCGAAGGAGAACGCCTGCCCGAGCTGCGGGGCCTGCTCGTTCATCGGTACGGCTTCCACGATGCAGATTATGGCGGAGGCTCTCGGACTTTCCCTTCCGGGCAGTGCGCTTCTCCCGGCCACGAGTCCGGATCTGCTCGACTATGCGCGCCGGGCCGGCGAGCTGGCAGTGAAACTTGCCCGGATGGACAATATGAGACCTTCCGATATCGTGACGATGAAGAGCTTTGAGAACGCGATCATGGTACATGCCGCGATTTCCGGATCCACCAACGCACTGCTGCATATTCCGGCGATTGCGCATGAGTTCGGCATTGAGATCACAGGCGATACGTTTGACCGTCTGCACCGCGGCGCTCACTATCTCCTTGACCTTCGTCCGGCAGGACGCTGGCCGGCGGAGTTCTTCTACTATGCGGGCGGCGTTCCGGCGATCATGGAGGAAATTAAGAGTGTGCTCCATCTCGATGTGATGACCGTGACCGGAAAGACGCTCGGCGAGAATCTGGAGGAGCTGAAGCAGAGCGGCTACTATGAGCGCTGCCAGAAGTGGCTTGACAAGGCGAACGAGCGGTACGGCGTCCATATGACGAAGGAAGATATCATCCGTCCGTTTGACAAGGCGATCGGCACGGACGGTTCCATCGCGGTTCTCAAGGGCAACCTTGCTCCTGAGGGCGCTGTCATCAAACACACGGCCTGCCCGAAGGAGATGTTCTCCGCAGTGCTCCGCGCCCGTCCGTTTGACAGCGAGGAAGAGTGCATTGACGCGGTTCTCCATCACAAAGTGCAGCCGGGCGACGCGGTGTTCATCCGCTACGAGGGCCCGAAAGGTTCCGGCATGCCGGAGATGTTCTACACCTCCGAAGCGATTTCCTCCGATAAGGAGCTTGGCAAGAGCATTGCGCTGATCACGGACGGACGTTTCTCCGGCGCATCCACAGGCCCGGTAATCGGTCACTGCAGTCCGGAAGCGCAGGCAGGCGGTCCGATCGCTCTCGTCGAGGAGGATGATCTGATTCAGCTTGACGTGAAGGAACGGATTCTTGCGATCGTCGGCGTCAAGGGAGAGCGGAAGACTCCGGAGGAAATCGACGCGATCCTCGCGGAGCGCAAAAAGAACTGGCAGCCGAAGCCGGTGAAGTACACCCGCGGTGTGCTCCGTCTCTTCTCGGAGCTGGCTGCGTCGCCGATGAAGGGCGCATACCTGGAATATGACAATGTCAGAGCCGGAAAGTAAAGAATTACATAATCACACAAAAAATCATAATAGTATCACATGCTAAATAAGATGAAAAACAGGATGACAGGAAGACCTGCGTCCTGTTTTTTTTCGATTTTTTTAAATAGTCAAGCCTTTTTTCCCAAAAATGAACGGGAAAATGAAATATGACGACCGGCTTGTGACTTTGGAGGGGGTATAATTGAGAAAAAGAATCAGGCAGGAGATCATGAATATAGTGAAAAAGAAAAAACAAACCTTTATTGTGGAGGTCATGGATCATCAGAAATATACCTGGCAGGGGCAGATTTACTGGATCCAGGGGAATAAAAAGATATCATTTCGGAGTGTGATGGAGATGCTGCATCTCATGGATTCGGTAATTGTTGATGAAAATGATGACTGCCAGCAGGAGACAGAGTAGACAGAAGAAAAGTAGGAGAAGCAGGGAAAGTGCTGGAAGCAACAATATTTGGGAAATTTTCTTTATCAAATGGTGTGACTGTCCTCAGAGAAGAGGATATTCGGGCGGATAAGCTGGTACAGCTGCTGGTCTATATGATCAGCCACAGAGACAAAATAGTGACAGGGAAGAAACTGAGCGAGCTGTTCTGGCTTGGGGGCTCAAAAAGTCCGGAAAACGCCCTGAAAAATCTGATCTACCGGCTTCGGAACGTGCTGAAAATGCTGGGCCCGGAGGATTATATCTGTACGCAGCCCGGAGGGTACCTGTGGAATCCGGAGATTCCGGTCAGGACGGATTACGAGCAGTTTGAGGAGCTGGGCCGCAGAATAGAAATGCAGACGGATGAGCAGGCCAGAAAGGAAACCTGCCGGCAGGCGATCAGCTGTTACCGTGGAGAAGTTTCGGCCAGGCTGATTTATGAGACATGGCTGCAGCCGCAGGTCATAGATTACCGGACGACTTATCTGAAAGCGGCAAAGATATTATGCAGGATATACGAGAAGGAAGAAGACTGGAAAGAGATGGAAAAGCTCTGTCAGCAGGTGTCGGAGCATGAACCGCTGGACGAAGACATCCAGTGCTGTCTTGTCAGGAGTCTGCAGATGCAGCAGAAATATGACCAGGCGCTGTTCCAGTATGAAAACGCGAAGAAGCAGTTCTACGAGAATCTTGGGATAGATGTGCCGGAAAAGCTGAAGGAAATGCTCAAGAACATGGCGACGGACAGAAGGCTGCAGATGAACGATATCGCCAGCATCATGGAAGAAGCGGGGGAAAAGGAAGAGCCGCACGGCGCTTTCTTCTGCGACTACCAGATTTTCCGTCAGATCTACCGCCTGGAAGTGAGACGGGTCGGCCGAATCGGGGTATCCGAATATATACTGCTTCTGACAGTTCAGCGGATCGGGACCTTATGGAACGGGGCGATAGCCGATTCCGGGCTGATAGAAGGAGCCGGGATTCTGGAGCAGGTGGTGAGAGAGACGCTCCGCGTTGGAGATGTGGCGGCCAGAAATGGTCCCACACAGTATGTGATACTGCTGTCCGCGTGCTCCTATGAGGCCGGAGTCCTGGTAATGAAAAGGATTAGGAAAAACTTTCTGAAAAAAATACGGCACCGGAAAATCGAGCTGAAATACGAGCTGGAAGAAATCTCTTCCCATTGGCAGAAGCAGGGGGTGGCGGAAAAATGAGCAGTACTGCAGTTTTTCCAATAAACATGATAAGGATTTGCATAGACGGATATGGGTATGATTTGTCCGGAAGAGCGTACAACAAGATGCTGTTTATGCCGCTGCCGTTCGCGGGATACTGCGGAATGCTGCTGGGAATGGACGATCTGTTTGAGAAGGTCGGATATCCGCAGGCATTCCAGGCAAGGAGAACCTTCCACAAACCGGAAAAGCTGAGAGGAACCATCCATATACCGGAACAGATGCTGGACGATGAGGAGATGAGCAGGCAGAGAGGAAGCTGTCAGACCTTCGACATCATTGTACAGAGCCGGAGGCAGAGCGGCTGGCAGGGGATCCTGATGGACCCGGACAGAACCTACGCAAAAAAATTCCGGAGCGAGATGGAGCTCCTGCATCATATCTGCGGAGATCTGGAGAAGATATCCGGGAAAGCGGGAAGCGGGGGAGGTTTTTATGACAGATAAGGAATTAAAGAAGCTGACCAGGGCGGAGCTGCTGGAAATGCTGCTGGTTCAGAGCAGAGAAAAGCAGCGCCTGGAGGAAGAGCTTCAGGAAGTGAAAGGGAAGCTGGAGGAGAAGGAGATCAGGATCGCGGAATCAGGTTCGATCGCGGAGGCGGCGCTGAAGCTCAGCGGAATATTTGAGGCGGCGCAGAAAGCGGCGGACCAGTATCTCGAGAATGTGAAGCAGGCGGCCCCCAGGGGGCAGGAGCCAAATCCGTAAGCCGGGGAAACGAAAACGGGGGCTGGGCCTATGAGCAGGAAAAAAAGAAGAAAAAAAGCGGTGGTGATCCCGGAGATTCCGGAGATCGAGCGGGAGCTGAAGCGGGAACGGTACAAACGCAGGTACCGGAGCACGCTGCGCAGCACGGTGTATTCACTGATTGTTGTGGCGGCAGTGGCGGTCCTGGTGGCGACGCTGTGGATGCCGGTGCTCCAGATCTACGGCACCTCGATGACGCCGACGGTTGAGAGCGGGGACATCCTCGTCTCCCTGAAGGGGAGCGAGTTCAATCCGGGGGACATTATCGCATTCTATTATAACAACAAGATCCTGGTGAAGCGTGTGATCGCCGGGCCGGGGGACTGGGTAAACATTGACGAGGAAGGGAACGTGTTCGTCAACGGGGAGCCGCTGGAGGAGCCGTACCTGGAGGAGAAGGCGCTTGGGGAGTGCGACATCACGCTGCCGTACCAGGTGCCGGAATCGAGGATCTTCGTGATGGGAGACCACCGGAGCGTGTCGGTGGACTCGCGGAGCACATCGATCGGGTGTGTGGCGGAGGAGCAGATTGTAGGGAAGCT
>CANQUH010000179.1 GCA_947626965.1 uncultured Lachnospiraceae bacterium
CTGCTACAATAAGGAGGAACAATTATTGAACCAAAACAAATTAAATCAAAAACAGACAGGATATCCAGGATCCGATCTGGCAGACCAGGCGGACAGCAGCGAGCAGACCGTACCGGACTTAAACCGCTGTTTCAAAGACGGCATCTTCCGCATCGTTTTCCGCGAAAAGGAAAATCTTCTCAGCCTCTATAACGCCATCAGCGGCACCGATTATGATAATCCGGAGGATCTCATCATCTATACGCTGGAAGATGCGGTGTACATGGGCATCAGGAACGACGCCGGCTTCCTGCTCCATGCGCAGCTCGGGCTGTACGAACACCAGAGTACCCTCTGTTATAACATGCCCCTGCGGGGCCTTCAGTATTTCGCGGCGATGTACCGTGCATATGTAAAGACGAATGGATATGACCCGCACCGAAGGAAAGTGATCCCGCTGCCGGTTCCCCAGTACATCGTCTTCTACAACGGAGAAGAAAAACGCCGCGAGAGCTGGGAGATGAAGCTGTCGGACGCATTCCTGCTTCCAGAGGGGCAGGAAACCAGCGTTGGAAGCACGCTCCTGTCCTCCCTGGCCGCGCCCGGAGCACCTGCACTGGAGTGCACTGCCCTGGTGCTGAACATCAACTACGGGAAGAACCGGGAGCTGATGGAAAAATGTGAGAAGCTTGGGGAATACGCACAGTTCGTCGCCTGCATGCGGAGGCAAATGAAGGGGAAGACGACGGAAAAGGAGAAGCTGGTGGCAGTGAATGCGGCAGTGGATGAATGCATCCGGAAAGGAATACTGCGAGATATTCTGATGAAAAACCGTGCGGAGGTAGTGGCGATGAGCTTTTGGGAATACGACGCGGAACGGCACCTGAAAATCGAAAAGGAAGACAGCTACAATGATGGATTTCAGGATGGAATAAAACAGGGAATCGAAAGCGAGAAGAACAACACGCTGCGGGAGAGGAACCGCGCAGACGCTGCTGAAAATCGTGCGGACGCTGCTGAAAACCGTGCAAACACGGCTGAAAACCGCGCGAACACGGCTGAAAAGAAGCTTGCCCAGTTACAGGAAGAACTCCGGATTCTGCGTGGCCAGCTGGCAAGTGGGAAATAAAATCGCAGCGGACCCAAAACTGGTCCGACAGCTGTATACTGTCTATACGTACGACAGCGGATCTGCCTGAGCAGATCCGCTGTATTTTATTGCATTCTGTTTTTTATTTTACCGTGTCTTCCTCCGCCTTCTCACGAAGAACACCAGCAGCCCCACGATCACCACGGCCGATCCCGCGAAGATTCCAAGGTACAGGCCCAGCGGCGTCTCGTCTCCTGTCCGCACGCTGTTCTGTGTCGGCGGCGTATCCGGATTCTCCGGGCTGTTCGGATTCTCCGGATTGTCCGGGTTCTCCGGGATCACCGGCTCTCCGGGCGGCTCTGTCCGTGCGTTCGTGATTACCACGGCCTCCTCGGAGTGGTCTCCGGAGAGCGTTACGCTCGTCTTATCCACCGATACCGTGTATGCGAAGCTTGCGCTTCCCGCCACCGGCACGCCGTCCGCGTCTGTCTCAGTTACGTAGTAGGTTTTGCTGTCGTCCGGGTTCTGCCCGATGTAGACCGGCACGGTCACAGACATCTCGCTGTTCCCGTCCATCGCCAGTTCAATTACATCGCCGTACCTCGTCCTGTATTCCGGATCTTCGAAGATTCCAGCATAGAAGGTTTCGCCTGTTCCGGAAAGCGCTCCGTTGCGGAATACGCGCTTCGTGATGGTCAGCTCGCCTTCCACGTAGTATTCCGGCGGCGTGTCGCGGAACACGTTCTCAAACGTCACTGCCTTCTCCGGCGCTTTTACGGTCAGCTTCTTCCTGTTTCCATCCGGGAAGACGGCTGAGAACTCGCCTTCCTCTCCGACGGTTCCGCTGTCGATTGGACTGCCATTCTCGTCTGTCTCGCTTACGTAGTACTCGGTTCCAAGCGGCAGGCCCTCGAAGGTCACTGTCTGGCTTGAGGCATTCACGAACCGCATCGGCATCACATCCGATACGCGTCTCGTCCGCGCCTCGTCCGCGAACAGCGCCACGTAGAAGGTTCCGTCCGGCGTCTTCAGGGCTTCCCCGGAGAACCGCATCAGGTTCTTCGTCACGGAGAGCTCTCCCTCGTCCGGCTCTGTCGTCTTCTCATTCGTGATCACGACGTTCTCTTCGTCATGCTCACCCGACATGGTTACACTTGTTTTGTCTACGGATACCTCATATTTGAAGCCTGCGGCGCCCGCCACCGGCACGCCGTCCGCGTCTGTCTCTGTCACGTAGTAGGTCTTCGTGTCGCCTACATTCTGGCCCAGCGTCACCGGGATCTCCACGGAGAGCTCGCTGCTTCCGTCCATCTTCAGCTCGATTACATCCCCGTACAGGGTCTTGTAGTCCGGGTCCTCGAAGATGCCCGCATAGAACGTTTCGTTAGAATTTACCATCCTGCCGTTCCGCAGCACGCGTTTTGTGATGGTCAGCGTTCCTTCATAATAGAACTCTTCCGGCACTTCCGAGAACACGTTCTCAAACTCAACCGCTCCCTCCGGCACTTCTGCCGTCAGCTCCGCCTGGTTTCCGTTGGCGAACAGTGCCGCGAAAATTCCGCCTTCCCCGTAGGTTCCGTCGTCGATCGGGTTGCCGAATGCGTCTGTCTCGCTCACGTAGTAGACCGTGTCAAGCGGCAGGCCCGTGAACGTCACCGTCTGGCTGGATGATCCGGAAAACTCGACCGGGATCACGTTCGATACCCGTTCCGTCCGCTCCGCGTCCGCAAACAGCGCCACGTAGAACGTTCCTTCCACCGCCGTCAGGTCGTCTCCCGCCAGCGTCCGCAGGTACTTCGTCACGGAAAGTTCGCCTTCTTCCGGCTCCTCCCGCTCATCGACCATCGTTACCGTAATCAGTTCATCTGTATCGCCTGTCACCGTAAACGCTACATCCGCCGCCAGCTCGTAGCCTTCCGGCGCAGTCAGCTCTCTTAAGATGTAGCTTCCTGCCGGGATCCCCCGCACTTCCTGCGGCTGGCCGTCCGTAAGGAACAGCCACCTCGGGTTCCCGTCCTCATCCAGGATCACGTTTCCTTCGCTGTCGCAGATCACGAGGACCGCGCCCGCGACTCCGTTTCCTTCCTCATCTACTTTATTAACTTCCACTCTCGTCCTGCGGTTCACTGCCGTTAGTACAGGCACTGTCCCGCTTCCCGGCACGTACCGGCCGTTCTCTACAGCCAGCGTTCCAGGGCCTGCGATCGTGAACTCCAGCGGTTCCGTTGAAAGGATGTATCCCTCCGGCGCCGACTGCTCCACAAACCGGTAGTCTCCCAGCTCCAGGTGCTCCACCGCGATCTGCCCGTTCGCGTCCGTCGTATAGGTTCCAAGTGTCTCCCAATAGAACGATCCTTCACTGTCGCTTCCCGTCTCCGCTCCGTCCGGGGCCGCCCCGTAGGTCTTCTTCTGCAGCTCGTACACTGCGCCCGGTACCGGGTTCCCGTTCTCATCCACCTTGTTCAGGATGACCGCGCCTTCCACTTCATCTATCATCGTTACCACGACGGCCTCATCCGTGTCGCCTGTCACGGTAAACGGCACATCCGCCGCCAGCCTGTAGCCTTCCGGCGCTTCCAGCTCTCTTAAGATGTAGTTCCCTGCCGGCATTCCCAGGATCTCGTACGGCTCTCCGTCGGTCACAAACTGCCATCTCGGATTCCCGTTCTCATCCAGGATGATATTTCCTTCGCTGTCGCAGATCACAAGCGTCGCTCCTGCGACTCCGTTTCCTTCTTCATCGACCTTCTCGATTATCACGCGCGTCCTGCGGTTCACTGCCGTCAGTTCCGGCACTGTCCCGCTTCCCGGCACGTATCTTCCGTCTTCCACGGCCAATGTACCCGGTCCGCTGATCGTGAAGTTCAGCGGTTCCGTCGAGAGGATGTAGCCCTCCGGCGCCGACTGCTCCACAAACCGGTAGTCTCCCAGTTCCAGATGCTCCACCGCGATCTGGCCGTTCACGTCTGTTGTGTAGGTACCAAGCGTCTGCCAGTAGAAGGATCCATTGCTGTCGCTTCCCGTCTCCGCTCCGTCAGGAGCTTCCCCGGCTTCTCCGTAGACCTTCCTCTGCAGCTCATACACTGCACCCGGAACAGGATTTCCGTCCTCATCCACCTTGTTCAGGATGACCGCGCCTTCCGCTTCATCCACCATCGTCACCACGACAACTTCATCTGTATCACCGGTTACCGTGAACGGCACATCCTCTGCCAGGATATAGCCTTCCGGCGCTTCCAGCTCTCTTAAGATGTAGTTCCCTGCCGGCATCCCAAGAATCTCATACGGTTCTCCGTCTGTCACAAACTGCCACCGCGGGTTCCCGTTTTCATCCGTAATAATATTTCCTTCGCTGTCGCAGATCACAAGCGTCGCTCCCGCGACTCCGTTTCCGTTCTCGTCTACTTTATTTATCTGCACGCGCGTCCGGCGGTTCACTGCGGATACCTGCGGCACCGTCCCGCTTCCCGGCACATACCGGCCGTTCTCCACGGCTAAGGTTCCAGGGCCTGCGATCGTAAAGTTCAGCGGTTCTGTCGAGAGGATGTAGCCCTCCGGCGCTGACTGCTCCACAAACCGGTAGTCCCCAAGCTCCAGGTGCTCCACCGCGATCTGGCCGTTCACATCCGTCGTGTAGGTGCCAAGCGTCTGCCAGTAGAACGATCCTTCACTGTCGCTTCCCGACTCCGCTCCGTCCGGGGCCGCCCCGTAGGTCTTCTTCTGCAGTTCGTACACTGCGCCCGGTACCGGATTGCCGTCCTCGTCCACCTTGTTCAGGATGACCGCGCCTTCCGCTTCATCCACCATTGTTACCACGACAACTTCATCTGTATCTCCAGTTACGGTAAACGGCACATCCTCCGCCAGGATATAGCCCTCCGGCGCTTCCAGCTCTCTTAAGATGTAATTCCCTGCCGGCATTCCAAGAATCTCGTATGGCTCCCCGTCCGTCACAAACTGCCATCTCGGGTTCCCGTTCTCATCCAGGATCACATTTCCTTCGCTGTCGCAGATCACAAGCGTCGCGCCCGCGACTCCGTTTCCGTTTTCGTCTACCTTATTTATCTGTACGCGCGTCCTGCGGTTCACCGCGGATACCTGCGGCACCGTCCCGCTTCCCGGCACGTACCGGCCGTTCTCCACAGCCAGCGTACCCGGTCCTGCGATCGTGAACTCCAGCGGTTCTGTCGAGAGGATGTAGCCCTCCGGCGCCGACTGCTCCACAAACCGGTAGTCCCCGACTACCAGGTGCTCCACCGCGATCTGCCCGTTCGCGTCTGTCACATACGTTCCCAGCGTCTCCCAGTAGAAGTCTCCGCCGCCGTCACTTCCTGTTTCTGCTCCGGCCGGGCCTGTTCCATAGACCTTCCTCTGAAGGGCATATTCCACGCCTTCCAGCGGGTTCCCGTCCTCGTCCGTCTTGTTCAGGATGACCGCTCCTTCCAGCTCATCCTCCATCGTCACCACGACGGTCTCATCCGTGTCGCCCGTCACCACAAACGGCACATCCTCCGCCAGGTGGTAGCCCTCCGGCGCTTCCAGCTCCCTTAACAGGTAGCTCCCCGCCGGGATCCCATAGATCTCATACGGCTCCCCGTCCGTCACAAACTGCCACCGCGGGTTCCCGTTCTCATCCGTAACAATATTTCCTTCGCTGTCGCAGATCACAAGCGTCGCTCCCGCAAGCCCGTTTCCTTCCTCATCTACCTTATTGATTTCCACACGCGTTCGCGGGTTCACCACCGATACTTCGGCCACGGCCCCGTCACCCGGCACATACCAGCCGCCGTCTGCCTCGGCCACCGTCCCCGGGGCCTCGATCGAAAAGTAGAACGGAAGCGCCGTCCCGACATACCCCTCCGGCACCGACTGCTCCATGAACCGGTACAGCCCCAGCCGCAGGTGTTCCACCGCGATCTGGCCGTTCGCATTTGTGGTATAAGTTCCAAGCGTCTGCCAGTAGTACCGGCCTCCGCTGTCGCTTCCCGTCTCCATATCTCCCGGGAGCTCCCCGTCTCCCGTCACGTATGTTTTCATCTGCAGGAGGAACTCCGCGCCCGGCACCGGGTTCTCCGCGTCATCCGTCTTGTTCAGGATGACCGCTCCCTCCGGGATCGTGTACTTCGCCTCCACCTGCACGTTGTAGACCACTTCATCATTTATGACGCTCGGCACGGACACCAGCGTCTTCTGGATGTCGATCTGGTCCTGCCCGCCCGTCTGCACGATCAGGTACGCGCCCGGCGCCAGGTCCCCCCAGTACACCTCAAAAGCCTCACCCGATCTCTGCGGCCTCTGCGGAATCCCCGTGATCCCCTGCTGCGCCGCGTACGCCGCCAGCTGCTCCGCCGCCTGCACCACCTTCTCCGCCGTGTCCAGCCCCGAGAGTGAGACCCCGCTGCCCGCGAACGGGCTCCCGGGCTCATAGAAATACTCCGTCCCGTTGATATCCGCCACCCGGTAGAGCGTCAGCTCCGCGCCCGCGCCTTCCTCCGGAAGCGTGACCTGAATTGATCCGTTCCTCTGCTCCGCCCGCGCCATAAGCCCCGGCACGAACACCAGCAAAGCCAACAGCAGCCACAACGCTCCCGCTTTCCCATATTTTCTCCTACGCACGGCAACACCAATCCTTTCCCTCTTATATTTCTCTATGTTATGATGCCGGGGGAAAAGGTTCCTTCCCCCCGCTCCCGCGGACTGCTCCGCACCTCATGCTCCTCCTGTATCCCCCCGGGGATGCCGCCTTCCCGCGCCATGCCCTCCGGAGCTCCGTCCTCTCTCTTCTCTGGCCTCCCGCTGCTATCTCCCCGGCCTCCGGCGCGTCAGCACCATCACCAGCAGCACCAGCAGGATCGGCCCCGCGATCATTGGCGCCACCAACACCGGCTCAATCTGCTGCGCGTCCGCCGTCACACGGATGTCAGACGCCGTCTCCATGTTCGCGATCCGGTGCCCCCTCACCAGCAGACGGTGCGAGTTCACCCCGTACGGCGTGCATGTCACCAGCGTGCACAGGTCCTCTCCTTCCACCATCTCCAGGTCCGACATCTCGTTCGGCAACACAATCAGGATCTGGTCCACCTCGTAGGTCAGCGTCTCGTCCAGTACCCGCACCAGGAAGGTGTCCCCCACCTCCATCTGGTCCAGGTCCGTGAACAGCTTCGCCGAAGGCAGGCCTCGGTGCCCCGACAGCACGCAGTGCGTACCCTTTCCGCCCACCGGCAGCGACGAGCCTGGAATGTGGCCGACCGCCACCTGCAGGATCGCCTCGTCCGTCCCGTGGTAAATCGGGAGCGACACCTTGATCTTCGGGATCTCCACGTACCCCATGATCCCCGTGCCGCTGATGTTCAGGATCTCATT
>CANQUH010000180.1 GCA_947626965.1 uncultured Lachnospiraceae bacterium
TTTTGTTGCCATTTTGAAATTTCCCTCCTTCTTTATTAAAATCCAGTCACACTGCGGTGCATGGACTTCTATCCTCTCCTTGGCAATGCTGCCCGGCCGCTCTCCGCGAAGAACAGGTGTCCGTTCCTGCCCTGCCCGGCATCATTGCTTCTGAACGATTATTTATACTCGCTGTACGGGATATTGATGCGCCATGAGCCGACCACGGTGCCGACCTGATCCACGCTCGCGAAAGTATTCGCGCCGTTCTTAATGTTGAACGCGATATTGATGATCGCCTTCGCCATGCCTTCCGCATCCTGCTTTACCGTGCCCGTCATGGTTCCCGCGATGATGGATGCCTGCGCCTCAACCGTCGCGTCCACACCGAATACCGGAATCGTCTTGCCGCCTTCCTTGTTGTAGCCGGCCTCCTGCAGAGCGGAGATTGCTCCGAGCGCCATCTCATCGTTGTTCGCGATGACTACCTCTACCATGTTGCCGTTCTCCTCGCTGTACTCCTCGAGAACCTTCGTCATCGCCTCGACCGCGAAATCCTTTGACCAGGAACCGCTCTCATCCAGCAGATATTTGTCGGTATTTTCCTTGTCATAGAAAACCATGGACGGCTGAGCCGCCTGATTCAGGATCGCGTCCGCGTCCGCCTGGGCAAGCTCCGTACGGGAATCGGATTCCACATTCCCCTCCTGCCCTTTGAACATGACATAGGAAATGATGCCGTCGCCGTTCAGATCGACCGACTTATAGTGATTCACCAGATAATTGCCGATCAGTTCTCCCTGCAGATGTCCCGCCTGCTCGTTGTCCGTTCCTACATACACGCATTTGTTGTAGCTGGTCGCCACTTCCTCGCTGATCGAACGGTTGAAGAAAATAATCGGAATATTCGCCGCTTCCGCCTTCGCGATGACGCTTCTCGCCGCGTCGTCGGACGCGGAATCCACCAGATTGACAATCAGCGTCGTCGCACCCGCTTCGATCGCCTGATCGATCTGCTCATCCTGCGTGGCCTGATCGTTCGCGCCGTCATAGTCCTCGTAAGTGACTCCCGCGGTATCCAGGGCCTTGTCCATGTAGTCCTTCACGCTGGAGATATAGGTGTCTTCGTACGTATAGTAGAACACAGCCATCTTGTTCCCCTGAACTTCTTCGGCCTCGGCCTCGCTCTCAGCGGCGCTGCAGCACACTGCCGTACTGAACATCATACAGCCTGCAAGCAGGATACTCAGCATCCTCTTCATAATTATCATTCCTCCTTTTTAAATATTCACCCGGCTTTGACGCCGCAGTGAACTAAATTATACATGTAATTATATAATACTTTGTGCAGTTTTTGCAAGCTTTTCAAAACCATCATTTATATTATTTATTCATTTTTTATAATATTATTTAAATTTTTTCTTATTTTCCGGCAAAAAACATAATTTTATGGAAAAATAATGAAATTCCATACAATTATCACTGGTCAATATGCCAACGATCTGATACAATCAGGACAGGCATAAAATTTCAGGTATGGCTGCCTGACTTACTGCCTGAAGAAGTAAATATTGGTGAGGAGGAAACCATCATGATTCACAAAACATTAAAACCTTTTCCGAAGAACTTTTTCTGGGGCGCAAGCACTTCCGCCTACCAGGTGGAGGGCGCCAGTCTGACAGACGGCAAAGGCCCTTCCTGCCAGGATGTGAAAACCGTCCCCGCGGGAACCTCTGACCTGACCGTCTGTGCCGACCACTACCATCACTATAAAGAAGACATCGCTCTGATGGCGGAGATGGGATTCAAATCCTACCGTTTTTCCATCGCCTGGACGAGGATTCTTCCCCAGGGAACCGGCGAAGTCAACCCCAAAGGAATCGAATTCTACAACAATCTGATCAACGAATGCCTGAAATACCACATCGAACCCATCGTCACCATGTTCCACTTTGACATGCCCGCCGCTCTTGATGCGCGCGGAAGCTGGTCGAACCGGGAATCGGTGGACTGGTTCGTCAACTTCGCCCGGGTTATGTTCGAGAACTTCGGTGACCGCGTGAAATACTGGCTGACGATCAACGAGCAGAATATGCTGACCCTCGTGGGCCCGATGATCGGCACCATGACTATCCCCGAAGGATGCACCAACGAGTTAAAGGAAATCTATCAGCAGAATCATCACATGCTGGTCGCGCAGGCAAAGGCCATGGCTTTGTGCCATGAAATGCTGCCCGGCGCAAAGATCGGCCCTGCGCCGAACATTTCTCTCGTCTATCCGGCAAGCTGCAAGCCCGAGGACAACCTGGCCGCCCAGAATTACAACGCGGTCCGCAACTGGCTGTATCTCGATATGGCCGTCTACGGCGTCTACAACAACCTTGTCTGGGCCTGGCTGGAAGAACACGACGCCACGCCGGACTTTGCCGAGGGCGACGCGGAAGTCTTAAAGAACGCGCATCCGGACTTCATCGGCTTCAATTATTACAATACGGCGACCTGCGAGTGGGAAGACGGAACGACCGAGTGCACCACCGCCGTGGATCAGCAGACGGCGCGCGGCGAGACCGGCATGTTCAAAGGTTTCAAGAACCCGAACCTGCCGACGACCGAATTCGGCTGGGAGATCGATCCCATGGGCTTCAGGGCAACGATCCGCGAGATGTACTCGAGATACCATCTGCCGATGCTCGTCACCGAGAACGGACTGGGAGCCTACGACACCCTGACAGAAGACGGGAAAGTACATGACCCGTACCGGATCGAATATCTGAGAAAACATATCGAGCAGATCCGTCTGGCCATCAGCGACGGCTGCGAGATGCTGGGATACAATCCGTGGTCGGCGATCGATCTGATCTCGACGCACGAAGGCATGAAGAAACGCTACGGACTCATCTACGTTGACAGGGAAGAATTTGACCTGAAGACACTGAAGCGTTACAGAAAAGATTCGTTCTACTGGTATAAGAAAGTGATCGCCTCCAACGGAGAGGACCTGAGCGACTGAAACGAGCAGGAGGCGTTTTCCCTCCTGTTCGCTGCGCGGCCCGCATGCTGCAATGTCAGCTGATTTCCATGTGCGGGCCTGTGTGTAAACGCTGGCTGCGGCAACATCGGCAGAACAGCTGCCACAAGCCGTTTTTTGCGGATTGATTGTTGGGAAACTAAAAAAATTTTTAAATTTTACATCAGGGGGCTGTTGGAAAATATCCAGTGGAAGTTGTTATAATCCGATTGATATATTTTTCGACATCCCCATTTAATGAATACTTCACCTCAAGCACTTGCCATATACCGGTTTCTCAGCATGTATCATAAAAATTATGTACCTGAACATTAATTACAGCAGGCATAAAATATATCAATCGGATTTTTCAGAATATGATTCTGCATTATAAGCTGCACAAAGTTTTTCCAGTTCGATATAGGGAAGAGCCGCTTGTACATAGCCTGCTGATTGATCGTTTAATTTTTTTTGTTTATATAGTAGTTTTACGTTGGATAATATCCTGTCCTTGTTTTTACGAATAAAAATTATCTCGTTCTGAATTAAGTCTTTATACGCCTCATCTGTTTCTCCATCAACATCATATAATTTCAATTCAGAATCTGGTACAGGTATCATATGACTAATCCTCAAAGTTCCTTTTAATTCCTTTTTGCCTTTTGCATTTTTTACAACAATACGAATAATCGGAACAATGCTTTTTTTAATTACTTTCTCATTACCGGCTTTTTGATAATCGCTCTCTTTCGGTGAAGATAGTGGAACATAATAGTTAAATTTTTCTATTTGAATGACAATTCCAACATATTTTCTGGTATGTACTCGCGTTGTCAGCTTGTTTGAGTAAACATTCGGATATTTCTTTCTCAAATATTCAATGTATGTATCTGAAACGCTGTATAATTTAAATTCTTCCATAATGAATTTCCTTCTGTATAAAAAGTAAGAGGAGCAGTTCCAGCTCCTCTTGAGTTTAAAATCTCCCACTATCTGGCAGGGACTCTCCCGAGTTTAAAATCTTCCACTATCTGGCAGGAACTCTCCCGAAAACAGTTACCTATCTGTGTTTGTATTATATGCTATTACTTAGGAAAAATCAACTACTTTTTAGTCAGCGTTCGTACTGTCTGCCATGTTGAAAAAGCACAATCCATATCTGCCGCCCCATAAATGTTCCGGATCACCGCAGTTCTTTCCTTAAAAATGCGTTTTTCCATTTCCCCCACGCTGTTTTACTCCGCCAGCCAACCAGCCAGCTCATGCACGGTCTGCATATAGTCCTCTCGATTCTTCACATCTCCGCGTTCCGGAATCTGATTGAACACCACAGACTTGAACTGCTCTGCCCCCATCTGAGAGAAACCGCTGACCGTCCAGGCAGCATATTTCTCCACAATTTCCTTAGGGCTGCCCCAGCAGACACAGACCAGCGCCGCCTTTTTGCCAAACTTGGAGGTATTGGACATATTTTTCTTCTCCACATGGAAGAAGGGGTACAGGCGCTCAATAAACAGCTTCGCCTGAGAAGTGATCTGCTGATTATAGATGGGACTGACCATCAGGATGGAATCACACTCTTCAATCACAGGAAGAAGTGCTGTGATGTCGTCCTTCTGAACACACATCTGCGTCTCCTTCCCCTGACAGGCTGCACAGGCCATACAAGGTCTGCAGTCCTTCTCCGGCATTTTAAACACGGTTACTTCCGCATCTTTCAGATCAGCGGCAATGGTATCCACAATGATCTCCGAATTGCCATTTTTCCGGTGGCTTGCATTTATAAGCAACACTTTTTTCATTAAAACAGTCCTTTCTAAGTTAGTCCCAACCGGGATATATCCAGTGGAGTAATCCCGGCCAGAATGATATTTTTTATTGTTACCCCAAGTCTTCACCATTGGTTTCGATGACCTTCTTATACCAGTAGAAGGAATCCTTACGCTCCCGGCTCAAATCTCCAGTGCCGTCATCAAATTTGTTGACGTAGATCATGCCATACCGCTTTGCCATCTCGCCGGTAGAAAGGGAAACCAGATCGATGCAGCCCCAGGGAGTATAGCCTATCAGTTCCACACCATCCGCGATGGCCTCGGCCATCTGCTCGATGTGCTGACGCATATATTCGATACGATAATCGTCATGAATCTTTCCGTCCTCGGACTTCTGGTCATAGGCCCCCAGGCCGTTCTCCACGATCATCACAGGAATCTGATAGCGGTCATAGATCTCATTCAGACACCAGCGCAGACCTTTGGGATCGATCTGCCACCCCCAGTCGGAAACCTTCAAATAGGGATTTCTGGCCCCGCCCAGCAGGTTCCCAGCAGTAATCTCCACATTGGGATCGGTAGACACACAGAAGGTCATGTAATAGCTGAAAGTGTAAAAGTCCACCGTACCAGCCCGCAATTCCTGTGCATCGTCGGCCTCCTGACTGATTTGGATGCCGTTCTCCTGAAAATACCGCCGGGAGTAACTGGGATAATAGCCCCGGACCTGGACGTCGGAACAGAACCAGTTTACCATCTGCATCTGGTGCTGCGCCGCCAGCATATCATCCGGGCTGCATGTGTAGGGATAATAACCCAGGTAACCGATCATGCAGCCCATCTTATAGTCAGGGTAATGGGCATGGGCGTACTTTACCGCGCGGGCAGAAGCCACAAACTGGTTATGAAGGGCCTGATACCGCTCCGCCGGATTGTCCAGCTCCTTCAGCTCAGTCAGAGAACCATGAAAACCTTTGAAATTGCCGGTAGTGGACATAACACCGGTATAAAGGGTTCCGGAGTTAATCTCATTGAAAGTCAGCCAGTACTTCACTTTGCCCTGATACCGGGCAAAAATAACCTTGCAGAAGTTCATATAGAGGTCGATTAACCGGCGGTCTGTCCATCCGTTGTACTTCTCTACCAGGGCATAGGGCAGCTCGTAGTGGGAAATGGTCACCAGCGGCTCAATGTCATGCATTTTGCAGCAGTCAAACACCCGGTCATAGAACGCCAGCCCCTTCTCATTGGGCTTTGTCTCCTCTCCGGTTGGAAAGATGCGGGTCCAGTTGATGGACAGCCGAAAGCACTTGAAACCCATTTCTGCAAAAAGGGCAATATCTTCCTCACAGCGATGGTAGAAGTCAATGGCCTCATGAGTAGGGTACAAATACCCGCTGCCAAAATCCGGCTCGATACGCCGAGGCATAGTGTGAGAACCATTCGTCAATACATCCGGAACGGAAACACCTTTGCCGTCCACATCCCAGGCACCTTCAGCCTGATTGGCTGCAATAGCTCCGCCCCAAAGAAAATTTTCAGGAAATTTCATGGTTTACCTCCTTTATCCGCCGATGATGATGGTATCATTTTCGATGGTTACATCTCCAACCTCGTCCTCATTGGTAACCAGAACGGGAACTATAGTGGGACAGCCTGCCGATTTGATCATCTCCATATCAAATTCCAGCAGGAGCTGACCTTTTCTGATCCGATCGCCGGTCTTAACGTGAGGAGTGAAGGGCTTTCCTTCCAGACCAACTGTCTCCAGGCCTACGTGGATCAGCACACTGACCCCGGAATCAGACAGCAGGCCCATGGCGTGAAGAGTATCAGCCAGAGTTTCACACTCGCCGTCAAAGGGAGCGTAGACCTTGCCCTCGGAAGGTTCCACCGCAAAACCGCTGCCTAACACGCCGGTGGAAAAAGTCTCATCGGGAACGCTTGCCAGGGAAACCACTTTACCGGGAACGGGAGCAGGGATTTCAACTCTGCCGGCCAGCCTTGCAGATTCATCAGAAGTCGTTGCAGGAGCAGAAACTTCCTCCGCCGCTGCCGGAGCTTCGTCCTTATACAGCATAAAGGATGCCGCGAAAGAAACCGCAAAGGGAATAACCGCCGCCAGGATGGGGAAAAACAGGCTGGTATGCTCGGAGTTGATCATGCCAAGCAAAGCGAAAGCACCCATACCTGTGAAGGAATACATCACTGTGCCAGACATCATGACAATCAGGCCGGTAATGGAAGCCCCCAGGCAGGAAAGAATAAAAAACTTGATACGAGGAAGGGTTACTCCGTAAATAGCTGGCTCAGTCACGCCAAAGATGCCGGAAAGAAATGCGGGAAGAGCGATGGATTTCAAATCTTCATCTTTGGTTTTGAGATAGATGCCAAGGACTACGCCGATCTGAGCAAAGCAAACCAGACAGCCCATCGCCATAATTGCATCAGGAGTTCCCTCCAACAAGTTGATAAAGGCAAAAGAAGTCAGTGCGCCATGAATTCCAAACAGCACCATGATCTGATAGGTCCCGGCAAAGACCATTCCCGCCAGGATGGGAACGGTGTTCATCAGAGC
>CANQUH010000181.1 GCA_947626965.1 uncultured Lachnospiraceae bacterium
TCTCTTGAATATGTATACAAACATCAGAGTCGCATAAATGATCAGCGAATTATACAGAAATACGAGTCCCCGGTCAGTCACAAATTCGCAGGTCTCCAAGAAAGAATGCCTTGAAATCCATTCGATCCCGAAACAGATGGCGCAGGCCAGTACCACATGAAACAACAGCGAATAGCGGTTCAGAATGCCGACCAGCTTCGACGGCTCTTTCTTTTTCCTCCTGCACTCAGGCAGCGGGTTCCTGTCCTTTCCCTCGTGATCCGGCTCCTGCCGTCCCTTTCCACAGAATAACCGAACATGAAAATTCCTGTACATAAATCTGACTTCCCTTTCGTCCAAGAATAATCTTAATATATACGCCGCAGACGGTATCCCGGCAATGCTTCGCATGCCCTCATACCCGCTGTACCGACAAGATTCGTACAACCCGCGACAGATGAAAGATAAACCACTTTTGTGAAAAAGTCAACTGCTTCTTTTTAAAATTAAGGTTTTTTTCACATTCTTTTTGAATGGATACAGTCTTCCGATGCCCTTTTGGCGGCCGCCAGACGGGATTTTCAGAGTAAACCCTTATTCCCTACTGGTTTTTTCAGTGGTATTGTGATACACTGAAAGCAGACGGCGAAAAATGGAACAATATCCGAAATCATTCAGAAATCTGCCGTCACAGAGCAAGGAAGTGCATGATAATTATGAACATAATGAAACGGTTACTGTTTTCAGCAGCTTTTTTCTGTCTGGTTCTTACAGGCTGCGCGGATGAGGAGACCGCACCGGCTCCGAAGAAGCTGTTTCAGCTCACAGACGGCGTGACAGCCGCCGGCGTACAGGCAGGCGACGGGGAAAAGGAATTCCGCGAAGCCTACACTGGTTACGAAATTCTGGTGTCTTCTTCCGGGGAGGATATCCCTCAGGAGGTAATGCCGATCCGCAGAATCCCGTATAATAAAAAAATCGCCACAATGATCGCCAACTTTTTTATCGACAGTCAGCCAATGAGTCCCGAGGATATCTGCGAAAAAGAACAGATCGATTCCGGAGATCTTTTTGATCTGCTCAGTTCCGAAGAATACCTGCGCAGTCACGAGGTGATCTACCGTTATCTTGTCTTTTACTGGGAAGACGGAGTAATTCAGAGAATCGCCTCGGAGGAACTCAATTATAATGAGACATATGAAGTGCCGTCCTCCTGGTAGGGGACGGCCTGTTTTTGTCAGTTTCGATTCATGATGGTTTCTGCCGCTTCCGGCACTCCCGCGCGATAAAATAAACGCGCTCACTCTCTGCGGCCGGTTCATTCCTGGTAAAAGCATCGTACACTGCCTCAGCCTGCAGGCCGGCCTCCTCAAGGAGCTCCCGGACTTTCTGCAGACTATACGCCCGCTGCACATGCTCCTCCTCATATTTCCGGTACAGACCATCTTCCTCCGGGAGAAACAGCGTCAGTTCGTACTCGTTCAGCTTTTCTTCCTCATCGTAATAATTTTCCCAAATGAAGCTTCCCTCCTCGCGGTTCTCCGCAATCGTAGTCTCCCCGAGAATCTCTCTGTACTTGTATTCCGTATTCATGTCAAAAATAAAGTAACCGCCTGGATCCAGATAATTGCTGACCAGACGAAATACCTGAAGCAGATCCTCTTCCTCCAGAATATAGTTGAGAGAATCACACACGCAGACGACCGCCCGGACCGTCCCGTACAATTCAAACTCACACATATCCTGAAGCAGGTAAAGGATGTCGTGTCCGCTCTTCTCACGTTTCTCCAGCGCAATCTCCAGCATCTCCGGAGAATTGTCAACTCCGATCATGTCATAGCCGCGCCGGGCAAGCAGTTCCGTCATCGTGCCCGTCCCGCAGCCCAGCTCAAGAACCAGTCCGTCCCGGATTCCCCTGTCTTTAAGCAGGCCGGACAGATATTCCTCCCATTCCTCATACGGAATATTATCCATGAACGTGTCGTACACCTGCGCAAAACTCTCATAAGACGCCATAATTCACCGCTCCATCTTTATGGACAAAAAGAATTAAAACTCCGCGCATCCCCCGCAAAACGCAGTCAGCCGCACGCGGCGACGAATGTCTCAAGAAACGCATAAAGCTGCTCCATCTCCTCATCCGTACCGATCGTAATCCGCAGATGGTTGCTGATCCGCGGTTTGTTCCAGTAGCGCACATAGATTCCCGCTTCCTTGAGCGCCTCAAAAATCTCCTTTGCAGGACAGGTTTTATGCGTGACAAACAGGAAATTTGCCTTCGAATCCCCGACCTGAAACCCCAGAGCGGACAGCCTCTTTTTCGCTTCCTCCCTGGTCCTGATGATTTTCGCGGTCGTCGCCTCAAAATATGCCCTGTCTCGGATTGCCGCCGCCCCCAGCGTCAGAGCTGCCTCATTCATCGTGTAGGAATTAAAGGAATATTTCACATCGTTCAGATAAGCAATCAGCTTTTCATTTCCCATCGCGTAGCCGATACGCATGCCTGCCATTGAGCGCGATTTGGAAAAGGTCTGCACGACCAGCAGATTTTCATATTTTCCGATCAGATCCAGCACAGACTTTCCGCCAAAATCAATATACGCCTCATCGACAATGACAACGACATCCTGATTATGGCTGACAATCTCCTCCACTGTTTCCGGCGCAAGCAGCTCACCGGTCGGCGCGTTCGGATTCGGGAAAATCACTCCGCCGTTCTCCCTGAAATAATCCTGCGGACAGATCTGAAACGCCTCATCAAGCGGAATCCTCTCGTATGGAATCCGGAAAAGCTCTGCCCAGACATCGTAAAACGAATACGTGATGTCCGGAAACAGAATCGGTTTATCTGAGTTGAAAAATGTCAGAAAACACATGGCCAGCACATCGTCCGATCCAACGCCGGCAAAGACCTGCTCCGGATTCAGATGATAAAACGAAGCAATCTCATTGATCAGCGGCTGCGCGTCCACAGCAGGATACTTCCGCATCGTCCCGGTTGTCATCTCCTGAAGCGCTTTCGCCACTTCCGGGGACGGAGGATACGGATTCTCATTCGTATTCAGCTTGATCACATTGCTCTGCCGGGGCTGCTCGCCCGGCACATAGGGCGTTACCTTTCGTACATTTGTTTCCCATGCTCCCATTTTTGTATTCTCCTTGCACTGTTATACTTTACTGCCGGGCCGCTTCCTTCTTTTCTGCATATTCAGGCATTGCAGACCCCAGCCTGCTATACCACTGTCACAATTCCCTTCTCAACCATAAACGCCGGATGGTACGACAGCTTCGCCTGCCGGAGACCCGGCTCACCGGCGTCGTCCTCGCGGTTCACATACAGATAATCCGACGCCTCGTGCATCAGGAACTGCTGATTGATCATCGTGTAGGCACCCTGTACATCGGAATACGCCTTCTCAATGTGGACCACCATCGTGTCGTCACAGACCGGTTCCGCGACCGTAAAGGCCACCACCCGTCCCTGCACGCGGATCAGCCCGCCCTTTAAATGAAGCTCCTTAAACAGCCGGAGAAAATTCATGCACACGCACATCTCCGCGTTTTTTTCCGGATCTTCCTCGCAGCCATTCTCATTGCGCCAGTCAAGCCCCATCTGGAAGCAGTCCTCCACATTCGCCTCCGTGATCGGCTCATAAGTCCAGTCAGGGTACAGGCTCTGAAATTTGTTGATGTGATTCTTCTTTCCATGATATTTTTTTCCGGAAAGACTAATCAGTTTTTCCGTTTCATAGACGTAATCCGCAGCGTCCCTGTCATACTCTATTTTGAATTTTCCCGGATAAATCTCCTCAAGCTCCGCAAACTGCTCCGGCGTCACCAGCGTCAGCATAAATTCTGTCTGATGCTCTGCGCACCACGCTTCCAGCAGGTCGAGCGCCTCCTTCAGATTCTCCGTTTTTCCGTGCGGGCAGGTAAAATAGTATCCCGACCCAATCCGCGGATAGCGGAACACCAGAGTGTCCGCAACTATGGCAAACTGTACCTTGTAGCTTCTCGTCCAGAGATACATGTTCGCAAACGTAAATTCACAGCTTCTTGTCTTTTTTCTCCACAGATACGTTTTGATCAGTTCCTGATCTTCCAGTTCCGGTTTTTTAAACTCTATCTCCATATCCTCTATTCCTCACGCTCTGCAGGTGTTTTCCTCATTAAAATTCTTTCTGTTTTACAGGCAGCAGGTTTTCTGCAGAGCCTTTCACGGTGTTCCCCTTCTGTCCACGCAGCATTCCGGCGATTATGTGCTACCCTCTGTAGAGTTTCGCATAAACACCATTCTTTTCCAGCAGCTCCTCATGGGTCCCCTGCTCCTCAATCCCGCGCGAAGTCAGCACAAGGATCTTCTTTGCGTTGCGGATTGTTGTAAGCCGATGCGCGATGATAAACGTGGTTCTGCCTTTCGCCAGCGCCTCCATCGACTGCTGCACAATCTTCTCACTCTCATTATCCAGTGCCGAAGTCGCCTCGTCAAAGATAAGGATGGCCGGATTTTTCAGAAATACCCGCGCGATTGACAGCCTTTGTTTCTGTCCTCCTGAGAGCTTGACGCCGCGCTGTCCGATGTCCGTCTGGTACCCGTCGGGAAGCTGTGAGATAAACTCATGCGCGTTCGCGAGCTTCGCCGCCTCGATGACTTCCTCATCCGTCGCGTCCGGCTTTCCGTAGCGGATATTCTCCATGATATTCTCCGCAAAAAGGTACACATCCTGCTGGACAATGCCAATCTGTCTGCGCAGATCCGAAATCTTTATTTTCCGGATATCCTGCCCGTCGAGCAGAATGCGCCCCGCATCCACATCGTAGAATCTTGGGATCAGACTGCAGAGCGTCGTCTTTCCGCCGCCGGACGAGCCGACGATCGCAATGTATTCACCGGCAGGAACATGCAGGTCAATGTGACTCAGGACAGTCCCCTGATTTTCCTGATAGCGGAAAGAGACATTGTCAAAGACAACATCGCCTTTCACATTGCTGATCGAGACGGCATCCGGAGCATCTGTGATGTCAGGATCTATATCCATAATCTCAAGGAAACGCTCATAACCCGTATAGCCGTTCTGAAACTGTTCCGTGAAATTGATCAGCTTCTTCACCGGCTCCGTGAAATTATTGATGTACAGCAGAAATGTGACAAGGTCCGTCACAGCCATCCTCCCGCCTGTAATCAGACAGGCGCCGGCCACCAGAACAATGATCGTAACCATGGTCGTCATGGCGCCAAGTCCGGAATTATACAGCCCCATGTACCAGTAGCTCCTGCGCTTCGACTCGACAAACCGCTCATTTCCTTCACGGAATTTCGCCATCTCAATCTCTTCGTTCGAGAAAGATTTCACTGCGCGTATCCCGGAAAGACTGTCTTCGATCTGGCTGTTGATGTCCGCAATCCTCGCGCGGTTTGCCTTGAACGCGCGTTTCATCCGGATATTCAGATGATAGGCGTAGATCACAATGAACGGAACAACGGCAAACGTGATAAAGGTCAGCGTCCTGTTCACCCGAAAGAGGATCACGAACGATCCCACAAATTTCATCAGCGAGATCACGACATCCTCCGGACCATGATGCAGCAGCTCACTGATGTCAAACAGATCCGAAGTGACTCTTGAGAGCAGATGACCGACCTTCTGATTATCATAGAACGTAAAAGACAGCTTCTGGTAATGCTGAAAAATCTCATTGCGCATGTCATGTTCGATCTTTGCGCCCATGATATGCCCGAAATACGCGATATAGAAGTTGCAGAAACCCTCGAGCACGACCAGACACATCATCAGCGCGCCGAGCCGCAGGATCACGCGAAGCGCCTCCTCCCCCGGCCGGTTAATGACGTTGTACGTGATATAACGCACAATCAGCGGGATCACGAGCGTCGTCGCCGCTCCCGTAATCGCAAAAAACATATCCGAAAAAAACAGTTTTTTATACGGTCCGTAATAGCCAAGGAGCCGTCTCCATCTGTGCTCCATTCTTTTTATCACACTCCATTAATCCGCCAGACCCGCAAAACGGACAGCATCCACCACCTGATCCACATATTTTTTGCAGAGCTCCTGACTCTCCGCTTCCACCATCACGCGGATCACCGGCTCCGTGCCGCTCTCGCGCACAAGAATTCTGCCGTTCTCTCCAAGTTCCTTCTCTGCTTTTGCCACTGCCTCGACGACCATCGGATTTTCCCGCGCCGCTTTCTTATCCTGTACCTTGACATTCATCAGAAGCTGCGGATAAATCTTTACATCGGAGGCCAGTGTTCCAAGGCTGACCTTCTTATCCATCATGACCTCCATCACCATCAGCGAGGTGAGAATGCCGTCGCCCGTCGTCGCGTGTTTCGAGAATATAATATGACCGGACTGTTCGCCGCCAAGGCAGTGCCCGTTCTCGCACATATTCTCATAGACATATTTATCTCCCACCGCGGTCTTCTCATACTGAATTCCGATTTTGTCAAGCGCCTTGTACAGACCAAGATTCGACATGACCGTCGTCACGATCGTATTGTTGATCAGCTTGCCTTCTTCTTTCATGTACTTGCCGCAGATGTACATAATCAGATCTCCGTCGATAATGCGGCCGTTCTCATCCACCGCAATACAGCGGTCCGCATCGCCGTCATAGGCAAACCCGACATCCAGTCCTCTCTCCCTGACAAATCTCTGCAGCACCTCGATATGCGTGGAACCGCAGTCCCGGTTGATATTCGTGCCGTCCGGCTCGTTGTTGATCACGTAAGTTCTCGCGCCCAGCGCGTCAAACACACTCTTCGCGATCGAGGAGGCGCTGCCGTTCGAACAGTCAAGTCCGACCTTCGTATTTTTGAACGACCGCGTCGCCAGAGAAATCAGATGTCCGATATAGCGGTTCCGCCCGGCCACATAATCGATCGTACGGCCGATCCTCGCTCCTGTCGCAAGCGGAATTTCTCCCATTTTCCCATCAATATATGCTTCGATCTGATCCTCCACCGTCGACTCGATCTTCTTGCCGCTGCCGCTGATAATCTTCAGACCATTATCATAATACGGATTATGGCTTGCGGAAATCATAATGCCACAGTCAAAATCCTCTGTACGCACAACGTAGGACACGCTCGGCGTTGTTGTGACATGAAGCAGGTAAGCGTCCGCTCCGGAAGCAGTCAGTCCTGCTGCCAGCGCATATTCAAACATATAGCTGGAACGCCTCGTATCCTTTCCGATCACAATGCGCGCCTTATACTCATTCCCAAAATACCACCC
>CANQUH010000182.1 GCA_947626965.1 uncultured Lachnospiraceae bacterium
CCGGGGAAGCTGAGGGGGAGCATCCACATCCCGGCGGAGACGATGGAGGATGAGGAGATCGGGAGGCAGAACGGGGAATGCCGGACATTCGACATCGTGGTGCAGAGCCGGAGGCAGAGCGGATGGCAGGGGATCCTGATGGATCCTGAGAGGACACATATCAGGAAGTTCCAGAGCGAGATGGAGCTGCTGGACCACCTGTGCCGGGATCTGGACGAGGCCTGCGGGAGGAATGGAGATTTTTATGACAGATAAGGAATTAAAGAAGCTGACCAGGGCGGAGCTGCTGGAGATGCTGCTGGTTCAGAGCAGAGAGAAGCAGCGCCTGGAGGAAGAGCTTCAGGAAGTGAAAGGGAAGCTGGAGGAGAAGGAGATCAGGATCGCGGAATCAGGTTCGATCGCGGAGGCGGCGCTGAAGCTCAGCGGAATATTTGAGGCGGCGCAGAAAGCGGCGGACCAGTATCTCGAGAATGTGAAGCAGGCGGCCCCCAGGGGGCAGGAGCCAAATCCGTAAGCCGGGGAAACGAAAACGGGGGCTGGGCCTATGAGCAGGAAGAAAAGAAGAAAAAAAGCGGTGGTGATCCCGGAGATTCCGGAGATCGAGCGGGAGCTGAAGCGGGAGCGGTATAAGACAAGGTACCGGAGCACGCTGCGCAGCACGGTGTATTCACTGATTGTTGTGGCGGCGGTGGCCATCCTGGTGGCGACGCTGTGGATGCCGGTGCTCCAGATCTACGGAACCTCGATGACGCCGACGATCGTGGACGGGGACATCCTCGTCTCCCTGAAGGGGAGCGAGTTCAATCCGGGTGATATCATCGCATTCTACTATAACAACAAGATCCTGGTGAAGCGTGTGATCGCCGGGCCGGGGGACTGGGTAAACATTGACGAGGAAGGGAACGTGTTCGTCAACGGGGAGCCGCTGGAGGAGCCGTACCTGGAGGAGAAGGCGCTTGGGGAGTGCGACATCACGCTGCCGTACCAGGTGCCGGAGTCAAGGATCTTCGTGATGGGGGACCACCGGAGCGTGTCGGTGGACTCGCGGAGCACATCGATCGGGTGTGTGGCGGAGGAACAGATTGTAGGGAAGCTGGTCATGAGGCTGTGGCCGCTGGAGAAGATAGGGAAGCCGGAATAAAAGGTATCCATGGAGCCGAAACGGGGAGGAGGAACAGCAGTGGAGAACATATTCACACGGGCGGCAAGGTTTTTAAGAGAGCAGAGGCTGGGCAGGCGCTGGAGGAACATCGTGGGCGTGCTGGCGGCGCTGGTCGTATTCTGCACGACATACGCGCTGATCCTGCCTGCCATGACGGCGGAGCGCCAGACGATATGCGGGATGGAAGCGCATGAGCACACGGAGGAATGTTTTGAGAACGGGGTGCAGATATGCGGGAAACAGGAGCATGTCCATACGGAAGAATGTTATGCAAAGGGTAAGGGAATCACGGTAGGAGTGATCGTGGGCCCGCAGGGGAACAGCGTGGCGGATGTGCCGCCGGAACCCGCTGATGAGGAGCTGGAAGTTGACCTGACGGGAGGAGACACATCCACACCGGAAGGGCAGCAGCAGCCCGCGGAAGAGCCGGTCCCCGGAAAGACAGAAGGGGAGCTCGCACAGGAGCTGTCGGCGGTTGCCCTGACAGGGAACTGGGGGAAGGACGCGGCGGCGACGGCGAAGGCCCACCAGGGATGCCGGGAGAGCGGGATGGAGATGATCCGCCAGGTGCTCTCCTACAACCAGATTACAGGGATCCCGGACGCATCCGGGTCATACGCCGACTGGGTGGCGGACATCCGCGGGGCAGGATGTTATAAAGACGTTTCCAGCATCCCGAAGACGGGAGACCTGGTCTTCATCGACCGGGAGGACAACGGGGAGCCGCTGGGAAGAGAGGACGAGAGGATTGACCACGCGGGGATCGTGATCCATGTGGAGACGGAGAAGAGGACGATCGAGGCAACAGGCGAGAAGGTCAAGACGCTGCAGAGCATCATGCTTCTGACAGACAACGCGGACGGACTGATCGAGTCGTACTTCTACAGCATGCAGGACCCGGCGAACGTAAATACGATCGTGGGCTACGCAAGGCTGCCGAAGAACCCGGCGATGGCGGCGGAAGAAGAGGCGGAGACGCAGGGAGAGACCGCAGAATCTGATGAGACACAGGGCACAAATGTGGCAGCGGATACTGATACAGCATCCGGAGATGGAATGGAAGAGAATGTTGGATCTGCGGATACACAGAATGCGGACACAGCACCGGAGATGACAGGAACAGAACCGGAAGCCAACACGGATCAGACAAAACTGTCAGGGACAGTGATGGAAGGCCAGACAGAGGAAGAGACTGCGGAACCGGGTGAAGATGAACAGAAACCGGAAGGAACAGAAGCGGAAGATCAGTCTGGAGAAGAAATCACAGAAACTGAAATCGAAGGTCACACAGAGGATAAGATCACAGAGCAGACAGCGGAGGGCCAGGGACCGGCGGATACGGCAGCAGACGGCCAGACGCAGGAGGCAGAAGATAAAACAGAACCTTCCGAAATGACAACGCCGGCGGACGAAACGAAGACAGATGCGGAAGACATCGCGGGGACACCGGGAATGGAAGCGGAAACTGACATGGAAATGTCAACAGAAACAGACACAGAAATGTCAGTGAATGAAGATATAGAGACCGAGCCGGAAACTGGAGCCGAAGAGCCGGAGACAGACCTCATTGCAGAGACACCGGAAATAGAAACAGAAGCCGACACGGAAATGTCAACAGAAGCAGATACAGATATGTCAGCGGATGAAGACATAGAAACCGATATGGAGGAACCGGAGACAGAATCCTGGATTACAGAACCTGAAACAGAAAGCCCGGAGGCAGGAGCAGACATCGAAGTTCCGGCGGGAACAGACATGGAAGCCGGAGAACCGGAGACGGCTGACTGGGGCTGGACGCAGGAAGAGATGGAAGAAGAAGCCGGCACGGAAGACGAGATCGACGACCGGGGCTGGCTCTGGACAGATTTTGATACAAACGACGATACCGGCGAGCACGAGACGGAAAGCTGGAACCCGGCGGAGGAAAAGGAAGCACCGGCAGGAACAGACATAGAGACCGGAGAGCCGGAGACGGCTGACTGGGGCTGGACGCAGGGAGAGCTGGAAGAAGAGGCCAGCACAGAAGAATGGATCGACGACCGGGGCTGGCTCTGGACGGACTTTGCCATAAAAGATGACACCGGAGAGAACGAAACGGAAAGCCGGAATCCGGCCGGGAAAGATTTCGAGAACGAGACAGAAAGCTGGAATCCGATCAGGGAAGACTTCGAGAACGAGACGGAGACCGAGTGGGACGAATGGGACCACCTGGAAGCCGAGACCGAGACAGAAGCAGCCGGAAGCGATCCGGAAGCAGATCTTGAGACCAGCGAGGACTGGGAAGCGAGCGTGGCAGACACAGAGCTGACCGGCGTCTGGGCAGAAGACCTGACCATGATTGCCGAGACACAGCTTGGCGTAAAAGAAAGCACAGAGAACTTCACGCTCAATGAGAATGGGGAACAGAAAGGTATCACAAGATACGGCCAGTGGTACGGAGAACCGTACGGAGACTGGGACGCGATGTTCGTTTCCTTCTGCCTGAACTACGCAGAAGTACCGCACAGTTCTGTGCCGAGAGCAGGAAACTGCGGGACACTCGCCGGAATGCTGCAGACATACGGTCTGTATGAAGAAGCGGCGGAGTACGAAGCCTCAAAGGGCGACCTGGTATTCCTGGATACGGATGCGGACGGAGCCGCGGATCATGTGGGAATCCTGGAGGAAGTGACAGAGGGCGGAGTCGGTGGAATCAATGTGATCGCCGGCGATGTGGAAGACGAAGTAAAGACCGTCGTGTACGCAAAGGATGACGCCGCGCTTGTCGGGTACGGCAGGCTGCCGCAGAAACCGGCGCAGAAGCTGTACAACAAGGTATACAACGATGGGAACGTGGTGGTTACCGCGGAGTACACGGCGGAGGCGATGATCCCGGAGCAGGCGGTGCTGGTGGCGCGCGAAGTCCCACAGGACGACGAGAAGTATCAGGAGCACTATAAGGCGGTTCGGGAGATGATGGAAGCGGAGAAGTCATCTGAGGCGGAGGACGAAATCCAGGCAGTCTCAGCGGACGGTGAGACGGAAACGGAGACAGAGGAGGAACTGTACCTGAAGATCTACAACATCGGTTTCTACCTTGACGAGCAGAGGATCAGGCCGCAGGCAGAAGTGAAGATCGGCATCGAGTTCCCGAATGACCCGGGCTTTACGTCGGGTACGAACCGAGTGATCCGCATGGAAGACGGGAAGGAACCGGAGGCCCTGGATGTGACGAACACCGGGGAGGAAGTGGAGTTCTCGACCAGACCGTTCTAAGAGACGAAGAAGGTAAAAAAAAGAAAACCGGCCGGATCCTGGAAAAAAGAGGATCCGGACAGCCGGAAAGCATGGGGTATACAACGGCGGGGTCGCTGCCAGACGGGAGCGCCCCTGCCTGAAGTATAAAAAGAAGATCCCGGAAGGGGGAGGATGGAGATGAAGGTGTGTGACAAGAGAGAGATGCGCTGCCGTTCTCCCGCGGAAGGGAGGAGAGGAGCCAGTGCAGCGGAAGGCGTAAGCCGGAGGCTATAGGAATTAAGCAGCAGCCCGTACCGGGAAAAAGGGGACGGCCGGCTGAACAGGCGCAAGAGAGAGCCCCGCAGCGGGGGAGGGGAAGCCCTCCGCCCGTGAGGAAGGGGAGCAGGCGCGAAGCGGCAGTACGGTCCGGGACCGGGACGGAGAGTAACCGATACCAGAAGGGCTGGGGAAATATCTTCTGGTGTAAGAAAGGAAAAGCGTCGGCCTCCCAGGACAGACGTGAAAACAAAAAAGAAAGGAAAAGAATATTATGAAGAGAAAATTCAAGAGAATTGCCAGCTTAGTACTGGCAACAGTCATGGTATTCGCGATGGCAATGCCGGCGATGGCGGAATCAGAAGCTCAAAGCAAGAGTGGTTCGTTAACACTTACTGTTAATGATACAGACAAAGGCCATAAATATGTGGCGTATCAGATTTTTAAAGGAGATGTGCTCGTAAAGGGAGATCCCGCAGAAGGTACAGATGCGGAAGATAAGACATTCTCTAATGCTGAATGGGGTAGTGTTGCCACTACTGAAGTTCAGAATGCCCTGCGGACAGCATTTGCAGATGAGCTGAGGGCGCTTGATGAAGCGGTCTATAGTGATAAACAAAGTGCAGCAGCTTTGCTTAAGGCAATAGATACCAGTACAAAATCTGCCGAAGATAAAATTAAATTGATTATAGAGAGTGTTGTTAAAAATAAAGGAGTTGCGGCAGGACAAGAGCTTGGAGAATCAGAGGGTAAATATACAACAACAGTAACGCCAGGTTATTACCTGATTATAGATGAATCGAAAACAGGTGAAGGCGGGATAGAAGCGGGAGATGTTTCTTCAAGCTACATTGTTGAGGTTGTTGGTGATACAAGTGTAAATCCGAAGAAAGAAAAACCAACATCGGGAAAAGAGGTTCTGGATGTAAATGATACTGACGGAGGAGATGGTACGTGGCAGGATTCCGCAGACTACGACATAGGAGACCTTGTTAAATTCCGGTTGAAAGGTACAGTGGCGAAGGATTACCAGTCATATACAAATGCTTACAAATTTATATTCCATGATACGCAGGGTACTGGATTAAGTATGCCGTCGTTTGATGATATAAAGGTATATGTTGGAACATCTGCTGAGTCCGCTGATGTAAAATTTGAGAAAACAGAGGGAGCGGAAGCGAAAGGTAAGTACTATAGAATAGTAAAAAATCCAGGAACCGATGATTGTACATTTGAAATTATATTTGATGATTTAAGGAGCGTAGATGATCTGGCTGGAAAAGAGATTATTATTGAGTACACTTCTAAATTAAATGAAAATGCTGAAATTGGTAACGATGGAAACCCGAATACGTTGCAGTTGGAGTATTCAAGTAATCCTGAAGGAGATGGAACAAACAAGACTCCGGAAAATAAGACTGTAGTATTTACTTATGAATTAGATGTTGACAAGATTAAAGAAGATGGAAGTACACTTGCAGGAGCAGAATTTACTCTTTATAAGAAATTAGCAGATGGAGCGCAGATTCCTGAGGGTGGTCAAAAACTTAATAAGCCAGGTGATCCTTATGATGGTTGGTTAATAGTTGAGGCAAAAACACTGACTGGTGAAGCAATAGGTGCAGATACTACAACGTTTGACTTCAAGGGTCTGGATGATGGTGATTATGCACTTGTTGAGACAAAGACCCCGGCAGGATATAACACAGCTGAGCCGATTGAGTTTACGATTACAGCTGAACATAGTGAGAGTGAAAAACTGACTAAGCTTGAAGTTACTAAGGATAAGGGTCTGACAGCCAATAAAGAAGCTGGCGAATTAACAGGCGCGAAGCAGGATGGAAGCAATAAAGAGATGGGGTCAGGCGAAATCTGGGGTGAGATCATAAATAGAGCTGGTGCTACCCTTCCTGAGACTGGTGGCATCGGTACCACGATCTTCTACGTAGTCGGCTCCGTGCTTGTACTTGGCGCTGTGATCCTTCTCGTGACGAAGAGAAGAATGAAAGGCTGATGGATGCTGTCTGCGGCATTATCAGTAACAGAAGTTTTTTGTAACCTGTAAATGAGAAAGTCCATGGGCTGTCTGGCTCCTGAAGCCGGGCGGTCCCTCGCAGGGGCTTTTCGAGGAAATGTGTTGGATCAGGGATTTGGGCTGGCTGGGGGCCGGGAGCCCGCAGCCGGCGGCGGGGGCGCGCATGCGCCTCTGCCGTCCCTGTACGACGGCAGGGAGAGGCTTATGAGGTGGATTAAGAAAAATTTAACAACGGTCCTTCTGATGGTCGTTCTGCTCGCAGGACTCTCCCTGCTGTTGTACCCCACGGTCAGCGACTACTGGAACTCGTTCCACCAGTCGAGGGCAATCGCTTCCTATGCGGAGAGCGTGGCGCAGATCGACGACGACACGTATGAGAAGATGTGGGACCAGGCGGTGAAGTACAACAAAAAGCTGAAGAAGCGTTCGAACCACTGGTTCATGACGAAGAAGCAGGAGAAGAACTACAATGAGATCCTGAACATCAGCGGCACGGGGATCATGGGGTACGTGGAGATCCCGAAGATCAAGGTGTCGCTCCCGATCTA
>CANQUH010000183.1 GCA_947626965.1 uncultured Lachnospiraceae bacterium
TGGTCTGAATTGAACAGACTGACCTTCCGCCAGTATGTTTTTGAAGTGAAGCATCAGTATGGACAACATCATATGATATTTGTCTTCGTCAAAAGAGACCAGTTTATGTATCTTTTCTAATCGTTATGACAGCGTATTTCGATGAGCGTGGAGAACTTTGATGGATAACAAAGAATGGGGAAAGTAGCAAAATATGGTAAATAATATGTTATTAAATATGATTAAAAGTGTAAGTGTACAGCAGTATAAAACAGATGTAGCATTTAGAACCCTTGTGGAAGGGGTAAATGAAAACCTTTATATAATCCCGAAATATCAAAGAAAATACCGATGGAGCAAGGAGCAGGTTACCTCACTTGTAGAATCCTTAATATGTGGACTTCCTATTCCGCCAATCTATACCTGCAGAAATGAATGTAATCAATTGGAAATTCTGGATGGCCAACAGCGTATAATGAGCCTGTTTTTTTATTATATTGGTTATTATCTGAATAAAAGGAAAAGTAGCAGTATTAATTTTTCAGAGCTTGTTGTTGAAGACTGCACTTTTAAAGAAGCTTTGCTGAAGCAGTTTGAATTAGAGGAACTTCATATTAATCTAATAGATAAAAACAGCAGACCGGTTAATGTAGATTATGCGGCCTTACCTGTTGAACTGAAAAGACGAATCGATTATACAATGATTACTGTAATAGAAATCAAAGTGGATGATGAAAAGAGAAAGCCGGAGGTATTAAGACAGATTTTTTCAAATTTGAATAGAGGGGGTTCCCTTTTGTCAGCTCAGGAGCAGCGTAACGGAATATATGTCTGCCGGTTTTATGATATGCTTCAGAGGTTCAATCGAAAAAATGAAAACTGGAGAAATATCTGGGGCAGAGAAGATGCAGAGGAGCGGGATTTGGAAGCACTGTTAAGATTATGTGCGTTGAGACGTTTTGTAAGTATAAAGGAGACCTGCCTGGGTTATGATTTTGTGATTGAAAATTATAAAAGTTCTTATATAAAAATGTTGGATCAGTTTTCAGAGGAAGCGATGGGGTTCAGTGATAAAGAGATTAATGAGTATAAGGAAAGTCTGATTGATTTTCTGGAATTGATCCGGGTCAATAACAGATGGTCGTCTAAAATTGCATTATTGGAAAGCTTTTATATTATATATGAGAAGATGAAATTTAGAAAGCCTGTTACCAGTAAAATATATGATTCTATAATAAAGGATTCCAGGTATATTGCAAATACAAGACAGGGAACGGTTAAATTCAAAAAAATGAATGAAAGGTGGAAAGTTGTTTATGAAATTTGGAACAGAGAAAATGGGCCAGATAATTGAAAATATAATTTCTGAGAAGCTTCCCCATCAGGATAATGTGATTATTGGAGAAAATTCCAGTGGAAAATCTCTGTTGTTGAAAGAATTTATTGAGAAGATTGGAATCGGAAGAGAAATATATTTTATTGATGCAGTTAATCGGAGTTTTGATGTTAAAAAAGTTATCAATTCGCATAGCAGGCTTGAAAATAAAGCAACAGTGCTGGAAAACCGATTAAAGGATATGTATTTCAATTTACAGGATACATTTAGTTGTTATGGAACCCAGACGGAATGTATAGAAATGATATATTATCGTTATGAGGAAAAGATTCAGAGCCTGTTTTTTAAACTTACGGGAGATAAATTTACCATATTACTGGACAGTATATCCGGCGAGGTGAACTTTGGAAATGGACAAGGTTTATTGTCCAGCGGATATCAGGCTATTGTTCGTATTTTGATTGAACTGCTTTATTACCAGGATGTATTAATGCCAGATGAAAAATCAAAGAAATACTGGTTGGTAATAGATGAAATTGATGAGTTCTTATCGCCGCGATATTCTGCTGAAATATTTGAATTTTTAAAAAGAGAATTTCCCTGGGGAAGATGGTTAATTGCGACGCATTCCTGTGATTTGATTGCAAATACCAAAGACGCTAATTTGATTATGCTGTATGATACAGAGTATGAGGTAAGAGATATTGATGATTATTCATCTGTTTCAGAAGTGCAGATAATTTTCAGACGATTATTTGACAGACAAGTTATTCTGGATCACGAAACAGATAATATTTTGCGGCGTTTGTTCAATAATAAGATAAGTAATGCGTGGAGTGATTCAGATGAGACCTGTCTGAATGAGCTTGCGGATACTCGCTTATCAGCATCTCAGCGTGTCATCCTCAGGCAAATACAGGAATGGTGAATTTATGGGTGATATTTTACTTATGGAGATGCCGGCTTTCCGGCCTGAATATAAAAAATGGAAGAAATACGGATACAAAAATACAAAAGAGAAGGATAATTTAAAAACAATTCTGGAAAAAAGCTCAGAAGGTTATTGCATGTATTGTTATTCAAGAATACGGGTGGATGGGAAACTATATGCTAATCTGGAACATGCAATTGAGAAGAGTAATTCTGAAAAACTGGTTGAATGTATCCCCAATATAGGATTGACATGCTCTGTGTGTAATCAAATATTTAAAAAATGTGGAGAACAAAAAAGAAGATTATCAAAAGATGCAGTACAGGAATACGAACAAAAAAGTAAATGTACCTCTGAAAAAAGAAAGCAGTGTACCGTGGCCTGTAGAGCGCTTAGAGCTTTACAGATAAAATACAGTACATTACCAGAAGCGCAGATTATCTTGCAGCCAATGGGTGTAACAGGGCCTGAGACTGGAGAAAAACTTGCGCTGCAGTACGATATTTTGAAACAGGAGTTTCAGCCTGCTGTTAATTTTCATACATATTCTGAAAAAGAAAAAGAATTTATTGATATGCATATTGAGCGTTTTCGATTAAATGATCCAGTATACAAAACCCGCCAGCTATATGATTTTATCAAGAATGTTATTGATAATAATGGAATATTGCCGAAATATGAGTATAATAATTTGATTGTTGATCAATTTTACAGACAATTAAAAGATAAATCTGCAGAAGAAATTTTAAAAATCTGTGAAAGCATTTTCTGTATTATATTTCATAAATTTGTTTGAAACGATCCCTTTTAAGATGACTTTCGAGCGTGGAATAATTCTGCATGCAGGGGAGGACAGTTGTTTAGACTATGTTGATTGTCCCAGCCGCTTGTGGCGGGGGATTTGGTTTGCAGGAAACTGCAAAAAACATTGACAATCCACAACGCATGCTTTATACTGTGATCGTGTAATTAAATAATAAAAAACAGGTGCAAAATAGAACGATTCTATTTTGAAGAGGGAATTAGGTGAGAATCCTAAGCGAACTGGTCACTGTATTCAGGGAGCAAGTCCGAACAGGCCATTGCATAGTCCGATATGTGAGAAGGCCGGATGAGCGCTGATCTGTAAGTCAGGAAACCTGCCTGGAATGTGAGATGAGCTCCAGATACAGCGAAACATCTTTATAATTGCATCGCTTCGCAGCCGGTGCCGGCGGCGGAGGATGGCAATTTTCCTTTGTCCCGGACAGACGAAGGTATGGTATGTGTCTGCATATGCTGCAGGCACTTTTTATTTATGCGGGTAATGAGCCATTTGGCGAATCCCTGCGCTCTCCCCTTTGTTTGCTGTGATTATCTGGCTGCACATCTGACAAATGAGAATTTCAGCATGGAAAAGGAGGAAAAATTATGAGAAAGAAAAAACATGTAACCCGCGTACTGGCTGTTCTGACATCGGCTTCTCTGCTTGCGGCAGGAAGTATGACTGCGTTTGCCGCGGAGACGACATATCCCGTCACGGTGACTACATACGGCAGAGATGGTTCCGAGCTTGAGACAGTTTATGAGAAGGCTCCTGAAAAAGTTCTTGCCGTTTATCAGGGATGTATTGAGACACTGCTGGCGCTTGGTCTTGAAGATCATATTGTGGCCGCGGCAGGACTCGACAACGCGGTTCCAGATGACCAGACAGAAGCGTTTGAGAAACTGAATTATCTTGACGAATTTACCCCATCGCTTGAGACAGTGACCATGCTGGATCCGGATATGATTTTTTCCTGGGGGTCTTATTTCGGGGAAGATACGCTTGGCGAGGCATCCGATTGGATCGATAAAGGCGTAAATACTTATATCAGCAGCAATACAAAGAGCGACGGCTCGGACAGGACGCTGGAAAATGAGTATACGGATATCCTGAACATGGGAATCATCTTTAATGTGCAGGATAAAGCGGAAGAGATTGTTAATGAGATGAAGGACACAATCGCGTCGGTTCTTGAGCAGACCGCGTCGATTGAAGAAAAACCGACAGTTATGGTCATTGAATTTGGTTCCACATCGATCACAAACTACGGAGCGTCCAGTCTCGGCGGCGATATGGTGCAGGAACTTGGCGGCGTCCTTGTGAACGATGTCTATGGTTCCATCGGACAGGAAGATGTGATCGCAGGAAATCCGGACGTGATCTTTATCGTTTATATGCCTTACTCGGGGGACGATCCGGAGGAAGTAAAAAATGACAGAGTCAGCCGCCTGGTTGATGAGGAAGTATATCAAAGCCTGAACGCGGTTCAGAACGGAAGAGTGTATCCGATCATGCTCAGTGAAATGTACGCCAGCGCTACCCGCACACAGGATGGCATCAGAACATTTGCACAGGGGCTCTATCCGGATTTGACGCTGGAATAGGATGCAGATGAAAAAAAGAAAAATAATTCAGACTTCGGTGTTTCTGACGGCACTGGCAGTCCTTCTGGGGCTGCTGGTGTTTTCTGTACTGGCGTCAGTTGCGTTCGGAAACGCCGATATCTCCATTCGGGAAGTCTACAGTGTATTTCTGTATGAAATTTTCCATATAAAAAGATTTGAGGAATTTGCGTCGGGTCCTGTTCATGATGTCGTATGGCTGATACGGTTTCCCAGAGCCATGCTGGGACTTTCCGTCGGTATGGGGCTCTCTGTCTGCGGCGCGGTCATGCAGGCGATTGTAAAAAATCCTCTGGCGGATCCTTATATTCTCGGGATTTCATCCGGCGCTTCGCTCGGGGCGACCATGGCGATCGTTCTTGGGGTGGGAAGTGTGTTCGGAGGACATTTTGTCGGAGTGACCGCGTTTATCGGGGCGATGACAACATCCTTTGCCGTCGTATTTATTGCAAATATGGGAGGAAGGGCGAATGCGGCAAAGCTGATTCTTGCAGGCATGGCGATCAGCTCTGTCTGTTCCGCAATGTCCAATTTTGTTTTGTACCTGGCCCATAATAAAGGGGCGACGGAAGAGGTCGTTCAGTGGACAATGGGAAGTCTGGCAAATACGAAATGGAGCGAGATACAGGTTGTGCTGCCCATCATGCTGGCGGGGACGGTGATTTTCTGGAGCCAGTTCCGCAGCCTGAACATGATGCTGCTCGGGGATGAAACGGCGATCACACTTGGCACAGATCTCCACAGGGTCCGCACCGTATATCTGATCCTGTCGTCTGTGATGGTCGGCTTCGCTGTTTACTGTGCGGGGACAATCGGGTTTGTCGGACTGATTGTTCCCCATGCGGTGCGGATGATTTCCGGTACAGATCATAAAAAACTGATCCCTCTGTCAGCGCTGGTCGGGGCCATTTTTCTTATCTGGGCGGATGTTGCATGCCGGGTTATCCTGGAAAATTCTGAGATGCCGATCGGTATCTTTGTATCTGTGATTGGAGCCCCCTGCTTTATCTATCTGATGGTGAGGCGGTCCTATGGATTCGGAGGTGCGAGGTGATGGGAACACAGATAAATGACATTGAGGCGAAAGAGATCCGCGTATCATACGGGATTCATGAAATATTAAAAGGCGTTACACTTGAAGCGGAGCAGAAAAAATTTATCGGGATCATAGGGCCGAATGGAAGCGGAAAAACGACGCTGCTTAAATGCATTTACAGGACGCTGGATCCTGCGCAGGGGGCAGTATATATCGGCGGAGAGCCGCTGACTTCCATGAAACCCAGAGAATCCGCAAAGCGGCTGGCAGTTGTAGCGCAGCATAATTATTATAATTTTGAGTTCAGCGTGCAGGAAGTTGTGCTGATGGGGCGTTCCCCGCATAAAAAAGCGCTCGAAAGAGATAACGCGCAGGATTATGAGATTGCGCGCAGAGCGCTCCAGACTGTCGGGATGGAGGCATTTTCCGGGCGGAGTTTTTCCACTTTGTCCGGCGGTGAACAGCAGCGCGTGATCCTGGCGCGGGCGCTTGCGCAACAGACACCGTGTCTGGTGCTTGATGAGCCGACCAATCATCTTGACGTTACACATCAGCTTCAGCTTTTGAAGATTGTAAAGAATCTTGGCGTTACAGTGGTTTCAGCCATCCATGATCTGAATATCGCAGCCTCATTCTGCGATATTCTCTATGTCATGAAGGATGGCAGGATTGAGGGACATGGAGCGCCTGCCGAAGTACTGACGACTGACTTTATCCGTACAATTTATAATGTAGAAACAGAAATAACAAGGGACAGCAGAGGGAAGATGCATATTCTCTTTTTGTCCTGAAGGTTCAGGACTTTTGACAGATACTGCCGTCCGTGGTATCATAAGAACAAATACTGAGGATGTCAGTATATATAGAAGAAAAAGGAGGAACCATACAATGAGCAAGGTTTTGGTAGCGTATTTTTCAGCAGGCGGCGTAACAGAGAAAGTTGCAAAGGAACTTGCAGAAGTTGAGAAAGCAGATCTGTTTGAGATTGTTCCGACACCTCGATACACAGCGGCGGATCTGGACTGGAGGAATCAGCAGTCCAGAAGCACTCTGGAGATGAAGGATCCGGACTGCCGCCCGGCAATCAGCGGGAAGGTTGAGAATATGGACCAGTATGATGTGGTGTTCGTCGGTTTCCCGATCTGGTGGGGCAGGGAACCGAGCGTTGTGGACACCTTCCTGGACGGCTATGATTTCGCCGGCAAGAAGATCGTGCCGTTCTGCACTTCCGGCGGAAGCGGCTATGGAGAGACATCAAAGCGGATTCAGGGAATTGTCGGCGCTGCGGCGAAGGTTGAAGAAGGAACAAGACTGGGCGGAACCGTTTCAGAAAAAGATTTGAAGACATGGATCGCCGGACTTGGACTGTGATAATTTTTCAGATTCAGAATTATGAGGCAGGTGCCGCTTCGGCGGATATCCTGTACGGCTTAAAAAAGTGTCTTCGACACTTCAACTCCCCCTGCCCCTCAATCTTGAGGGGTGGGGCTTGCTTTTTTCCTTCCTT
>CANQUH010000184.1 GCA_947626965.1 uncultured Lachnospiraceae bacterium
CACAGAGAAAATCACAGAATTTACTATGTGCTGGGAGCGTGGGAGCTGAAGTCCGGGGCAAAGTCGGGTACCTGTCGTGAGATGGCCGGAGTGCGTGGTTCAAGGGAAAATTCGGGGATTGCGAAGAAAAAATGCATGTCTGAACTGTACGCTGCCGAAAAAGATGATTCAAAAAACGATACGGAATTTGTGGAGGAGGTCTGCATGTCCGGATTGCACACAGCCGGTTACGGTGAAGGAGATGGAAATCCGGAAGCCGCAGGCTGCCCGGAAGCGTTTTATCCGACGGTAGAAAGATTCATCGGGGAAGGCGGCACATTTCTGCATCCACGTGCCGTTTATGAAATGACATCGGGTGCTGCGGAGAAAGAATCAGAGAGTGTTCCGGTCGGAACGGAGATTGACGGGAAAGAAGCCATGGGCGGACTTCGCTTTCCGCAGGTGCAGCTTGCTCCAGGACAGAGCGCGGAATATATCATCCTTCTGGGAATTTCGGAAGATGCGGATGAAGTGAAGCGTATATATTCTGCTTACAATACAGTTCCGAAGGTACAAAAAGCGCTGGAAGAGACAAAAGAATACTGGCAGAAAAAGGTAAATGTCCGTTATCACACGGGAAACGCAGATTTTGACCGCCTGATGCGCTGGGTCAGTTTTCAGCCTTATCTGCGCAGAATCTACGGCTGTTCTTTTCTTCCGCACCACGACTATGGCCGCGGCGGCCGCGGTTGGCGTGATCTCTGGCAGGACTGCCTCTCCCTTTTGCTGATGGAGCCGGGCAATGTAAGAACCATGATTCTGGATAATTTTGCCGGGACACGCATCGACGGGACGAATGCTACGATCATCGGCAGCGGGCAGGGGGAATTTATCGCTGACCGCAACGGAATCAGCCGTGTCTGGATGGATCATGGTGTATGGCCGTTTATGACGACCCGGTTTTACATCGATCAGACCGGGGACATTGGGATACTGCTTGAGAAAATGCCTTATTTTAAGGATGCACAGGCAGCAAGAGGCACACAGACCGACGAGAAATGGGACGAGCATTATGGAATGAGGCAGCGGACGGTGGATGGCCAGATTTACGAAGGAACTGTTCTGGAACATCTGCTGCTGCAGAATCTCTGTGCGTTTTACGAGGTCGGAGCGCACAATATTATCCGGCTGCGTGGGGCAGACTGGAACGATGCGCTTGACATGGCGGCAGAAAACGGGGAGAGCGTGGCGTTCACCTGTGCCTATGCGGGAAACCTGAGACAGCTGGCGGAGTGTCTGAGAATTCTGGAGAAATCCGGGATCTGCGGTCATGGGGATTCCAAGAAGATGGAACCGTGTGACCAGGGAGAACAGCCGGAAGAAATGGGAAATTGTGGTCCGGGGAAAACTTCCGGGGAGGTGGAAGCGTGCGTCCAGGTGAAATCGCCGGGAGAAGCGGGGAATGGTACTCAGAGGAAGACTTCCGGGAAGGCAGGAGCGTGTGACCGGGAAGAAACGGGAAACGGAGCGCAAGGGAAACTTTCCGGAAAGGCGGAGCCGAGCCGCCAGGTGGAACTTCTTGAAGAAATCGGGATCCTGCTGGCGGAAGGAGAGAATCTGTACACAAATCCGCAGAGAAAGCGCGAGCTGTTGGAGCGGTATCTGGAAACGGGTATTCACACAGTCAGCGGCCGGAAGAGGAAAGTGGATATTGAAGAGCTGGCCGATAATCTGGACGCGAAGGCGGACTGGCTGATGCGTTTTCTTCGATCGCAGGAGTGGATCGATGTAAAACTGGAGAAGATTTCAAAACTGCAGGGAAAGACCGAAGCGGAAGGGATTTTGAGACTGAGCGGGCAGAACGGGAAGAATACAGAACAGCCGGAGACAGTATCAAAATTGTGTGGACAGTCAGGAGAAAATGCAGAGCAGCCGGGACGGATCGAAGTACAGAAGGAATGTTCAGAAACCGCAGAGACGGAAGGCTGGTTCAACAGCTACTATGACAATCATGGACGCGCCGTGGAAGGAATCACGGATCAGGGCGTCCGCATGATGCTGACCGGGCAGGTGTTTGCGGTCATGAGCGGGACGGCATCAGAGGAACAGGTCAGAAGAATCTGCAGAAGCGCCGATCACTATCTGTATGATGCTCCGGCGGGCGGCTACCGTCTGAATACTGATTTTAAAGAACTGAAATTTGATATGGGGCGGATGTTCGGATTTGCTTATGGTGAGAAAGAAAACGGCGCGGTGTTCTCCCACATGACAGTGATGTACGCGAACGCGCTCTATCAGAGAGGATTTGTGCGGGAAGGATACCGGGCGCTGCAGACGCTCGCCGACGCGGCGCTTGATTTTGAAACCAGCAAAATTTATCCGGGAATCCCGGAATATTTCAACAACGACGGCCGCGGTATGTACCACTATCTGACAGGCGCGGGAAGCTGGTACATGATGACGATGATCACACAGGTGTTCGGCGTCCGGGGCAAAGCGGGAGATTTGGTTCTGGAACCGAAACTGGTGAAGGAACAGTTTGATGAGAGCGGGACAGCGAAAATCAGCCTGACCTTCGCGGGAAAGAAATTTGAAGTGATCTATCATAATCCGGATATGCTGGACTATGGAGAGTATGTGATCGAGTCCGTGAACAGCGGGAATGTGCTGATACAGGCCGAGATCATTTGCGGAAGAAAGGAAAACAAACCGGACGTGAAAATTTTCTGTGATGCCGCGGAAAACAGAGCAGATACAGAAAATACCGGGAGCATTGTGATGAGAAGCGGTCTGGAAATGGAAATAATGTGTGCAGGCTCAGAGGATGGAATTCATACGGATTCTGGTGATAATGCAGCCGCGGCAGAAATCAGGCGGACAGTTTCGGATGAGGAAAATTTTGCGGCAGGCGGCAGGGCAGTACTGCACAGAGGACAGATACATCAGTTTTCTGAAGGAAGACATGAGATTTTGGTGGAACTGGCTGCGCGGAAATGAAGGGCAGTATTTCCAAGGATCTGATTTGCATGCCGCAAGGAGATGATTAAGTTTCGGATCGGAAGATATCTGGCAGAGCAGGCCTGAATCTCACGCAGCTGGAAGGTCTTAAAGAACAGCAGCCGACAAATAACAATGCTGCCTGCCGGATCAGAGACAGAATTATGAGGGAATGACAATGAAATTTGGATATTTTGACAACGAAAAACGGGAATATGTGATCACCAGACCGGATACGCCGGCTCCCTGGGCAAATTATCTGGGCTCCCCGGAATACGGGGCGCTGATCTCCAACAACGCGGGCGGCTACAGCTTCGCAAAATCGGGAGCGAACGGGAGAATTCTCCGGTATGTGTTCAATCAGTTTGATCAGCCGGGGCGCTATATCTATATCCGGGACAATGCGGACGGAGATTTCTGGTCGGCGTCCTGGCAGCCGGTGGGCAAGGATCTGAATGAATATAAGAGCCGGTGCTGTCATGGGCTGGGCTACACCAGAATGGCGGCCGATTACCATGGTATTCATTCGGAGGCGCTGTATTATGTGCCGCTGGACGCGGAATATGAAATCTGGCAGCTGACTCTGACGAATCAGTCGGAAGAAGAGCGGAGCCTCACGGTCACCGGATACGCGGAATTTACGAACAACAGCAACTATGAGCAGGATCAGGTGAATCTGCAGTATTCGCAGTTTATCACATCCACACAGTTTCGCGGGAACCGCGTTCGCCAGCTGATCCACGGCAATCTGGATGAACTGGAAGAGGGAGAGGAAGTGGATGAGAAGCGGGTGACGGAACGTTTCTTCGGCCTTGCGGGGGCGGAGGTTTCCTCCTGGTGCGGAGATAAGGAACGGTTTCTGGGACGTTACCACGAGTATGGAGATCCGGAAAGTGTCAGAACCGGCGTGCTGGACAGTGCGGGGAGCTATAACGAAAACGGGTGCGGCGCTCTTGCGGCGGTTCTCACGCTGCAGCCGGGAGAGAGCCGGGAGCTGGCTTTTGTCCTGGGGATGAAGGAGGACAGGCTGGCAGACCGGATTATGGAAAAATACGGGAATCCGGGACCTGTCTGCGCGGCGGACATGGAAGCGCTTACCGCTTGGTGGGACGCGAAACTTTCCCGCTTTCAGGTGAAGACGCCAAGTCCGGAATTTGACACGATGATCAATATCTGGAATGCCTACAACTGTTTCATGACATTTATCTGGTCAAGGGCGGCGTCCTTTACCTACTGCGGCCTGCGCAACGGCTACGGCTACCGGGATACCGTGCAGGATATCCAGGGCGTGATCCATCTGGCGCCGGAGATGGCGTGTGAGAAGATACGCTTTATGCTGTCGGCGCAGGTGGACAACGGCGGCGGACTTCCGCTTGTGAAGTTCACGCATCATGCCGGGCACGAGGATACGCCGGATGATGAATCCTATGTGAGAGAGACAGGGCATCCGGCTTACCGCGCGGATGACGCGCTCTGGCTGTTTCCAACCGTGTACAAATATATTGCGGAGACCGGCGATCTGCCGTTCCTCGACGAGGTGATTCCGTTCGCGAACCAGGACGAAGGGACGGTCTATGAGCACCTGAAACGTGCGATTCGCTTTTCGGTGGAACATCTGGGTCCTCATGGAATGCCTGCCGGCCTGCATGCAGACTGGAATGACTGTCTGCGGCTCGGAGCAAATGGAGAATCCACGTTTGTGGCTCTGCAGTTTTATCAGGCGATGTCCATTCTGCGCGGGTTTGCCGTTTACAAAAAGGATGATACATACGTTTCCTGGCTGGATAGCCAGCAGAAGAAGCTCGGGGAACTGCTGAACCGCGAGTGCTGGAATGAGGACCGCTTTATCCGCGGCTTCACGGAGCGCGGAGAACGGATTGGGGACCGGCAGAATCCGGAGGCGAATTTGTGGCTGAATCCGCAGAGCTGGTCCGTGATCAGCGGCCTGGCGACAGAGGAACAGGCAAAAGCCGCCATGGATCAGGTCTATGAGAGGCTGAATACGCCGTATGGCGCGATTCTGATGGATCCGCCGTACCATGCGCACGCGTTTGACGGAGCACTGGCGGTCATCTACAACGCGGGCGTCAAGGAAAACGCGGGAATTTTTTCTCAGTCGCAGGGCTGGCTGATTCTCGCGGAAGCGCTGCGCGGACAGGGCAGCAGGGCGTTTGAGTATTTCATGGAGAACGCGCCGTCCGCTCAGAATGAGAAAGCCGAGATCCGGAAGCTGGAGCCTTACTGTTTTGGGCAGTTCACGGAGGGCAAGGCCAGCCCGCATTTCGGACGTTCGCACGTGCACTGGCTGACTGGAACCGCCTCAACGGTCATGGTAGGCTGCGTCGAGGGAATTCTCGGTATGAGGCCGGACTTTGGAGGGCTTCATATCGCGCCGGCCATCCCGAAGGAGTGGGAGCAGTTTGAGATTGAAAAAGATTTCCGCGGGAAACACCTGCATATTGTTGTGAAAAATCCCGGCCATGCCCAGAGCGGCTGTATCCGTCTTCTTGTCAATGGAAAAGAGCTGGAGGGGAATTATGTCCCAGAGCAGAGGATGACGGAGCATACGGAAATCGAGCTGAGGATGTCATAATCTTGAAAACCACCTTTGAAACCTTGCCAGGTGAAAGGGTGGTTTTTGTTTGCTTTTCACAAAAATTAATGTATAAAATTAGATATAATATACAAAAATCTTATTAGAAGTAAAAAAAGTCTTGTCAAATAAAGGAAAGGGTGCTACTATAAAACCATGAATTGGAAACGTTACCGATAACGATACCGAAAACGTTTCCAGGAAGGAGAATGTGATGAGAGCCAGCGGTATTTTGCTTCCAGTCAGCAGTCTTCCCTCGAAATACGGGATTGGCTGTTTTTCAAAGAGCGCATATGAATTTGTCGACCAGCTGAAAGAAGCCGGACAGAGATACTGGCAGATCCTTCCGCTTGGTCCCACGAGCTACGGGGACTCCCCGTATCAGTCTTTTTCCACCTTTGCGGGGAATCCGTATTTTATCAGCCTGGAGGACCTCATGGAAGAGGGTGTTCTGACCAGGGAGGAGTGCGGCGGGGCGGATTTCGGCAGCGATCCCCGGAGTGTGGATTATGGAAAAATGTACAAGGCCAGGTTCCCGCTTCTGCGGAAAGCGTATGAGCGCAGCGATATCAGCCGGGATCCGGGCTTTCGGAAATTTATGGAGGAGAACGCATACTGGGTGCGTGATTACGCCATCTTTATGGCGGTGAAGGACCGGTTCGGCGGAAAGAGCTGGGACAACTGGCCGGAGGATATCCGCAAGCGCTGGCCGTACTCCATGGATTATTATCAGAGGGAATTATACTTTGATATTGAGTTTTATGAATACATACAGTATGTGTTCCTGAAACAGTGGCGCAGACTCAAAGAGTACGCCAACGGCAATGGGATACAGATCGTCGGGGATATCCCGATTTACGTCGCTTTCGACAGCGCGGATACCTGGGCGAACCCGCAGCTTTTCCAGCTTGACGCAGAGAATCTGCCGGTGGCGGTGGCCGGATGCCCGCCTGACGGGTTTGCGGCGGACGGACAGCTCTGGGGCAATCCGCTGTACGACTGGGAGTATCACAGAGATACGGAGTATGCATGGTGGATGAGCCGCCTTGCCTACTGTTTTACCTTGTATGATGTTGTGCGGATTGATCACTTCCGCGGGTTTGACGAGTATTTCTCAATTCCTTACGGGGATGTCACAGCTCACAACGGTCACTGGGAGAAAGGACCGGGAATAGATATTTTCCGGAGGATGAAGGAGTGCCTTGGAGAGCGTGAAGTAATCGCGGAGGATCTCGGCTATGTGACGGATTCCGTCCGGCAGCTTGTGCGCGATACCGGTTTTCCTGGCATGAAGGTGCTGGAGTTCGCGTTTGATTCCCGGGATACGGGCAGCGCCAATGACTACCTGCCGCACAATTATCCCGTGAACAGCGTGGTTTATACCGGAACGCATGACAACGAGACGCTGAACGGCTGGTTCGCGGATATCAGGCCCGAAGAGCGGCGGCTGGTCCGCAGTTATCTGAATAACTTCCGGGACAACAGCGATGAGATCTGCTGGGATATGATCTGTACGGCTATGGGCAGCGTCTCGAAGCTCTGCGTGATCCCGATGCAGGATTATTTCGGATACGACAATACGTGCCGGATGAATCAGCCTTCCACGCTCGGAAAGAACTGGAAGTGGAGGATGACC
>CANQUH010000185.1 GCA_947626965.1 uncultured Lachnospiraceae bacterium
AATACGCTGGTCTACACGGTGCTGACGCTGTTCCCGCAGCTGGCGCTCGGCCTGCTGGTGGCCGTCATGCTGTACCGGAAGTCAAGACTGATTCCGGTATTTCGAACCGCGTTTTATCTCCCGAATGTCATGTCGATGGTGTGCATGTCGATGGTCTGGCTGTGGATCTACGATCCGGCCTACGGACTTTTGAACGCGCTGTTGAAGATGTTCGGATTTTCGACAAAGCAGTGGCTCCAGGACCCCAATATGGCGATGCTCTGTGTTGTGATTATGAGCATCTGGAAAAGCTGCGGATACTCCATGGTCATTTTCCTTTCCGGTTTGACATCCATACCGGGGTCGCTTTATGAGGCGGCCTCGCTGGATGGAGCCGGTCCGATCCGGAAATTTACGAGCATTACATGGCCAATGCTGAGGCCGACGACGTTTTTCCTGCTCGTTACCGGCATCGTGAACAGCTTTTCGGTGTTTGAGCAGATCAATATTATGACGGGCGGCGGCCCGCTGAACCGTACGACAACGGTGGTTCATCAGATCTACCGGAGAGCGTTCCTTGAGTTCAAGATGGGCTATGCGGGCGCGATGTCTGTGATTCTGCTGCTGTTCTCGATCGTGATCACTGCGCTGATCTTCCGGTTTGGAAGCCAGGGACAGGATGTCGAGGTGGCGTAGTTTCTGGAGGTTTCATTCGTTATTGCAGGTGTGCCTGCCAGAACACTGCAGAAGGAGAAACGGGAGTGAAGCGAAGATGCCGCAAAAGGGAGAAGAGAAAGAGTGTCTTCCAGAGCGGTGCATGGAGGAAAATAAAATAATGAAGAAAAAAACAAATCACATAATATGGGGCATATGCATGACGGCCGCGTCGCTGCTCATGCTGACTCCCGTGCTCATGATGTTCCTTACATCATTCAAATCGATTGATGAGATCCGGACAGCAGCTTTCCGTCTTTTTCCGAACGCTGTTTCCGTTAAAAATTATGTGGAGGCAATGACCTCCGGGGGGTGGTTGGGCTACTTCCGGAACTCACTGGTGATCACATTGGCGGCGGTTATCTTTTCTCTTCTATTTAATACTATCGCCGGCTATGCATTTGCGCGGCTGAATTTCAAGGGATCAAAGATTCTGTTTCTCCTCCTCATGATTGGCTTGATGATGCCGCCGCAGGTCACCATGCTGCCCACGTTCCTGATCATGGCAAAATTTCCGCTGGTCGGAGGGAATAATATCTTCGGTGCGGGAGGAACGGGGTTTATCAATACATACGCGGGACTTGTGATCCCGCTGGTCGCCGGGTCATACGGCGTGTTCCTGAGCAAGCAGTTTTATGAGAATTTTCCGCGGGCGCTTGACGAGGCAGCGGAGATCGACGGGGCGAACAAGTGGAAAGTGTATTTTACAATTTATCTGCCGAACTCGAAGTCGCTGCTCGCCACACTGGGCCTGATGAAGGCAGTGGCAGTCTGGAACGATTATCTGTGGCCGCTTGTCATGACGAACTCGGAGTCAAAAAAGACGGTGCAGCTGGCGCTTACCATGTTCAAGACTGACGGTTACACGCAGTGGAACTATCTGATGGCTGCGGCAGTGCTGATTGTGATACCGATGATTGTGCTGTTCCTGTGTGCGCAGAAATATTTTGTGCAGGGGATTGTGACGTCGGGCCTTAAATGATACAGCTCGTCCGCCTCTGCTATGAGACTGGACTTATATAATAAACTTTCGATAACACCATGAATATAAGTCCACGGATTGCTCCGTTGCTCTGCAACTCACGCAGGATAAAAAGCAGACTTTTTATCCTTGCCGCGACATTCGCCAGATGATCATGTATGCTCATCTGGCTCATAGTACGCGCAAATCCTACAGGTATTCGGAATTCGGCCCGCCGGCCTGCTTCCTCATACCTGTTGTCGTCTCAACAGCAGAGTCTGCCTGGTCTGCAAGCAGCCCGTCATCCTCTGCTATGAGACTGGACTTATACAGTAAGAGGTATAACCATGAAACCCAACATTTTATTTTACTTCAGTGATCAGCAGCGGGCGGATACGCTGGGCTGCTATGGACAGAAGCTGGAAATCAGTCCGAACGCGGACCGGCTGGCGGCGGAGGGCGTTCTTTTTGAGGAGGCATACACGGCGCAGCCAGTGTGCGGTCCGTGCCGGGCGATTTTCCAGACCGGCAGATATCCGACGGAGCTGGGCTGCTGGCGGAACGGCCTGCCGCTTCCGCCTCATGTGAAGACGCTTGCCGATTATTTTCGCGAAGCGGGATATGACACGCCGTACGTCGGCAAGTGGCATCTGGCGAGCAGGAGACAGGAGCGCCTGTCCGTACCGACGGAAGATTATGAGACGAGGGCGGTTCCGCTGTGGAGACGGGGCGGATACCGGGGATTCTGGAGAGCGGCGGATGTTCTTGAGTACACATCCTGTGGGTACGGCGGATATGTGTTTGACGAGGACGGGGGAAAGCGGGAATTTGACGGATACCGCGTGGACTGCATCACAGATTTTGCGCTGGAATATCTCGACGGTTATACAGGGGAGAGGCCGTTTTTCCTGACGGTCTCCCATATTGAACCGCATCACCAGAACAGCCGCCTCCGCTATGACGGTCCTGATGGGTCAGCAGAGCGCTTTGCCGGATTTGAACTGCCAGGAGACCTGGAAGCGCTCGGCGGCGACGCGCGGGAAACGTATGCCGCCTACCTGGGATGCTGCCGGAGTCTGGATGACAATCTGGGACGACTGATCGCGAAGCTCAAAGAAAAAGGTCTGTATGACAACACGGTAATCGTCTTTGCTTCCGATCATGGTTCTCATTTTGGAACGAGGAATCAGGATGAACACTGCAGAGGCTCCGATGACTGCAAGCGGTCCTGCCATTCCTCCTGCTTGAAGGTTCCGCTGATCATCTGCGGTCCGGGCTTTTCGGGAGGGAAAAGGGTCCGTGATCTGGTGAGCACAGCCAGTCTCCCGAAGACATTTCTTGCGATGGCAGGAGTTGACGTCGGGGATGCGATGATCGGGGAAAACCTGAAACGTGTGGCCGACGGAGATACAGCCGGAAGAGATAACACGGTGTTTGCCCAGATCAGTGAGAGTCGGGTCGGGAGATGTATCCGCACGCCGGAATATCTCTACAGTGTCTGCGCGCCGGAGCTTGACGGATGGGAGGCGTCCGGCAGCATGTATTATATAGAAGATTTTCTGTATGATCTGAAGAAAGATCCGTATGAGCTGGTTAATCTGGCGGCGGATCCGACGTATAAGGAAATCCGGGCGCGGCTTGCCGGAAAGCTTGTGGAGAAGATTGTGGAGGCGGGGGAGCCGGCCCCTGAAATCCGGCCGCAGGGAAACGGAAAATGATGAGGAAAACAGGGCTGCGGGGAAAGTCGCAGGGGACGAAAACAGATATGCGCGGGACCGGTTCCCGTATGTCAGGAAAATCCGGTTCAGGTAAGAAAGGAGAAGAGGATGCCGCCTCTGAGTGTGATAATCAAACCAATTTCAGGCAGCTGCAATATGCGCTGCGACTACTGTTTTTATATGGATGAATTGTCAGACAGAAAAAATGTCTGCCAGGGCAGGATGACAGAAAAAACGCGGGAACAGGTAATTCAGAAAATACTGCAGTTTGCCGACAGAGAGTGCACGATCCTGTTCCAGGGAGGGGAGCCGACCCTTGCCGGAATGGATTTCTATCGGGAATGGCTTGCCTGTGAGAAATCTTATAACAGGAAGAAGATAAAAATTTTCCATTCATTTCAGACCAACGGTTATGCGCTGGATGAGAAATGGTGCCGTTTTCTTGCGGAACATCATTTTCTGACAGGACTTTCTCTGGACGGGATTCCTTCCACGCACAATTATTACCGTAAGAACCAGGAAGGGGAAGGAACTTACTTCCGGGTGCTGGAAGCTGCGGAGCGGCTGCAGAAGGCCAAAGCGGATTTCAATATACTGACAGTCGTAAACCGCAGAACGGCTTCCGCAATCTGGAAAATCTATGCGAAATACAAGAAGATGGGATTCCGGCAGCAGCAGTATATTGCGTGTCTGGACCCTGCAAAGGAAGTTCCGGGACAGAGGGAATATTCGCTGACGCCCGGAGTGTACGGAAGATTTCTGATTGAATTGTTTGAACTGTGGATGGTGGACCTGAAAAACGGCTGTGCGCCATATATCCGTCAGTTTGAAAATTATATTGGAATTTTGCTGGGAATTGAGCCGGAATCATGCGAACAGCGCGGATACTGCGGCACGCAGATGGTTGTGGAGTCTGACGGGAGCGTGTATCCCTGCGATTTCTACGCGACGGACCGGTATTTTCTGGGAAATCTGAACTGTGATACCATGGAGACGATACGGGAGCGCTGGAGAGAGACAGAATTCGTGAAGCAGTCGTTATACCGTGATCCGGACTGTGAAGTCTGCCGGTATGGCATTCTCTGCCGGGGCGGATGCCGCAGACATAAGGAGGGACAGCCGGAGGGCATTGGGAAAAGCAGGTTCTGCGAGAGTTACCGCATGTTTTTTGATACATGCCTGCCGAGGCTGGCAGAGGCGGCGCAAAGCAGAATGATCAGAAAGGAACAGCTCTGCTTTTCCGATATGTGCAGAGCAGGGTGCGGAGGGCTGTAAACCAATAGAAAGAGGAGACGTGATGGACGCGTCTCCTCTTTCTGCTGTCACAGGGAATTTTATCCTGTGACACAAGAAGTATTCACCCGTTCTCCGATCAACGTGTGATATTCTCTTATGATCGAGTGCAGAATTTCCGGATGCTCGAAATCGTTGGCGTAGACAATGTTGATCTCACGCATCATGCTGAAATTTTCGATTGTCAGCGCAGCGATCTTGCGTTTGCGAAGCTCGTCAAGGCAGGTGCTTTTGGCAAGGACAGACACGCCGAATCCGCGGCGGATCAGGTCCTTGATCGTCGCGATGTTGTCAATTTCAAGAATCACGTTGAATTCACGGATGCTCATATTCTGACTTTCAAGGGAGGCGACGAACAGGTTGCGTGTGCTGGAGCTGGCATTGCGCAGGATCAGATTCTCTTTTTTGATCTGGCCGATTGTGACCATGCCCTGCTTGGCAAGGTGATGGTTCGGGGCGACCGCCAGGATGAGGCAGTCTGTGTCGAGCATCAGATGGTTCAGCGAGGCGTCATTGATTCTTCCCTCGGCGAACATGAAATCCAGCTCATAATTCTTGAGCATGGAGCGAAGGTTGCTGATGCTGTCGGTAATCACTTTGATCGTCAGTCCGTCCTGCGACGCGGCATAGGAAGCCAGGGATTCCGCGATCGCGTTGCTTTCCGCAGTGTGTGTGATGCCGACAGTCAGGGAGGTGACGCGTCCTTTTTCATCCATCAGGTTCCGCTCCAGGTTGTTCCGGAGGGCGACTACTCTGCGCGCGTACCGGAGGACGAGTTTGCCCTCGCGTGTCAGATGAAGTTCGTTGTGGGAGCGGTCGAAAATCTTTATGTGCAGTTCTTCTTCGAGAAGACGGATGTGCTGACTGACCGCCGGCTGTGTGAGAGCGAGGTGATCCGCCGCGCGGGTGAAACTTCCGGATTCTGCAACTTCAATTAAGGAATAAAGCTTGGGATCTATCATATCAGGTACCTCCCTGGTGATAAGTGCCAGTGACGTGCGTTTAACACCGGTTCTGAGTGCCGCGGCACATTCCTTTTTATCCATTATCAGGCATACCGGGAAAACAGTCTGAACCTTTCCCAGTATACCCGATGGCAGATGATTTCGCAACTGCAGAACTGGCACGCGGACATTTACATGCGCGCCGCGGCCGGATAATGCTGCGTTCTTACAGGTTCTTCCTGGGAATGCCGGTGCAGGAACGCCGTGAACAGAATGAGCGCTGTGCCGCAGCAGATCAGGTCGGCGATCGGAGTGGCCCACACGATCCCGTAGACCGGAAACAGCGGGCTTAAGCTGAACATCACAGGAATGTCGATTACGCCCTTGCGCATGGCCGCCAGCAGGAACGATTTGCCTCCTTCACCGGTTGCCTGGAAGAAGGAGATAATCGTGTAGGCGCAGGCTGAGAATGGGCCGCCGATACACAGGATGCGCAGGAATTTTGCTCCGTAGACTGCTGCGGGCGAACCGGAACGGATAAAGATTTCGGTCAGCGGAACAGAAAAGACCAGGCTGATTGTCATGCAGATGCAGGCGGAAGATACGGCAAAACCGGCCGCGAGCAGCACAGACTGACGCATCCGCCTGTAATTTCTGGCTGCGTAGTTATATCCAATCAGAGGAAGAGAACCCTGTGCGATTCCGCGGACGATACAGTGTGCCAGCATGTTCACCTTTTTGGCGACGCCGATGCCGGCCTGCATCTGTGTGCCGCACAGAGACATCAGTTTATCCAGCACGGCATAGGATACGTTTTCAAAAAGTGTCATCAGGCAGGCGGGAAGGCCGGCGCAGAGGATATCCTGAGGGATGCGGTCGTTCAGGGAACGGCGTATCCACCGGAGCGTAATTACGGAAGAATTCTTTTTTCCTGCCAGAACCAGGAGAAGGAAATAAACTGCGGCAATCAGGTTTGACAGTGCGGTCGCGATTGCGGCGCCCAGCGTCTCCCATCCCGGAGGAAGGATCACAAACATAAAAAGAGGATCAAAGATAATATTCAGGATTCCCCCGAGCGCGATGCCGACGCTGGCCTGGACGGAACGTCCCTCCGCACGGATCAGGTGTGCCAGCAGCATATTCATGGAAGTGGTCAGTCCGCCGATCACCACGGTGCAGGTCAGATAGTCCACGGAATACCGGTGAACTTCGGCGTCTGTTCCTCCGAGAAGATCAACGAAAGAGTCACGGAAAAACCAGACGCTCAGAGAATACAGAAGCGTGAAGCAAAGGCATGCCCAGAAAGAGAAAGAAGAAGCTCTTTGGGCGCGTTTTTCGTTATGGACGCCAAGCGCGCGGGAAATCACGCTGGTTCCGCCGATCCCGAACAGATTGGAGATCGCGGAGAGAAACATGAATGCGGGCATGCAGACGGTTACGGCGGTCAGCATCGTGCTGCTGCCTGTGAGACCAATAAAAAAGGTGTCAGCCAGATTATAGATGACAAGTATAATCTGTCCCACCACCGTTGGAAAAGCCAGACGGAGGATTGCGCC
>CANQUH010000186.1 GCA_947626965.1 uncultured Lachnospiraceae bacterium
GAGACAAGTCCTTATCTGCTTCAGCATAAGGATAATCCGGTGGACTGGTATCCCTGGTGTGAGGAAGCTTTTGCGCGCGCCCGCTCGGAGGACAAACCAATTTTCCTGAGCATCGGGTACAGCGCCTGTCACTGGTGCCATGTGCTTGCCCATGAGAGCTTTGAGGATGAGGAAATTGCCGGGATTTTGAACCGTTATTATATCTCCATCAAGGTGGACAAGGAAGAACGTCCGGATATCGACAGTGTCTATATGGCAGTGTGCCAGGCATTCACGGGGAGCGGCGGATGGCCGACCAGCATTTTCATGACGCCGAACCAGAAGCCGTTCTTTGCAGGAACCTATTTTCCCAGAACCACGCGCGCGGGAGCGATTGGAATGCGGGAGCTGCTTCTTCTGATTCATGAAAAATGGGTAAATGACCGCGGAGCTCTGCTGCGGCAGGCAGAGATGATCCTGGCGCATCTGAGGCAGGAGAATGCAGTCTCTCAGGAAGAGGGAGCTGATTCTGGTCAGAAAAGTTCCGGGGCAGGACAGACAAAGAACAATGCTGCCGGGACGAAAAAGCCCGGTTCCGGTCAGATGAAAGCCGGGGGAGCTGAGTCAGATCAGAATGGGGAAACTTTCAAAACGGAGAATGGCGTTTCCAGTCAGGAGAAAATAATTCCTGAAACAAAAGGGCAGACAACTGCGGGAGGAATCCTCTCCGGTCAGGCTGGAACGGTCAGATCAGATTTGATTCAGCAGGCAGTACAGCTTTACAAGCGCATGTTTGACAGGAAGTACGGCGGTTTTGGACAGGCGCCGAAATTCCCCGCGCCGCACAATCTGCTGTTTCTGCTTTCTTATTATGAACGGACTCATGATATGGAATGTCTCGTGATGGCAGAGTACACGCTGCTGCAGATGTACCGCGGGGGCATGTTTGACCATATTGGCTCCGGGTTCTGCCGTTACTCCACCGACGAGAAATTTCTTGTCCCGCATTTTGAGAAAATGCTGTATGATAACGCGCTGCTGATTCTTGCTTACTGCAAGACATATGCGTTGTCAAGAAAGCAGCTTTATCTGGAGATTGCGAAAAAGACCGCCGACTATGTTCTGAGGGAGCTGACTGTTCCAGGCGGAAGTTTTGCCGGTGGGAAGGAAACTGCAAAGAAGCCTGCGGATCGTATTCTGAGGGAGCTGACTGTTCCGGTCAGAGGCTTTGCCAGCGCGCAGGATGCCGACAGCGAGGGAGAAGAAGGAAAGTACTATCTTTTTACGCCGGATGAGGTTATCCATGTTCTTGGCAGGGAAGAAGGAGAGGCTTTCAACTGCCGTTTTGATATCACGGAGGCAGGCAATTTTGCGGGAAAAAATATCCCGAATCTGCTGAACAGCAATCCTGGCGCCGATACGTTTGGAACGGCCCGTCAGAAACTGGACGAATACCGAAAGAAGCGGACCTCGCTTCACCTGGACGGAAAAGTTCTGACCGCATGGAACTCTCTGATGATCGCCGCTCTGTGTGAGCTGTATCTCGTCAGCAGGGACGAGCGGTATCTTGCGGCCGCGAAAGGAGCCGACGCGTTTATCCAGGAACATTTGTGTGAGTCGGAGACCCTATACGTGAGTTTCTGCGGCGGTAAGCGCGGAGTAAAAGGTTTTCTCGATGATTATGCCGGATATGCGTTTGCCCAGCTGGGACTTTACAAAGCGACTCTGGAGGAAAGTTATCTTGAGAAAGCCTGCCGTCTGTGCGACAGGGCCATGGCTGATTTTGAGGATAAGGCAGGCGGATTTTACCTGTATGGGAAAGACAGCGAAGCGCTGATCCTCCGTCCGAAAGAGACGTACGACGGTGCGATCCCGAGCGGCAATTCTCTGATGGCGTACAATCTTGCGCGGTTGTCGCTGCTTACGGAGGAGGAAAAATACCGGGACGCGGCAGAGCGTCAAATAGAATATCTCTCAGCGGAAGCCGAAAAGTATCCGCCGGGCTATGCGATGTTTCTGACGGCGTTCCTGGAATATAATGAGCCGCGCATGAAGATAACGATCGTGCCGGATGAGCAGGAAGACAGAAAACAGCTGGTTTTCAGGTTCCCGCCGGAACTGGCGGTTCTCCTGAAGCAGCCTGACGAAAAGCAGCCGCTCATAAACGGCAGGACGACGTACTACGTGTGCAGAGGACATGTCTGTCTGCCTCCGGTCAATGATCTCAGGGAACTGAGCGGGGCTGATCGGCGGTGTGGAAGTCAGGATCGATCCTGGCAGGTTTGCCAATGATCTCATTACTTTCAGAGGAAAAGATGATGTACTGATATTCTGCTGGTCGGAGTGAATTATGATAAGGACGCTCCTGCCGGAAAGAGAAAACATACCTGCAGGATCATAAGAGTACGGTAAGGAAGGATTCACATACGATGAGAGGAAGAAGAGGGGTATATCTCCGGTTTGGTCTGGCAGCGATGTGCATTTACATTGTTCTGCTGCTGATTCTTTATTTTTCAGAAGCGGCGGACGGCAGTGCCACAATCCATACGCTGGGGGACGCGTTCTGGTATTCGCTGGTTACGCTGACCACGGTGGGTTACGGAGATATGACGCCGGTGACGCCCTACGGACAGCTGGTCGGGGTTGTTTTTCTGATTCTTGCCGCCGGCATTATGATGACGTTGATCGGCGCCGCCGTGTCGTTTGTCACCAGCGAGATCGTACCCCTTTTTATGCTGGGTTTTCAGAGGAAGAGGAACTGGTATTATTTTGCCGACTGCGGCGCGGAGGCGGATGTCCTGGCGGCAGATATTATCCGTGAGGATCCGGAGGCGGTCATTATTTATGGGGAGAGGAAAAATGAGAGTGGTGAAATCCCGAATTATCCCTGCCTGTATCTCAATACGTCGCTGTCCCAGATCGTATCCCGAAAGAATAATGTCGGGACGAAATGCAAGGTTTTTGTGATGGAGGAAAACGGGATCGGTGTAAACAGACGGATCAACCGCGTACATATGCTTCCTGTGGATGTCTATGCCCGGACGACGAACGGGCGGGACAAACTTTCCGGCAATGTCACCTTTTTTCACAGTCACGACTGCTGTGCCCGGCAGTACTGGCTTTCCAGGCCTCTGTGCGCGAAGGAGAACACAATCGTGATCATCGGGTTCGGCAACTACGGGTGGAGCATTCTGGAGCGGGCCATACTGACCAATGTCATCTCGACTTCCCAGCATGTCGCGTATCACATATTTGGCAATGCGGAAGAATTTCTGGCGCTGCATGACAGGCTGCACGAGGTGTTTTCTCTGAATCAGGAATCCGATGTGCAGGATTCCCTGATTTTTCATAAGAAATTCTGGGGAAAACAGCGCGAGGTTCTGGAGAGGGCGGACCGCATTATTATCTGCGAGGACGACGAGCAGGAAGGATGGAATATTTTCTGGAATCTGAGCCGGTATTATAAAATCCGGGGACGCATCGATCTGCGAAGCAGCCGGATGGCTCCGGGAGTGTCCTATTTCGGGACCAATGAAGAAATTTATACGCTGCGGCAGATCATAAGGGCGGATCTGAATCATGCGGCGGTTGTGATCAATGATCTGTTTTGCAAATCTGTTTCCTATCCAACACTGGGATGGGACGAACTGGATGATTTTCATAAGCAGTCTAAAATTGTGGCGGCAGACCATCTTCTGATGAAGATTCGTATCCTTCTGGAAAATGAGAAGATTACGGAGCTTTCCGGACCGGTGGCGGAAATGGCTTATCATAAATATTGTGAGACCAAATCATCGGAGACGGCGCGGGAAGAATACCGCAGGCTGGAACATATGCGGTGGCTGCGGTTCTATATTTATCATAACTGGAGCTGGGGGCCCGTGCGCAACGACGAGGAGAGACAGCACCCGATGCTGTGCGAATATGAGCGGCTGACGCCGGAGCAGAAAAAAGAGAGGGATGCCTCCTGGGAGCTGCTGGGACTGATTTTTGCGGAACTGGGGGAAGACTCCGCCGGATGAGCAGGAGAAAAAAACGCCTCCTGCTCGATTTCGTTTGACTTCCGATTTTGCGGCAATAATACCCTTGTTGGAAAGGGATTTCCGGTCGGCTCAGATATCCGCGCCGCATTGTGAGCGGGTTTCATGGATGAAAGGATTAATTAGATCATCCAGACCGGAACGATATAATTATCGGCGTTAATGGCGGAAAGTTCCGGGCGCATGCAGATCAGAGCACCTTTTCCTCTTGGCACGGAACCTTTGTCCAGGATAGAAAAAGTACGGATCAGTTCATTTCCCGGATTGATGGAGCGTTTGATTTCCAGAGGATTCAGTCTGCCGTCACTTTCCATGACCAGATCGATCTCATTGCTGCTTTTGTCCCGATAATACCAGAGAAGGCAGTCCTGCGCCGCATTGTGGTAGGTTTTCATGATTTCTGAAACCACATAGTTTTCCAGAATTGCGCCGTTCATTGCGCCGTTCTGCAGGATTTCCGGAGAAGTGTACCGTGTCAGGTATACAACGAGTCCGGTATCAAAAAAATACATTTTTGGAGTTTTTACAGTGCGTTTCAGCAGATTGTTGGAGTAGGGACGCAGGTAGAAAATGATATCTGATTTTTCCAGAACCTGCAGCCAGCGTCTGGCGGTATCATCAGATGTGCCGACATCCTGAGCAATGTCATGAATATTCAGCATCTGTCCGGCCCGGCAGGCGGCAGCACGGATAAAATCCTGAAACTGCAGTTTGTCTGTAAGAGATACCAGCTCGCTGACATCCCGGTCAATGTAGGTCTGCAGATAACTGGAATAAAATACGCTGCGGTCTGTGAATTTACCGCTGATATAACCGGGAAGGGACCCTTTCCAGATCCGCTCGTAGATTCCATCCATATTGGCAGGGGCGCCGGCGTTTTTTCTTTCCTTTAAAGCGGCAAGGTCGACAGTAAACGGCCTGTTTGGGCCGGAACCATAGATCTCATGCTGGGACAGGCTCGGCATGTGCAGGACTGCCACACGTCCGGCCAGCGATTCCTGAGCCAGTTCCATCATTCGAAATGCCTGGGAGCCGGTCAGCCAGAAAGAGCCGGGGGCAGCCCCATTGTCAATGGCAATCTTAATATAAGAGAACAGTTCGGGTGCGTACTGCACTTCGTCAATGAGAACCGGCAGATCGTGAATCTGCAGAAACAATGCGGGGTCATTTTTGGCCATGCGCCGTTCTTCAAGGTCATCCAGAGTCACATAACCGCGGTTCAGGGCGGCCAGATGACGCAGGACAGTTGTCTTGCCGACCTGCCTTGGGCCAGTGATCAGCAGACAGGAGTATTCTTTTGAAAGGGTGGTGATTTTGTCTTCCAGATCGCGTTTGATGTAGTTCACGAGACACCTCCTCAGGGCTAAAATACGATATAATCTTATTTTAGCCCTAAGCGGCAGAAAATCAAGAAAAAATCAGGTTAAGTTCACAAAGTAATTCTTAATATTTTCCGTATTTTTCGAGTGTCTCAAACATGGCGTCCATATTTTCCGGCTTGCAGTTTTCCAGCGACCCGTTGAAATCAAACAGGTATCCGCCGCCCGGCGCGCATGTCTCAAGCAGTTCTCTCGTCTCTCTGATAACCGTTTCCTTTGAGCCGAACTCCAGCTGGGAGACGGAAAGATTTCCGCATATAGCGGCGATTCCGCTCAGCTTCTGCTTTGCCCGCTTCATATCGACGGTCTCAAAATGATAGAGTACCTTTCCCTTCGGCACATCGGTCAGGAAGTCCAGTCTGGTGTTGTATGGTCCCTCTGTGTAAATGTACGGGGTCACGCCCATATCGATGAGAGCGAGCATGATCTTCTTGAGCGGCTTCCAGTAGAAACGTTCATACTGTTTGTCATTCATGAACCCGTCCATAGCTTTGTGGAGCGGGAAGAAGACTCTCTTCACAGGCATATCGGCGAAACGGAAATACTGCAGAGCCTGAATCTGCTGCTCCGCGAACATATCGCAGGCCTGATCAATGTATTCGGCCATATCCGGATCCGTCAGATCCTCAAAGATTCCCATCGTGCCGCGGAAATAATCTCCAAGAATATCATAAGGAGCCTCCGACATTCCGGTCATCATTGGAGGGAATCCCATGTCAGCGATAATTTTTGAATATTTCGCGCTTTCTGCAGCTGCTTCCGCGTCCCTGGCGCCGACTTCAGCTATTTTCCGGAAGGTATCCTGCGCTTCCGGGGAATAAAACGGGGAGAGCAGGCTTGTGCTGAGCACGACCGTGGGAGTAAAGCGCAGGTTCGCTGTTCCTGCAAGGTTTCCGTAGGCGCGGGGAAGATATTTCCGCAGCATGAATCCCGTAAAATCGTTCAGCATTTCCGGGTATTCTTCCTGCGTCATCAGTTCCCGCTCGATAACCTGGTGAGAGCTGTATTTGCTGACGATGCTTCCAGGTCTTCCAGGCCAGTCGATCATGGACGAGCCGGCAATCTCATTTGCCTTTCCGCTCGTAAACCGGGGAGCAAGACCGATATCCATCAGCGGATGGTCTTTAAAAAACTGAATCGCGGCCTGTCCTGCTTTGTCGAAATTATAGTACAGATCGGCGTAGCACGAACCATAAAGCCGCTGGATGTAGGACGCGAAGAAAGCAAAAACAGGAACTCTGTCAGGGGTTCCAAGATGTATCGCTGTCTCGACTCTGTTTAATCGTTCCGCAAATAATTTCTGTTCTTTTGTTACGGTATCGCTCATGTGATGTTCCTCCTTTTCCAGTAATTATTATTGTAAGTTTATTATAAACGCTGAAAGGGAAAAGAAAAATACGAGAATTATTGGAAAAAAAGTCCTGTACTGCTATATTTTGTAGTAATATAAACCAAAGATCCTGATGCAGACAATAATGGGTTGAACCTTGCAGCGTTTGTCAGACGCATGCAGGAAGAGGTGGCATTGATCCTCGTGGAGTTCGTCAGACGCATGCAGGCATGTGAGGGCTCATTGTCTGCGGAAATGGGAAAGGGGTGTGGTAAAACGCGATGGATATTACAGTCGGAATCATCTGCCTGTTTCTGGAAAGACAGTATAATATCATTGGAAGCAGTCTGATAAAAAAAGACTGTTCCGTGAAAGGTTTCCGGGTCTGGAATGGAGAGCGGCCCCGGACTGATCTGCTATATATTGTTGAAAAGGA
>CANQUH010000187.1 GCA_947626965.1 uncultured Lachnospiraceae bacterium
CAATGAGGCCCGCGCCGCCACGCGCCATCACTTCACCAAAAGCGTCAATGGCATAGGAGGTGCCGATCAGGTCGAGCTTGATGATATGTTCGGGGCTTGCCTGGCTGGGGGATGCGCCCGCCGTGTGGATATAATACATGACCGGGCCGAGAGAGGCCGCCTTTGCCGCAAACGCCCGTATAGACTGCTCATCACAGGCATCCACAACCTGTGTCTCCACATCGTACCCGCTATAGGTGAACTCATGGGATACCCGCTCCAGCGCCTTTTCGCTGATGTCACCCAGCAAAATCTTCTTTCCCGCGGCAATGCGGCGGACAATGGCACATCCCATGCTGCCGGCTCCCAAAAGGACAACAACTTCCTTATTTTCGTTTCTGTCAAGAATCATCTTAAATTCCTCCTTTATTGCTCTAACATCTCTGCGCACTGCTTCAGGTAATCTGTAATCTTCAGATGCTGCGGACACGCGCCCTCACACTGCCTGCATTCGATGCAGTCAGCCGCGCGGTGCCCCTCCGGGATGGCGGCGTAGCGTTCCTTTGCCTGCGCCGTCTGTCCATTGCCGAGCTGCAGGTTCGCCGCCGCAAAAATATCCGGGATCGGGATCTGCTGCGGGCAGCCTTCCGTACAGTAGTGACAGGCGGTACAGGGTATCTCTGCGGAATTGCCGAGGATTTTCTGCGCCTTGCGGATGATCTTCTGCTCCTCCTCGTTCAGCGGCTGGAAGTTTTTCATGTAAGAGAGATTATCTTCCATCTGCGCCACGCTGGACATTCCCGAAAGCACCGTGATGATGCCGTCCAGAGAAGCCACAAAGCGGATTGCCCAGGATGCCGGGGACATATCCGGGGCATAGTCGTGGAACAGCTTTTTCACTTCTTTCGGCGGGTTGGCCAGCTTGCCGCCCTTCACCGGCTCCATCACGACGATGGATTTGCCGTGCTTTCTCGCCACTTCATAGTTTAAACGGGAATTCACTTCCGGATTGTTCCAGTCAGCGTAGTTGATCTGAAGCTGGACAAAATCTACCTCCGGGTGTTCGGTCAGCAGTTTGTCCAGAAGCTCCGGACCCGCATGGAAGGAGAAGCCCATGTTCCGGATCAGCCCCTCCGCCTTGCGTTCCTTTACAAAGTCCCAGATGTGGTACTGATCGTACTTTGTGTAGTTGTTTGCCATCAGAGCGTGCATCAGATAATAGTCAAAATAGCCCGCGCCGGTGCGCTCCAGGCTCTTGTAAAACTGCTCCTTGGCGCTCTTTTCGTCGTGGCACATCATAAAGGCGTTGAGCTTGGTGGCGAGGGTGTAGGAATCCCGCGGGTAGCGATCAACCAGCGCCTTTTTGATATCCTGCTCCGAGGTGCCGTACACGAAAGCGGTGTCGAAGTATGTAAATCCCGCCTCCATAAACAGATCGACCATCTTCTTGACCTGCTCAATGTCGGTACCTGTGTTTTTTTGCGGCAGACGCATCAGTCCGAAGCCAAGTTTCGGTGTTTCCTTACCAAAATAATCAGACATTGTTTTTTCCTCCTTTAAATTTAAACCTTTCGACCCTGGCATCATTTAATCGTAGTTGGGCTGCGGGACGCCCAGTTTTTCTCCGGCTTCCTTGCAGCGCAGGAACCAGGTCATATTTTTAGCCAGCATACGCAGATTACGCATTCCTTCCTGGTCCTCTCTGACCTGCTCCGGGGTACTGCCGTGCACCATATTCCAATAGCGTGAGGAAACAATCGGCATGTGTCCCCAGAGGAAGAATTTGTTAATCTGATCCAGCGTGGTTGTTGTCCCGGCCCGCCTTGCAGATACCACAGCCGCAGCGGGTTTCAAATAAAAACGGTTTTTCCCGGAGTGCAGATCGGCAAAAAACACCCGCCCCATAAAGGAAGTCAGCGCCCCGGTCGCCCCGGCATAATGCACCGGGGATGAAAATATAAATCCGTCATAATCGCCCGCGACCTGGAGAAATTCATTGACCCGATCTTCAAATACACAGCGGCCTATCTCGCCGCACTTACCGCAGCCGATGCAGCTGTAAAGCGGCCTGTTCCCGATCCAGAACACTTCTGTGCCGACGCCTTCTTTTGTAAATGTATCGGCAAGCTCTGTAAGTGCCGTGTATGTGCAGCCCTTTTCGTGCGGGCTGCCGTTCACCAACATGACTTTCATCTCTATCTCCTCAACTTATGCATTAATATCCATTGTCAGACAGCCATCCCAAGTTTTCTTTTGTCCATGAGACACCTCCACTCTGCTAATTCTCATGTGTGTATGATACCGCTTATGCGATTCAACCTCCACAACATTTCCGCAGTGAAAGTGGTTTACGCCACACTCTATGCAAAAATGTGGCGTAATTGTACACGTGTTGATTTTTATACATGAATGGTGTATAACAGAGACAAGCATGATCTGAGCAACAGGAGGTATCGTTATGAGCAACGCGAAAAAAAAAGATTTGCGTGTAATCCGCACGAAGGAGGCCATTCGGAAAACTTTTGAAGAAATGATCTGCGAGATAGACTATGAGCAGATTTCCATAAAGGAACTGACGGAGCGGGCAAGGATCAACCGTAAAACTTTCTATCTGCATTACAGTTCTCTGGACGATCTTTTGCGGGAACTGCAAAATGAAATGGCAAAGAATTTCATCAAACGCACTCAGGGCCTGGAACGCCCCCGCGATATGGATAAAATTACACGGGAGTTCTTTCTGGTGAGCGAAGGCGCAGGGCGGCTTCATGAGAGATTGATGTGCAGCGGCAGTTATCACTATATCAGCCGCCGAATCACAAATGAGATCATGTCGGAAACCTGGGGTACTGACGGAAAGCAGAGGAATGTCGATCCGTATGTCCAGAATATCATCATGACCTTCGTTTCCCAAAGCACCATCGAAATCTATAAGCAGTGGGTCGCTGACGGAAAGAAGATCCCGCTGGAGGAAATCATTGCACTGACGACAAAACTGGTCTGCAGCGGTGTAAACGGCCTTGCTTCTAAATGAGGTGGTGACGTCCTCCTCCACCTGAAGAGGTGGGGGCTTCCCACCGCAATGGCAGGTTTGATTCTCGTTCGATAGTACCAATGTACTAAGCATAAGCGAGCTAACCCCGTGCGTCCCACGGTTTTATATTTATAGTTATTTATGCAAATGCTAATCTCATACCTTCGTTTCTGATATTGATTGCGGCGTTTATATCTCTGTTATGATGAGTTCCGCATTGAGGACAATCCCATTCTCTGACAGACAAGTCTTTTGTATCCGGATTTTTACAGCCGCAGATATTACAGATCTGAGAGCTTGCAAAAAACTTATCTGTTTTTACAAACTGTTTGCCTGAATCGGCAAGCTTATATCGCAGAAATGTTGTGAACATACCCCAGCCGTTATCAGCTACGGATTTACCGAAATTAAGAGACTGCGACATCGCTTTCATATCAAGATCTTCTACGCATACACAATCGTAAACATCGGCTATTTGTCTGGATTGTTTATGTAAAAAATCCCTGCGTTGATTTGCAGTCTTTTCATGGAGTCTGGCCACCCTGATACGCTGCCTGCCGCGGTTCCTGGAGCCTTTTTGCATAAGGGATAATTTTCTTTGTTCCCTTTTCAGTTTCTTTTCGGCTTGTCTGTAATATCCCGGATAACACGGCTCATAACCATTGCTGTCCATGTATAATCCGTGCATGGAAAAATCAAGCCCTAAAAAAGTGGTCGGCATTTGCTGTTGTGCTTGGTTTTCGTACTCAAACAAAATGCTGACATAATACTTTCCGCCTGGGGTCTGGCTTACTGTCACGGATTTCAGTTTGTAATCGGATGGTACAGGTCTGTGCTGCTTCATTTTTACAAAGCCGGTTTTTGGCAGTCTGATCTGCCCATCGGAAATAAAAATATTTTCATTTACATAGTTTGTCGTATAACTTTTGCGGTTGGATTTTTTTGATTTGAACTTTGGAAACCCCGTTTTTGGCTGTTTGAAAAAATTCTGAAAAGCCGTCTGTAAATTCATCTGGGCATTGGCAAGAGCCAGGCTGTCAACCTCTTTAAGCCACTCAAATTCCTTTTTATACTGTGCAGGAGTATTGTTCAGCTTTTGTCCGGTTTCCTCATAATGCCTGATTTTATCGGATAACATACGATTATAGATAAATCTGACGCAGCCGAAAGTCCTGGCAAACACTGCACGCTGTTCTTCATTGGGATATATTCTGAATTTATAAGCTTTGTTCAATGCTTTTCACCTTGACTTTCCATGTATTTTCTGATTACTTCGACAGGTGCGCTTCCTGTTATAAGTAAACAAAAACTCTGACTCCAAAAATATTCCTTCCAAATCTTCCGGCGTATCTGCGGAAATTCCTTTTTCAGTCGTCAAATACTTTTTTGCGGTATTTTACAATCAATACAAGATATAGTATAGCAAAAACACGGAATATACATTACTATTCAATTCCAGGTATAATCAGTCTATTTCTCTTTTCGACTGATTATATGATAACAAATTATTATATTTATGTCAAGCAAAGTGGGAAGGCAATTCATCCCCCACTTTAGAAGTGGGGGATTTCTTGCTGAAAAAGGTTAAATATCTGGTTTGCCATATCTGAATCCATCGGTGGTAATGCAGCCGGAAAATTATTGACTGTCTTACCTGTTCGCTCCATCAGTCTGCTTTGGATCTGCAGCTCAAGTATCGTCTTACTCCAACCATTCTCTATGGTTTTCTCTGCATACCATATACGCTCTTCCTGTTCTTTCAGCTTATCCAGCAAAGTTATATTTGTTCGCCACGGTATTTGTGCAACGACCCGTTGCACAATTTCATAGTCCGGCCAGTACAGGGCAAATTTGCGCATATACTTAATTCAACCTCCTTCCTTCGTCAGTCGTCGTCAGTAGATCTCGCATCCGAAACTCTATCTGTCCTGAAGATGTATCAAATGCCGATATTCTTGAAGCTATATCTGAAAACTCATCCACTATCTCAATTCTTTTCTGGGAAGAATTCTCGTTTAGCAAAAGCAATGTGTCCCTCTTATTAAGACCGTTTTCTTCGATGAATGTCTTAAATTCGCTTAAGCATTCACGACACGGTTCGTATTCTCCAAGCATTGCATATCCTTCACATTCTGTTTGGACAGCATTTGTTATGTACACAAGTGCCTGGAAAGAATCAATAGCTTTTTGGCTGACATCTCTTTCACCCTTCGGAGATAGTATCAGTTGAAGATCGCTCTTATGAGAATGCTCTATAATATGACTCATATTCTGTGAGAAATTCCGCATAAGAATTCTCTTCGCATCTGTAGCGCTGTTTACTACTCCGATTAGCGCGACTTCTCTCAGCTTTGCATCCTGTATCATCCGTGCCTGCTTCAATTTATCGCGGGAACTTTCAGCCATAGCCAATCGATCATTCTGTAGTTCAATGTGAATTTCTCTAATGGCGTCTCCGACATACTCAATCTCATCCAATATCTGAGCCATAACAGCATGTGTAGATAGATTGTTCAGAGATTGAGTTAGGTTAGGCGTAAGAGCCATATCCTCCAATCGCACCTGTTTTACAAAGCCATCAGCGTCTCTGATTGTCGGAAGGATTTCTCCCTGCTTATCAATCGTAAAGCGATATATCCCTTTATCAATCAGGTCTTTAACATAGTTATCCATTTTGGCGATCATCACATGTTCTTTATTCGCCATAGCTCCAATGACTTCCGCAATTGCCGGGAGTTTTACCTGAATTGTTTCCCAACTACCAAAATATTCGATAAGGCTTTTATTGTCTTCATAGGAAATCACACTCAAATCTCCCCTATTAGGTTTCCACTCCTCAATATCATATTCAAAAATAGGAACTATCTCATACTTATCTTGTTCGCTAATAGGCCTCTCGGCATCCGCGCTCTGAAAGCCACAATGAGGACATTTTGTCGCTCTATCAGAGATTTTCGTTCCACATTCTGGGCATAGAATCAAACTCATAATTCTGATACTCCTTAACCGATAGTTACTTTCCCTGCAAAAACTCTGACATCTTCCCGTACCCGCTGATATAAGCACCCTTTTGGGCTCTTGTCAGCGCCACATATAGCAGACACTTTTCAGCTGTCATTGTTTCCTGTTCACTGACGGCATCCGTATGGTCAATTGCCGAAGCTAACGGGATAATGTGATTGTTGGCAGCCGCGACAAATACATATTGGAATTCCAGTCCCTTAACTCTGTGCATCGTAGCAACGCGGAGTCCATCCAAGCCGCGATCATCTGCCTTATTTCCCTTGATCTCATAACAGCGGATTCCACTCGAAGTGAAATGAGCGATATAATCATCCAGCAATCTGTGCGTCCTGGCAACAACACAGATATTTTTTGCAGACACACCGCCATCGATCAATCCTTTAACCTTTGTCAGGATTGCATCAAATTCCTCATTTGCATTCGTTGTAGCGATTATCTCCGGAACTGATCCATGCGTAAGAGACTGACAACGGTCTCCGGTGTCGAAGGAATCGTCAAGGTCATCAAAGGATATTCCATTCAGTAAAGCAAATGCCGCCTTCCGAATTTCTTCCGTTGTTCTGTAATTGATTCTCAGAACACTGCTTCTTCCTCTGATATTGATTCCACACTTTGACAGAGCGGCCTTGTTTTTATAAATCCTCTGGTGCGCATCGCCGACTATAAAAATATCGTTCTCGTGCTCTTCGCCGGCAATCGACCTAAGCAAACGAAACGCATTAGCGCTAAGATCCTGTCCTTCATCGACGATAACGTGCTTATACCGTGTTTCTGAGGATGTTTTTTCTATTAACAGTCTGCACTCGTACATGGCTGTATTGATATCACGGACCTGATTTTCCTTCATCAGATTCTGGTAAGTTTCAAACACCTTCCATATCTGCATTCTCTTTTTTCTATCGAGTCTGGTGCCACGCCCGGTTCTGCTTGCCTTAACATATTTCTCTAACGAGAAAGCCTCCTGCGCTACAACTACGCGATTATATTCTTCTTCATAGAAGCTAACAGGAAATTCTCCGGAAAAGTCCGCTCCTGTCACCGCTTCTTCCCAGAGGTTGTCCGCCTTTTCATCATAGGCAATCTCTGCCGGATATCCATGCTCACGAA
>CANQUH010000188.1 GCA_947626965.1 uncultured Lachnospiraceae bacterium
AGGAACAGCAGGAGGATAGGCCAGAAGTCTGTGAGGATCTGCTGGCTTCTTAATGGTGCAAACTTTTAACTCTCAAGCTATAATAGATACCCGGGAATTTCTCCTCTATGTTCCGCCCCAATGACCGCAGCGCAGAAAACAGCTTCCGGGGATACGCCTCCCGGAACAGCGAGACCGTGATATCCGTTCCGGGATACTGGTCCACCGTCTGCCCGAGCGACTTGTACAGACACGCGTACGCGGCCGCCTTGTAAAAGTCGTCGATGGTAAGGCCGTCATCAGGGCTCTTGTACTCAATGATGTTATGCCCTTTAAAGATCCTCCCGATCTCGTTTGCGATCTGTACGCCAGGGTCTTTCCGGATGACCAGGAGATCCGCGCAGAGAGGCTCTTTGCTCAGATTATATTCCTGTATAAATGTCAGCACGTCGGAATTCGCGCGGAGTTCCAGCTCGGCGGCTCCGTAAAATCCCGGGTGCCACGCGATCTTGTCCGGCTGGTCTGCCATGGAAACCACCTCAAATAGAATGAACGCCGTTACATTTTGCATGTTCTCAGTTTACCAGATTTTCCGACAGCGGTCAACCGTTCTCTGTGAAAAGGGGATGAGAACGGGAACCCGGTTCCGGGCGTGGTGTACGCGTTGCAGACAGTAATTTCCTGTCCGTTCTGCTCGCAGGACTCTTCCTGCTGTTGTACCCCACGGTCAGCGACTGCTGGAACTCGTTCCACCAGTCGAGGGCAATCACTTTCTACGCGGAGAGCGTGGCGCAGATCGATGACGATACGTACGAGAAGATGTGGGATCAGGCGGTAAAATACAGCCGGAAGACCTATTACGTAACCGAGACAGACGCGGACGGCGTGCCGGTGGCGGGAAGCGCGAGCTTCGCGTACACGGTATCGGTAGACAAGACGAGTGTGACGCTTTCCGGAGACCACTCCGAGGAGGCCGCGGTAATCACGAACGCGCGGACGGAGCCGCCCGGAGAGCCGGTGATCCCGGAGAATCCGGATACGCCGCCGACGCAGAACAGCGTGCGGACAGGAGACGAGACGCCGCTGGGCCTGTACCTTGGAATCTTCGCGGGATCGGCCGTGATGCTGGTGGTGCTGCTGGTGTTCTTCGTGAGAAGACGGAGGAAGACACGGTAAAATAAAAAACAGGACGCAATAAAATACAGCGGATCTGCTCAGGCAGATCCGCTGTCGTTCGTATAGACAGTATACAGCTGGAGGACCAGTTTTGGGTCCGCTGCGATTTTATTTCCCACTTGCCAACTGGCCACGCAGAATCCGGAGTTCTTCCTGTAACTGGGCAAGCTTCTGTTCAGCAGCGTCTGCGCGATTTTCAGCCGTGTTCGCGCGGTTTTCAGCAACGTTCGCACGGTTTTCAGCCGTGTTCGCGCGGTTTTCAGCGGCGTTTGCCCGGTTTTCAGCAGCGTCCGCGCGTTTCCTTTCCCGCAGCGTGTTTTTCTTCTCACTTTTTATTCCATCCTGAAATCCATCGTTGTAGCTGTCTTCCTTTTCGATTTTCAGGTGCCGTTCTGCATCGTATTCCCAAAAGCTCATCGCCACTACCTCCGCCCGGTTCTTTATCAGGATATCTTTCAGGATTCCCTTCCGGATACATTCGTCCACCGCAGTATTCACTGCCTCCAGCTTCTCTTTTTCCGTTGTCTTCCCCTTCATGTGCCTCCGCATGCAGGCGACAAACTGTGCGTATTCCCCGAGCTTCCTGCATTTTTCCATCAGCTCCCGGTTCTTCCCGTAGTTGATGTTCAGCACCAGGGCGGTACACTCCAGCGCAGGCGCCCCGGGTGCGGCCAGGGAGGACAGGAGCGTGTTTCTGCCGCTGGTTTCCTGTCCTTCCGGGAGCAGGAATGCGTCCGACAGCTTCATTTCCCAGCTCTCGCGGCGTTTTTCTTCTCCGTTGTAGAAGACGATGTACTGGGGAACCGGCAGCGGGATTACTTTCCTTCGGTGCGGGTCGTATCCGTTTGCCTTTACATATGCACGGTACATCGCCGCGAAATACTGAAGGCCCCGCAGGGGCATGTTATAGCAGAGAGTACTTTGGTGTTCGTACAGCCCGAGCTGGGTATGGAGCAGGAAGCCGGCGTCGTTCCTGATTCCCATGTATACCGCGTCTTCCAGCGTGTAGATGATAAGAGCCTCCGGATTATCATAATCGGTGCCGCTGATGGCGTTGTAGAGGCTGAGAAGATTTTCCTTTTCGCGGAAAACGATGCGGAAGATGCCGTCCTTGAAGCAGCGGTTTAAGTCCGGTACGGTCTGTCCGCTGTTATCTGCCAGGTCTGTCACATCCTGCGCTGCTGCGCTGTTACGTTCCGGATCATCCTCCAAAAGGGCGGATAGTTCCGCAATGCTTTCTGGGGAAACCGGTTTTTGTGTGGTCTGGTCCGTGGGGACGGATCCTGGATATCCTGTCTGTTTTTCAGTTGCTGTGTTCTGATTCAATAATCATTCCTCCTTATTTTAGCAGTAACGGTGGACAGTTACAAGTGTGTTGTGAAAAAATGCCGGATAATCCGCATGAAATGTAATGTAAGATATTGAAAATGAAAAGATAATACAGATGATTAATGATAAATAATTTTCTATACAGATTATTGTATGTATTATATCATATATATGAAATTATGTCCAGATGAAAAAAATTAAAAAAGGATAAACTGCATCAGGAGCAGACGCCTCCTGCAGCTTCTGTCCTCCGGGCCTTCTGTGGAGTCGGTCCAGCAGCATTGTCAGGCGGGGCCGCAGTGTCAGATGCTAAGATATGGAAATGAAAATATCCCGCAGGGTCCGGATTTTCTGAAGGATCTGAATTGCCGCAGATCGATGATAATACGTACGAGAAGATGTGGGACCAGGCGGTGAAGTACAACAAAAAGCTGAAGAAGCGTTCGAACCACTGGTTCATGACGAAGAAGCAGGAGAAGAACTACAACGGGATCCTGAACATCAGCGGCACGGGGATCATGGGGTACGTGGAGATCCCGAAGATCAAGGTGTCGCTCCCGATCTATCACGGGACGGACGAGGCAATCCTTCAGGTGGCGGTGGATCATATCCCGGGGTCGTCGCTGCCGGTGGGCGGAAAGGGGACGCACTGCGTGCTCTCGGGGCCCCGGGGCCTGCCTTCGGCAAAGCTGTTCACGGACTTGGACCAGATGGAGGTGGGGGACACCTTCCTGGTGCGGGTGCTGGATGAGACGCTGCCGAACGAGACGCCGCTGGGCCTGTACATGGGAATCTTCGCGGGATCGGCCGTGGTGATCGTGGGGCTGATGGTGTTTTTCGTGAGAAGGCGGAAGAAGACGTGGTAAAATAAAAAACAGGACGCAATAAAATACAGCGGATCTGCTCAGGTAGATCCGCTGTCGTTCGTATAGACAGTATACAGCTGTCGGACCGGTTTTGGGTCCGCTTAATTGTTCCCGGCCAGCTGCCCACGCAGCATCTGGAGTTCTTCTTGCAACTGGGCAAGCTTCTGTTCAGCAGCGTCCGCGCGTTTCCTTTCCCGCAGCGTGTTGTTTTTCTCGCTCTCGATTCCCTGTTTTATTCCATCCTGAAATCCATCGTTGTAGCTGTCTTCCTTCTCGATCTTCAGGTGCTGTTCTGCGTCGTATTCCCAAAAGCTCATTGCTGCTACCTCCGCTTAATTGTTCCCGGCCAGCTGTCCACGCAGAATCCGGAGTTCTTCCTGTAACTGAGCAAGCTTCTGTTCAGCAACATCCGCCCGATTTTCAGCCGTGTTCGCGCGGTTTTCAGCGGCGTTTGCCCGGTTTTCAGCAGCGTCCGCGCGTTTCCTTTCCCGCAGCGTGTTTTTCTTCTCACTTTTTATTCCATCCTGGAATCCATCGTTGTAGCTGTCTTCCTTCTCGATCTTCAGGTGCCGTTCTGCGTCGTATTCCCAAAAGCTCATTGCCACTACCTCCGCACGGTTCTTTATCAGGATATCTTTCAGAATTCCTTTCCGGATGCATTCGTCCACCGCAGTATTCACTGCCTCCAGCTTCTCCTTTTCCGTTGTTTTTCCTTTCATGTGCCTCCGCATGCAGGCGACGAACTGCGCGTATTCCCCGAGCTTCCTGCATTTTTCCATCAGCTCCCGGTTCTTCCCGTAGTTGATGTTCAGCACCAGGGCGGTACACTCCAGCGCAGGCGCCCCGGGTGCGGCCAGGGAGGACAGGAGCGTGTTTCTGCCGCTGGTTTCCTGTCCTTCCGGGAGCAGGAATGCGTCCGACAGCTTCATTTCCCATTTCTCGCGGCGTTTTTCTTCTCCGTTGTAGAAGACGATGTACTGGGGAACCGGCAGAGGGATCACTTTCCTTCGGTGCGGGTCGTATCCGTTTGCCTTTACATACGCGCGGTACATCGCCGCAAAGTATTGGAGGCCCCGCAGGGGCATGTTATAGCAGAGGGTACTCTGGTGTTCGTACAGCCCGAGCTGGGTATGGAGCAGGAAGCCGGCGTCGTTCCTGATTCCCATGTACACCGCATCTTCCAGCGTATAAATGATGAGATCCGCCGGATTATCATAATCGGTGCCGCTGATGGCATTGTAGAGGCTGAGAAGGTTTTCCCTTTCGCGGAAGACGATGCGGAAGATTCCATCCTTAAAACAGCGGTTTAAGTCCGGTATGGTCTGACCGCTGTCGTCTGCCTCATCCCGCGCTGTCGTGCTGTCATGTTCCGGATCATCCTTCGAAAGGATGGATGGTTCCTGAGTATCCTTCGGAAAGGCAAGCGGTTTTTGAGTATCTTCCGAAAAGGTGGATGGTTCTTGAACATCCTCCAAAAGAACGGCCGGTTCTTGAACATCCTCCGAAAAGGCAGACGGTTTTAAAGTGCCTTCTGAAAGATCCGTTTCCTGTGCGGCCTGGTCTGCCGGATCGGATCCTGGATATCCTGTCTGTTTTTGATTTAATTTGTTTTGGTTCAATAATTGTTCCTCCTTATTGTAGCAGTATTGACGTGTGATTACAAGTATGTTGTGAAAGAAAATCGGATAATCTGAATGAAATGCAATATAAGATTCAACAGATAATAAGATAATATATAATTAATGATTGATAAGTTTATTTGATGATCATCAGATGTATCATAGCATATATTTGCACTCGTGTCTACATCAAATTTGATTTCTTTAATATTAATATGCAGGGGCAAATTCAAGACTCGCTTGCGAGTCTTGGCGCGAGATTCGGGTCTGCTTTAGCAGACATCTTCTTATCCGAATCTCTGCGCTCTACACTCCGTTTCGGTCGGCACCAAGCGTGTGCCACCGGCACACGGTGCCCTCGCGGAGCGTATATCAGATGGGGGATTGACTCCCATTTGATATATTTTGTCCCATAATGCCACGAATTGCTCCGCATTTCATTTTTTGTCAGCTTTCGCTATGTACAGCCTTCCCACATCGCGGAATTCCCGGACAGGTACCGCGGATTTACCCTCTGGTCACATTTTTTTTGAAAATCGCAAAAAATCTTCACTGAAATGACCAGTATATGACCGGCGGCGTGTATAATAAGAAGAAAGAACAGCAGAAAAAGATTTCCCGCAGGCCTCTGCCAGGCAGGGGGCGGAAGGAATACAAAAAATACAAAAAATACAAAAAATACAAAAAATACAAAAAATACAAAGCAGAAGCTGAGGAAATAAAAAGATAGAAAAGGAGATGAAAAATATGAAGAAGACATGGAACGTGATGGGGAAAATGGCAGTTTGTTCGTTTGCAGCAGCTATGATGGTGATGATCGGTACAGGGTCCGGGATGACCGCACAGGCCGAGATGATTATAGACAGTGAAGCAGAAATCCAGGCAGTCCAGGAGATGGTTCCGGAGTCTGAAAACCAGGACGTTTTACAGGCGGACGCCCCCGCGGCGGAGGTAATGCCGGAGATGCCGGAGGCGGGGGATGCGGAAATCAATATGGCGGATATGGATATTGATGTAGCGGATATCGTGGTGATCGAAGACAGCCTGGTTCCGGGAGCGGCACTTCCGGATTTCGGCCTTGAAGCTTCTGAGGGAGAAGCGGAAGCGCCGGAGATGATGGAAGAGGCGGCAGAGGCGCAGGAAGAGACGGTTCCGGCGGAAAATCCGGAGACCTGGATTTCCGGAGTGCTCACGTACGAGGATGAGGAAGTGGCGGTCACGGTTTTCGCATCTGAGGCGGCACAGCTTCCGGCTGATACCGAGGTGAAGGTTACGAGACTGGAAGAGGGAAGCGAGCAGTACGAGGCGGCGAAGGAAGCGGCCCGCGCAAGCCTTGCGGCGGAAGAGAATGCAAGCTACGCTTTCTACGATGTAACGCTTGAGTCAGAAGGCTATGTGCTTGACGTTGCGGAAGGAACTGTATCGGTACAGATGGAGTTCAAGACATCCGCAGACGCGAAGAAGGATGTAGTAAAGATCGAAGAGACAGAGAGCGGAAAAGTAGCCCGGAATGTGACCGATACGGCGGCTGAGAGAGCCGGCTCCGTAGCGCTTAATTACTAAAATTTTTGAGGATTGTGATACAGGATTATATCAGGGATAAGAGAAAAACGGTTTTGTGCGTAATGTAACAGAAGAGTTGAAAATATGACTGTAAAAAATACGGCGGATCTGCTCAGGCGGGTTCGCCATTGTTTGTATGCGCAGGCCCGTGTAAGGAAAATAGCTGCTGACGCAGCACACGGGCCGCGCGGGCGAGCAGGAGGAAAAGCCGCCTCCTCGATCACAGGTCCGGGCAGGGAAACCAGCTGCTGGCGCAGCACCTGGGCCGCGCAGACGAGCAGGAAGAAAAAACCACCTCCTACTCGATTTTGCTGTAAATCGGAAATTTAAGAATGCAATACATAAATTTGCGGAAAAGATCGGAGAATTTTTTGAGCTTCATTGCTGCTGTGCGGTGCTGTCGGAGAAATGATATTTCTTTAATTATAAAGTAGAATTTACTGGAAAATAATTCAAAAACGTGTTGATTTTATCAAAGTGAAGTAGTAATATATCTCGTAGAAATTAAGTATCTCACAAAATAATATGATGCCAGGGTCGAAAGGTCATGCGTTCCATGTTCACATGGAAAAGCATGACACTGAGACCCCAAAAACA
>CANQUH010000189.1 GCA_947626965.1 uncultured Lachnospiraceae bacterium
TTTCCCGTCATCCTGTTCACGCTGGAAATCCAGTTTACCTCATGGATACTGTACGCTTCCCCGAAGGACAGCTTAAACCCCTCCAGAAAATCCAGTCCATCCACTCCCAGATTATCCGGCATTCTGCTCCCCTGTTCCGCGGTAAGTTCTTCACTTATCCCAACCATCTGCTCGTCGATCAGCGGCATCTGGCTGTCGCGGATCTTTTTTGTCTGCACCATGTACTCCAGCAGTTTTTCCTCATTGATCGTGCCATCTTCATTCCTCCACGCTCCGGCGCAGACATGATACAGATATACATCGGAAAGCAGAGCGTTAAACGGATAGATCACGCCGCTTCCCGCGCTTTCCGTATCTGACGCGATCAGATCCGCCAGCCGTGTCAGATCCCCGGCCTGCCCGACCATCTCCGAATCCCCGACCAGAAGCGGCATTTTGAATCGGATGGGCATCGCGTACACAGCCCCATCCTTCTCCCAGGCTGAAACCATCGCCTCAAACGGATCCGCCGTTTCCTGCACTGCGTCGCGGATTCCGCTGATATCGGCAAGGATACCCTTCTCAATATAGGAATTGACCGGCATCCCGTCGAGCACCAGAATATCCGGCCCGCTGCCCGCCATAATGTCCGTGTTCAGCGTACGCAGCGCGTCCGCCGCCGTCACTCCGCCGTCATCCGAAAGACCGGTCTCATAGCTTATCTGTGTGTCCGGATGCGCATTCTGATACATGACGATGGCCTGACGGATCTCTTCATTTTCTTTAAGCGAATATACCCTCACTTCCTTCTCCGGTACCGTCGGAGTATCCGGGGAATATCCGTATTTCAGAAGTTTTGTTTTCTCTCCCTTCTGGCAGACCACGTAAAAATCCTCCCCCATCACCGCCATCCCGATCAGTCCGGTACCCGGCTCCGACAGAGAACACATTCCACCGCTGACAAGCTGCTCCACAACTGTTCCGCCCTGCACATGAGCAAAAATTCCCTCCGCCGAAACATAATACATCCTTCCATCATCCGTATAGCCAAACACGATATGAACGGAACTGGTCGTTGTAACCCTGTAATCCGTTCCGTTTTCAAACAGCTGTGCGTTCAGACTCTCATCGTACGGCAGCGGTTCTCCCGTCGCAATATCATAGCGCTGCACTTCCGAATCTCCGAGCATCAGGAGTTCCTGCCCGCAGACACCGATCATAATCGTATAATCTCCCGGTCCCGCAAATGTCTGCTCAGCTTCCCCGCTCTCCCGGTTCATCCGAAACGCGCTGTTTCCAAGCCCCTGGCCGATCAGTTCTCCCTGCGAACCAAAACAGAACATCTGTATCTCGTCAATATCCGCAGACTCCGGGATCTGCGCTGTCTCTCCTTTGGCATCAAAACTGTAATATTCATGCACAAAATCCTGACCATCCTTTGAGGAACAGAACACGACTCCCGCGCCTCCCCCATCCTGATCAAGGCTGATATTCAGAAAATATTTATCATTCATTTCCTCCGGCAGGGCAGCCGCTTTCTCCCAGCTTTCTCCCCCGTCCACGCTGTCCCACATTTCATACGACCCGCTCCCGCCTTCCTTCTTTGTCTGCCCGATCAGCCGAAGCCTTCCGTCCGGCATCGCCGCAATGTCATAGATCCAGATATCCGGCGTCTCCAGCGTCTGCTCCACATAACGCCCCATCGCGGAGCCGTCCGCGCCGTTCCCATCTCCTTCCTCTGCATATGTCATGTGTGACGACGCTGCCATCAGTCCCAGGCACATGCAGACCGACAGAACCGCGGCAGCCCCCTTTACACTGCCTCGTCTTTTTTTCCAGTGAAAAAATTTCATATGGTTCTCCTCCTCGTTGATTGATTCCCGCGGGCAATGAGCCACTGCATTCCTGCAGCGGAACTGTTGATCTCCAGAAGGCATCCCGGATTTTTCACGGCAGAATAACCGGTACATTCAGCCGAAGACCTTTCATGTCACAGAAAATCCGGAAGAATTTTCCGCAGTACGAAAAAAATCCGTATGCCACGTGGATATTTCTACTGTAGCATACGAATATCTAAAAAATTTCTAATTTATCTCTAAATAATCTCTATTTTCAACCCAACGAACAAAAACCTTTTCGTTCCTCGTGTCCGCTCTTTCTTTTTTCTGATTTTTCCTGTAAAATGATGCCAGGATCTCAAAAACACCGAAAAGAAACCATTTTTCATGGAAAAATGTGCGGACAGCACATACAGAATCGGAGGAAAAATCATGGACTATTCCAGCAATTATAGAATCGACGCAAATTTTCGCTGGCTGAAAAGCCACGTCAAGACCACGGAAGAACTCTGTCTTTCCGAATGTGGGATTGAGCGGTGCGCCCCGGATAAATTTTTCGGTCCAATCATACGGGAGGACTACCATGTTCACTTTATCTTCCACGGAAAAGGAACCCTGAAAATAAACGGACAGTCTTTCCATCTCCGCCGCGGCCAGATTTTTATGCTCCCGCCCGACACAGAGGTCTTTTACTACGCCGATCCGGAAGATCCCTGGCATTACGCATGGATTACGTTTGCAGGCACAAGGGCAGGTCTCTTTCTTGAGAAAGCCGGTCTCTCCCAGGAATGTCCGGTCCGCGACGCCTGCATCGATCCGGAAGAATTTCTCGCAATTATAGAAAAAATCCTGAATGTCCACGAACTGACCATCGTCAACGAGCTTACCCGGACTTCGCTCCTCTATGAAGCCATCGCACTTCTGATCAGCTCCTGGAACCAGAAGCCCGACCGGGAGAAAAAAACGGAGACGTACGACTATTCTCCTGAAATTTACGTAAACTCCGCCCTGGAATATATTCATAAACATTACAATCACATACGCGTAAGTGACGTTGCTTCCTGCATCGGCATCTCAAGGTACTACCTCACGCATATATTCAAGGATAAGATGCACGTTTCCCCTCAGGAGTACATCGTCAGATACCGCATGGAACAAAGCAGCCGGCTTCTTTGCACGACCAGCCTGTCTGTACAGGATATCGCGAAAAAAGCCGGCTATGAAAATCCGCTGACATTTTCTAAAATTTTTAAGAATTACTATGGCCTGAGTCCCAAAAACTATCGGACAAAGGCCCTGGAGGAATCCAGTCACAACCCACAGGGAGGTGAACCGTAAAATTACTGCTGTACCGGCGTCACGGAAGACCAGTAATTTTCAATCTCGCCTGCGAGACCTTCGCGGTCAATCGCGTCCGCAAGATATTTCTGCATGCTTGCGCCAAGTACTGAATAGTGATCATCCGGATCATAATCATAATTCGGGATCAGTTTGCCTTCGTCAACGTACTGCTTCACAATCTGACCAAGGTCATTGCTGCAGGTTTTTTCGTTGTTTTTGAATGCGGATACCATGCCGCAGGTCTCAGAGGTCAGCGTCTGTCCCTCGTCGGAATACACCAGCCAGTTCAGGAAATCACACGCTGCCGCGCGCTGCTCGTCCGTCGTGTACTCGCTGTTGTCAACGTAGAAATATTTGGAACCGCCGCCTACAAGCTTGCCTGTGAAGTCGTCCTCGACATTCTGCGGGACAGGCATGATGCCGACATTGCCCGTATAATCAAAGTCAATGATATCGTTCCAGTCCCAGCATCCGCCAAACTGGAATGCAACTCCACCCTCGGAGGTATACATATGAACCAGCTCATCCTCTGCGGAAATTGGGGCGGACTTAAAAATATTGTATTTCTTGAGAGCGTCAAACGTATCCATCAGGGCATTAAACTTCTCATCGTTCATCAGGTCGGCTTCCCCTGCGTAGAGCGAGTTGATGAATCCCTGCACATCCTCGCGCTCCTCATAGACCTGCTGGAGGTAATGCGCTGCCAGCGACCAGTCCGGCTTCAGAATCGCGGTGGGGCTTTCCATACCGCCCTCCACAAGCTTGTCACAGAATGCGGTAAAGTCGTCCAGTGTAACGATTGTTGACGGATCAAACGGTTCTCCGGTGATCTCCTCAATCGCGTCCGCATTGTAAATAATGCCGCGGGCCTCGATGCAGACCGGGAATCCAAGAACCTTTCCGTCCACGGTGATCTCGTAATCCGTATCCTCCACCCAGTCCTGACCGCTCAGATCATATCCGTACTCGGCGCCTGCGGAGTAAACGTCCTTCGCGTCCGTCATCGCCAGTGTGTACGGATCTCCTGAAGAATACTTGGTCGCAAGGTGTGCAGCCACTGTGTCATTGGAATAGTAGACCTCAATATTTACATTGTTCTCCGCGCTGTAATTAGCTGCCGCTTCCTCCAGATACTCCTGGATCTCGCTTTTGGAATTGAAAATTGTAAATGACACGGGGTCATCCGCCATGACCGGCACCGCCATCGTGGCTGACATCGCCATCACTGCCGCAGCCGCTGCAAAAATCTGTTTCTTCATGCTTTGCATCCTCCTGAATTATATTTATTTTGCCATACCCTGCCCGAATCGTTTACATTTACGGGCGTTGTCTCGTTGTTGTCAGAATTATACTATAATTTAAGGCAAATGAACATAATCTTTTGTGTCGGGATATATGGCATAAAGGGTCGTCAGTTACCGTTTAATACTTTTCAAAAATATCATGATTTTCCAATAGTTTTCTCTCCTCTGTCCGAATCAAAGGCCGTGATTGTTCTTCACATATTCCTCATAAAAATTCCACAGAATATCCTTTACGACAGCTGACTCAAAATCTCCCAGCCGAGAATCTTCCAGTTCCTTCCTCATAAGCTCCAGGACCGTATTTTTGTCTTTCATCTGCTCCCATGTCAGCTCAATTTTCTTTTCAAAAAGCAGTTTTGAGTCATTTTTAGAAAACACCGCCGGATCACTGGAAACTTTCTTTTCGGAAGGCATGTTTGAATGTATGGAATCAGTGCAAAGATATCTTTCTCTGCTGATCTGACATCCATTTTCCAGAATTGTTATCCTGGCAATCTGATAGCTGTTGCCTTGATGTCTCCATTCCACCGCAAGCTCATTCAGACCGGAATGAACATGGAAGAGACGCTGCCGCCAGTTGTCCTCATTTATATTTTTTAAATATTTTGCATTATATTTCAGTTTTTCAGCATAAGTCTGCAGTTCATGCCATGAAATGCGTTCCTTTATATCGTACCATATATGACACGCAGCATTCTCCTCATGAAAGGTACCTATATAATAGGGGATCCCGCTGCGCGTATCAATTCCAAAATCTCCACTGTACAGATCGGTTTTTCCGTCCAGCTCTGCCGCGCTAAAAAGTATCTCGATAAATTTTCTCTCCTGCTGCCAGAGGCTCGTCTTCTGCGGATCCGCATTTTCATAAGGATGAACAGCCCTGTTTCTGGGATTTTTTTCTTCTTTCTGCGATATGTTCTCCTGCACCGGTTCTCTCCACTTTCCCAAATTCTCCTGTTTCTTTTCCCCTGCAGCCGCCTTACGAATGCCCTTGATTCCTTTTTTTAACAGAAAAATTCCTAAAACAACCGCAAAAAGAAGAATCATCGCCATATATCCCACGGCCAGTATTGATCCATCCTCTGTTCCAACTGTTTTTACCATGTATATGAGCCAAATCGCTGGTGTCATGAACACAGCACCCAGCAACATCAAAAAAATACTCATAATGCCAGAGAAGATTCGGGAACCCGCACTCTGCGGAGGCGTATAGGGGCGTTCTGCCTTCTGGTTCCATTTATATTTGAAAAGAAGATCCTGCTCTTTTGCCATAAGCCGCTGTGCCTGTTCCATGGTCATGCCAAGCTCCGCAAGCTTTTCAATTTCTCTGTCCAGATAAAATTTTTCTCCGGCTTTCAGGCTATGCCCAGATGCCTCTTCAACTTCCTCCCATGCTTCCGGGATAAAATCCCGTTCACGGCTGTTCTGATAATGCCATTGCGCCTCGTCGTAGATCCGCATTACTTCTGAAAAAGTGAGTTTATCTTCCTCAACCATCTGCAAAAGCGGTTCTGAAAAGATTTTTGAGCCCGGTCTGAATACCCACGGCCTTATACTGCTTTGCCTCCTGGAATCATACCCCCAGGAATCCGGTCTCTCATAAATTCCTTTCGTATACTCAAAAACCCTATCCGTTATCTTATCTTCAGCCCCACACAGCTTCAGACGTTCTTTAAATTCCTTTTTGTACTCCTCGTTCTCATAAGTCAAGGACAAGGCAGTAAGATTTGCAGTCATCGTCTCTGGATTCATGTGCTTTTTCATCTCCTCTCTTCCTAAACTTTCGTGTCAGACATTTCCGACATTACCTTTCAAGTCCTTTCATCTCACAGGACGAAATTTTCTGTGAGATGAAAAAATCCCCGCTTCGTCCGGATACCTGCTCCGCGAAACGGGGATCTCTCATTCAATTATTTATGACAATACCGTACAGGAAATGAGCCAAAACCCGCCGCTCGCACAGAGCACTCCTGTTCACTCCTCTGCGGATACGCCGGATATGCTTACTCAGCCTCCGGTGCCGGCTGCGGCTGCTGCTCGATTGCCTTCATGCTCAGGCTGATTTTCTTGTCTGCCTCATTGAAATCAACAACCTTCGCCTCGATCATCTGATTGATGCTCAGAACATCTGACGGCTTATCAACATGAACGCGTGAAATCTGGGAAACATGGAGCAGTGCATCCACGCCCGGCTCAAGCTCTACAAATGCGCCGAAATCGGTCATTCTGGCTACGCGGCCTGTAACAATATTGCCTGCCGCATACTTGTCAGCAGCGGTCAGCCACGGATTCTGATCCTCAAACTTCAGGCTGAGTGCAATCTTGTCGCCGCTGATATCCTTAATCAGGACAGTCAGCTTGTCGCCAACCTTGAAGATCTTGCGCGGATTGTCAACATGGCCCCAGGACATCTCGGAGATATGAAGCAGGCCGTCTGCTCCGCCAAGGTCTACGAACGCACCGAAATCTGTCACATTCTTGACAACACCTTCCACCACATCTCCAACGTTGATGCGCTCGAAAAGTGCCTTCTGCATCTCGAGTTTTCTTGCAACCAGAAGCTGCTTGCGGTCGCCGATGATGCGGCGTCTTCTCGGATTGAACTCCGTGATGACGAACTCGATCTCCTGAC
>CANQUH010000190.1 GCA_947626965.1 uncultured Lachnospiraceae bacterium
AAAATTTCTTAAATTAAATTTATCATCTAATTTAAGAAATGTCAACTTAAATTATAAGCGTTCTCTTTCTTCTCTGCAGAAAATATTACTGTTATGCTGCTGGTATTTATTTATTGACATATGTCAGAAACAGGACTATACTGAATTAATTATTAGCATATGCCAGAAAGGAACCATTATGCCGAGACCAAAAAGATGCAGAAGAATATGCGGTTATCCGGACTACTGGAGTTTTGCGCCGGAAGGATCAGATATCTGTGAGACGACCACACTCACACTTGACGAATTTGAAACGATCCGGCTGATCGATTATCAGAAAATGACGCAGGAAGAATGTGCGAAAGCAATGGGCGTTTCCAGAGCGACTGTGACGGGCATTTACGAAAACGTGCGTTTCAAAATCGCGGACGCAATGATAAACGGAAAGCGTATTCGCATCACGGGAGGCTCTTATCGGATTGATTCCATACCGGCGAGTGCCAAAATCAAAGAAAAAGGAGAAAATATCATGAGAATTGCGGTTACTTATGAAGAGGAAATGATTGGACAGCATTTCGGAAGAACCGAACAGTTTAAAATCTATGACACAGCAGATGGAAAAATTCTGTCCTCGCAGATCATCGATACCAACGGAACCGGACATGGCGCGCTTGCCGGATTCCTGCGCGCGGCAGAGGTTGAAGTCCTGATCTGCGGCGGCATCGGCATGGGCGCGAGAGAAGCGCTCGAAGAGGTCGGTATTCAGCTGCTGCCGGGAGTATCCGGAAACGCGGACGAAGCGGTAAAGGCCTATCTTGCCGGCAGTCTTGCATACGATCCCGAAACGGTCTGCCATCATCATGACCACGAACACGGCGAGGGAGGATGCGGTCATCACGGCGGCGGATGCGGCTCCCACGGATGTCATTAATACCGATCGAGCAGGAGGCGTTTTTCCTCCTGCTCGCCCGCGCGGCCCGTGTGCTGCGTCAGCAGCTGTTTTCCTTACACGGGCCTGCGCATAAAAGACTGCAAAGCCGCCCATTTCCTCCAGATTCAGGGCGGCTTTTTCTGTGTATCTTTATATGTAAGGCACCGGCTCTCCCACCCGAACCGCACTGGTCCGCTCTATAAAATTTCCGCCGATCACAGTCACCCCTCCCGGACTGGAGGGGTTATCCATTTTCTGAAAAATACGGCTGACTGCTTTCGCAACCATCAGCTTCGCGTTTATCTCATATGTCGTAATATCCGTACCAGAAATCCCTTTGGGGAGATGATTGTCAAAACCGACAACCGACACATCCTGCGGCACGCGCAAACCGCGCATGGACAGCGCTTCAATCAGGCGGCTTGCTGTGAGGTCACAGTTGCAGAAATACGCAGTCGGCATCTCATCCGCCAATAATCTGTCTAGTGGCATCTCATTTGCCAAGCGTTTGTCCACAATTGTTTTTTCTGCCGATATTTCGACTGTCCGCATTCTGTCCATCTGCATTTCGTTTTCCACAGATCCAAAAACTGACGATTTCTCTAACAGTTTTCCGTTTTTCTTTCCTTTCCGGGATATCGGAAGACAAAGCTCGCTGCTCTTGAGCAGTCTTCCGGTCACACGGTCACGATCCTTGATGATCCACTCCTGATTTACCTCGATCCCATGATGAAGAAGCGCCTTGACATATCCCAGATACCGGTCGTCAATGCTCGATGTCGTCAGCAACGTCCCGACATATCCGATCCTTCTGTGTCCCAGAGACAGCAGATAGTTTGTCATCACATAACCGCCGCCCACATTATCGCCGATCACGGCATCATCCCGCTCCAGACCGACCTCCGAGTCGAGACAGATCAGCGGCACGGTTCGTTCCGGCGCGTAATACAGAAATTCCATGTAGCGGCGGCTGAAAGTTCCAAGGATGATCAGCCCATCGGCGCGCTGTTCTTCAATAACTCTGGGCAGAATATCATTTGCCTCTTCCTTCGCACTGACCACTTCAAACAGGGCTGTGCTGCTTTTCTCCATAATACGCCCGGCCAGCTGCTGATACAGAACCCAGTAAAAGGACTGATGCTCCTGCAGAAAACGCTCCGCGGCGATAATGCCGATCGTGTGGGATATCCTCATATTATGCGCGCGGCTCCTTTTGCTGTAGCCCATCTCGCGGGCCGTTCGCTGAATCTCTTCCCTTAACTGATCGCTGACGCCTTTCTGATCTTTCAAGGCTTTCGAGACTGTCACCGCGCTGACGCCAAGCTTTTTCCCGATGTCTTCCAATGTAACTTTCTTAATCATACTCTTTTTTAACTCTCCCAGAGCCTCTTTCACCTGGTTCCGCTTTGCAGGGGGCGCTCGAAGGGCCACTTCAAAACTTTTCTCAGCCTTCTCCCCTTTTCAAAGGCTGCTCAAAAAGCCTCCCTAAAGTTTCTCTCAGCCTTTTTTCTCTTCACAAAGGCTGCTCTAAAACTTCCTCAGCCTTCTCTTCTTCGTAAAGGCCGCTCAGAAACATCCTTCACACTTTCCCTCTCCACAATTTCACTGTCTATGTAGCGGACACAGTAAGGCTCTCCCGGGAACTCGATCCTTCGCAGTACCAGCCGCACCGCCTCTTCTGCCATCCTTTCCATATCCACATGGTATGAGGTCAGCCTTCCGGCAAACGGACTTCCGTACAGGTAATCATCATATCCGATCACTGAGATATCCTCCGGTACGCGCAGTCCTCTGACGTCCAGCTCCCCATACAGTTTCCCTGCCGTATAATCACTGCCGCACACAAACGCTGTCGGAAGTTTTTCCGGCAATATGATCCTGGGCGTCTCTGTCTCCAGATCACGGTCTTCCAGAAGCCACTCACGCCTGATGGGAAGATTCTGCTCCAGCATGCATCTGCAGAATCCATAATAGCGCTCTACGATGTTGCGTGAAGTCCGCCCCGTCCCAACAAAACCGATCTCCCTGTGGCCGCAGTCTGTCAGGTATTTTGTGATTCGATAGGCTCCCATATAATTATTGGACAGCACAGCGTCACACGGACATCCTTCACGGTAAAAATCAAGAAGAACCACCGGCTTTTTTCTGTCCAGCGAGAGATGAAACGAATCAGAACCTGCCCGCGAATTCTGGATTTTCAGACTGCGTTCCATAAACACGTCTCCCATGCGCCCGATCAGAATAAAACCGTCTATTTCACTTTTTGAGATGAGCGCGGAAGATCCGTCTTTTTCTCTGCTCTCGTCAAGCATCTCCAGCATCGTGAGAACTTTTCTTCTGGCGGCCGCGTTGATCGTATTCTGATACATTTCCCAGTAAAAGGACGATCCTTCGCTCATATATCTCTGCGAGCTGATGATCCCGAGAGTGACCGACCTCTCCTCCGGCTTCTTTTCAGATCGGGAAAGATCATAGCCCAAATCCTTTGCCGTCTCAAAAATTTTCTGTCTCTGCTCCTCACTGACGCCTTTCCTGCCTGCCAGCGCGTTTGAGACTGTCACCACACTGACATGCCGCGCTTTTGCTATGTCGCGCATTGTGATTTTCCTTTTCTCACTCATCTGCTTCCCCACTCACCGTTTCAATCTTCGATCCATGAATCCAACTTCGGACGCACAGCTTCCGTCAGCTTCCTTCCACTCCGATCCTCAGACCTTTCTCCGAACGCACAGCCTCCGTCAGCTTTTCCGGCAGCTCCCTTTCGCTTCGATCCTCAGACCTCTCCGAACTCATGGCTTCTTCTCGCTTTTCCGGCAACAGTTTCACTCTTCCGCTTCGATCCACGAACCTGACACCAGATGGATCCCTTCTGCCGTCTTCCCGGTTCGGATCCTGTCGTAAATAATCTCACAGCCCTTTTCAAAAAGGCCTTTCCAGAGTTCTTCCTGCGCGTAATAGCCAATAACGGCAGTATCCTCCGGCACTTTAATCCCCCGGTCCATGAGAAATGCTGTCAGCCTGCACGCCGTATCCTCATCTTCGCAGAGAAATGCCGTCCGTCCATCCGTCTGACATTTCTCTGCTGATTTCCGATGTTCCTCCGTCTGATTCCATCTCTGAAAATAATCGTTACTGTTCACTCCGCAGGTCGTGAACGTAAATGCACAGAAATGCTGCCAGTCCAGAATCACCCCTTCATCCCCCAGTTCAAATGCCTCTGCCTGCTCTATGTCCTGTCCGCTGCGCAGAGCCCTCAGATATATTCCGCTGCGGTATCCCAGCAGCCTGTCTGTCCGCATCCGACGCAGTATATCTGAAACCAACCCGCTCTCATCCAGCTTCACATACAAAATATTTTCATATCCTTGTTCAGACAGACGGAAGACTGCTGCCTGCATGGTATGAAACCCATCGTCTATCACATAGTCTATCGGCACACGATTGTCGAAAAATCCCACTCCAACTACCGGCTTCCCTCCGTTTTTTTCCGAGATCCGCTCCAAAGCTGACAGTTCCTCCGAAGACAGCTGACCTGCCGCCAGAACTCCAGAGAAGCCTGAAAGGCCTGCTCCATCATCTTTCTGTTCATTCAGAACTTCCTGAATCGTTTGGAATCTGGCCCGCATCCCCTGCTCCCGTACCGTCTGCTCCAGCCACCCGGCTTTATCCTCCGTCAGTCCAACAGGCGTCACAATAAGAACCGTTCCCGCGGTTCTTCCTGCATACTCCTCTTCTGCTCCGTATCCCATCCTGGCAGCCGTTTTGCGGATCTTCACAAGCAATTCTCCGCCGACCCCTTTTCTTCCTGCCAGCGCGTTCGACACGCTGACATTGCTGACACCCAGAGCATCCGCAATATCCTTCTGATTGATTTTTTTCCTGGGACGCATAATTTCCTCACATCAGCCAACACCTCCGCCACAGACGGCCAAATATGCAGCAGAGGTAAAATTTATATTAAAAATCTAAAAATTAACCACTATTTAGATTTTAATCAGCTTAAATTAATTTGTCAATACAAAATTTTCCTCTCTTTCCATCTATTCAAAACTCGCTTGCGAGTTTTGCGCGCGGGATTCGGGTCTGCGTCAGCAGACATTTTCGGCTCCGAATCCCTGCGCATCCTCGCGGAGCGTATATCAGATGGGGGATTGAATCCCGCCACTGATACGGACTTGTCACTCACCGCCTGAAGAGGCGGGAGTCATCCCCATCTGATATATTAAAAACAGATCGCAGTATATATATTAAATAGTATACTATATTCTGGTTCTGCTGTAAAAATAAATACAGAAAACATTTCTCTTTCACTCTGTCTGCAGAGCATCAGCAGCAGGAGCATGAAGGTATTGTTTTTAATAACATTCAGGAGGAACAGGATATGAAACTTAAAAAAATGAGCGCATTTATTATGGCAGTTATAATGGCGGCGGGCTGCGCAGGCACAGCTTTCGCTGGTGAGGCAGAAACAGCCTCCACAGAAAGCGTTGTCCTGGAAGAGGAAACTTCGGCAGAGACAGAAGCGGCTTCGGATGAGACACCAGCCGACGACGAGATCGTTTCCCGCGTCTACACACTGGAAAATGCGATGGATACAACCATTTCTGAACTGTATGTCTATCAGTCGAAAGGCGAAAACCTGGTCCCGGATGGGCTTGAACCAGGCGAACAGGTGACAGCGGAAGTATTTGGATACTATCTGCACTCTCCAAAGGAAACTCTTTACACCGTAGAATTTGTCGCAGACGGCAATACCTACAGCATCGAAACGCTCCACGTAGAAGACCTGTTTAAAACACTGTACCTGACAGGCGCAGCGGACGACACGGCCGACGCCGCCTCCGGCGCAACAGTCGTAGCGTTTGAAAAGCCTGAAAACTAACATTCTTTCCCTGACGGAAGGACAAGCAGCACTGCAGCGGCGAGAATCCCCGCCATCCCGATTATTTCCTTCATGGACAGCGCTTCATGAAAAACGACGGCACCAATTACGATTCCAGTCAGCGGTTCAAATGTACTGAACAGAGAGGCTTTTACCTCTCCGCAGAGAAATACGCCTTTCTGGAACAGAACCAGCGCAAAAACCGTGGCGGACAATGCCAGTCCGACTTCTGCCGCCCATCCGGCCGTATCGAGATGAAAAACCAGATTCCCGCTTAAAAGCGCAATAAGTCCGATTTCCGCTGCGGACAGCAGAGAAACCCAGAACGCAAGCACAAGTGAATGAAATTTCCTGGCTGCGCTCTTCCCCAAAAGAACAATATATACCGCATAAACGAGCCCGGAACCAACCGCCAGCAGAATTCCCTGCATACTGATCTGTCCGTCCGGCGTATACAGCAGCGTCATTCCGCCGACACAGAGAACCGTACAGATAATCTGTCTGGCATCCGGGCGGATCCTGCAGAATACCGCCATGATCAGCATGACCGCAACAGGATAGGTAAAATGCAGCGTTGTAGCCATCCCGCTGTCAATGTACGTATACGATACATAGAGCAGTATAGGCATCAGCGCATACGGCACCGACAATTTCAGCAGAGACAGAAACTCGTTCCTGCTGACTTTCAGCCTGCATCCGGGCAAAGCCAGGACTACAATACCCAACACAATGCTCCCAAAGAAAAAACGGCCGAAAGCGACAGTATACGCATTGCTGCCATGGGCATAGGCCGTTCTTGCCAGCAGCGGCATCGTTCCAAACAGAACCGCTGACAGGATCACATAGATAACGCCCACCTGAACTTTTACATTTTTCATGATTTCTGATCACACTCCAAAAACTGTTCTTACAGGAATTTTCATAGATTTTTCCGCGCTCTATTGTACACCCGAATCATTTGGCAGTATACTGTTTTTTATATATACTATAATCTTATTTCCATATATGTTATTATTCACTCCGTGACCAGCAGCAACACCAGGATGATTCCTGCCTCTTCAGGAGACAGCAGCAAATTCACATCAGCGGCGGGATTCAATCCCCATCTGATTACAACATGAGGTAAATTATATGGACATACAGGATTTAAAATATTTCTGCGCGGCGGCGTCAGAGGGAAGCTTATCTAAGGCGGCTCAAAAACTCCATTACGCCCAGTCAAACCTTTCCACAAAGATCATGCACCTGGAGCAGGAGCTGGGAACTCCTCTGTT
>CANQUH010000191.1 GCA_947626965.1 uncultured Lachnospiraceae bacterium
TCAGAGTTGACATTCTGCCTTGCCCTGCATATAATAAAGACAGAAAGAGGCGCTGCGACAAGCGGTTGGCTTTGATCAGAGCAAATTTAAGGTTTACTTAAACTGCCGTCACTTGGCCGAGTGGCGGTAGTTGCTTTTTATGTCACAGGAAATTTCGTCCTGTGACACAAAAAGCCTCCGGCGGATGCGCACGAGCGCGTGCGTGGAAAAAGCTGCTTTCGCAGCCGCGCTCGGCGCGAGAATGTGCCTTTGGCACATTCTTTATTCCAATAATCGTAACGGTAAATTTACCGATATGTAACGTAATCCGCATAAGCCTCACCCCCTTTTGAGGGATTTAGCCAACCGCCTGCCGCTTTGCAGCGCCTCTGTCCATCTGAGGACATTTCTATTGTATCAATGCTTTTTATTCTTGTCAATCTCTGTTTACTCAATACTCTTCAAAGATTCCACCATATCGATCTTCTTCAGCTTAAAGTACATGACCGCGTTCACAATGATTGAGAACGCAAACGTATACAGCACACCGTACAGGTAGCTCATCGGCTTGATATCCCTCCCGAACATGCAGGAGTCCACTTCCACCGTCAGTATGACGAAGCTGTGCAGGAACTTTCCGATAAATATTCCAAGGAACGCCCCGACCAGTGTCAGAATGACATTTTCCCGGTACACGTACGCCCCTACTTCCCCATCGTAGAATCCAAGCACTTTCAGCGTCGCGAGTTCCCGCTTCCGCTCGTTGATATTGATGTTGTTCAGGTTGTAAAGCACGACAAACGCGAGCATCCCCGCCGACACGATCAGCACGATCATGACAACGTCGAGCGCGCTCAGCATGTTGTTGAGCTGGTCCGCAAGCGTATAGGTGTACGAGATGTTCAAGGCCGCGTCGTATTCCAGCAGCTCGGCCCCGATTTTCTGCAGATCCTCCTGGTGGTCTTCGCCCGCGATCATCAGTATGCTGTTGTACTCCGGCTCTTTTCCAAACACTTCCTCATACAGCGCCGGTGTCAGATAAATATAGTGCGACAGATAATTCTCGCAGACCTGCGCAACCGGAATGGAGAGCATCCCGTTGTCTTCATCCTCCACAAGAATGTGATCTCCCGGCTCCAGTTCAAATTCCGCCGCGATCTTCTCCGTCACGATCGCCCCGGTATCGTCAAGCGCGTACAATTCCTTCGTCTCCCTGTCGCGGAACGTAAACAGCGGATCCAGATCCTCCTGTGATTTTACAACTTGCAGATAGGCTGACCACTCCTTCTGATTTTTCTGCTCATGCTCCGGCTTCACGTCAACCTTCTGCATATAACTCAGCGAAGAAAATGCAAGCCTGTCATCTTCCTCCACCGCCTGTATCACCTTCTGCTGCTCTTCCTTGTCCTCCTCTGTATCGAGGATCAGCATGGCTTCATAATGCTGAAGTTCATCAAACTGCAGAATCGCCACGTCCATGATCGAATCCCGCAGACCGTAACCGACAAGCAGCAGCCCCATGCAGCCGCCGATTCCGATAACTGTCATAAGAAATCTCTTTTTATAGCGCAGAAGATTCCGCACTGTTGATTTCCATGAGAAACTCAAAGGCTTCCAGAGAAACGGGAGATATTCGAGCAGCACCCGCTTGCCCTGCTTCGGCGCGGGCGGACGCATCAGCTCCGCCGGCACGGCCCGCAGCTCACGCCGACAGGCGGAAAACGTCGCCGCCAATGTGCAGACCAGGGCGACTGCCGCCGCGACAAGCCCGAAGTCCCAGTTGTACGGGACGAGCACCGCCGGAAGATGCTGGTACATGATTCCGTAGGCCGTGATGATAACCCACGGGAATATCTTCTCTCCAAACAGAATCCCGACAACACTTCCGCCAAGCGTCGCATAAAACGCGTATTTCAGATATTTGGAGGCAATTGCGCTCTTGCTGTAGCCGAGCGCCTTGAGCGTACCGATCTGTGTGCGCTCCTCCTCCACCATTCTCGTCATGGTCGTGAGGCTGATCAGCGCGGCCACGAGGAAAAACAATACCGGAAACACTTCCCCGATATTTGACATGCGCTCCGCATTCTCCCCATATCCGGTATTTTCAGGAAGAGCGTCGCGGTTATAGATGTACCAGTCCGGGACCTTAATCTTTGCGATCTCCTCTTCCCCGTCGGCGATCTCCTGCTCCGCATCCGCAATCTCCTGCTCCGCATCGGCGATCTCCTGTCTCGCGTCCGCAAGCTCCTCCTCAGCCGTCTGTTTCCCTTCCTCGTAATCCTTCCAGCCGTCCGCAAGCTTCTGCTCGTTTTCCTCTATCTCTTTTTCTCCGTCTGCAATTTCCTGCTTCGCGTCTTCCAGTTCCTTCCAGCCATCTGCAAGCTCCTGCTTCGCTTCCTCGATCTGGCGCTGTCCGTCCAGAACCGTCGCCTGCGAACTGTTCCACTCGGCCCAGCCGTCATCCAGTTCTTTCCGCGCCTGATCAAGCTCCGCCTTCGCAGCGGCAAGCTCTTCGTACCCGGCATCCACTTCCGCCTGGCCGTCATCCAGTTCCTTTTTGGCCGCATTGATCTGCTTTTTCGTGGCCTTCAGTTCCTTTTTTCCCTGTTCGATCTGCTGCTTATTCGCGGCAAGCTCTTCCCAGCCGGAATCCAGCTGTTCTTTCGCGGCGGCAAGTTCGGCCTGCCCTGCGTCAAGCTCCTGTTTTGATGCGCCAAGTTCTGCATATCCTGCATCTAACTGTGCCTTCGCCTCCGCCAGCTGCGAGGAAGATGTGTCAAGCACTTCCTTTGAAGCATTAAGCTCGGCATATCCCGCGTCAAGCTGGGCCTTTGCCTCTGTCAGCTGCACGTTCAGCGCATCAATTTCCGGCTTCCTGGCATCCAGCGCCGCCTGCCCCGCCGAATACTGTGCCTCCAGTGAGGCAAGCTTCTCCTGCGAAGCCGCAAGTTCCGCTTCCAGACCGGCGATCTGAGCCTCCAGCTGCGTGATTTCCTGGCTGTGGTCCTCAGGAGGCTCCGTTTCTCCGCCTCCCGGATTCTCACCCCCGCCGGGAACTTCCCCTCCCGGACTTTCACTTCCGCCGGAGGTTTCTCCTTCCTGAGCGCCTCCGCCAGGGCTTCCGTCCCCTGGATTTCCTCCGCCATCCGGAGCACCGCTTCCGCCGTCTTCGGTCATACCCTGAGCGGAACCCCCTCCCAGGCTCTGCAGAATGCCAAGCTGCTCTCTCATTCCTGCCAGCTGGCTTTCTCCTCCGCTTACGACAGCCCTCAATCCTTCGATGCTCTGTCCAAGCTCCTCAAGCGCCCCTCTTCCGGCCTCATATTCCGCAAGCGCCGCCATTCCCGCATCGTATTGTTCCTGCGCCGCGGCAAGTTCGGCAGCGCCGGCGTCATAAGACGCCTGCCCCTGCCTGAACTGTTCCATGCCTGCATCATACTGCGCCTGGCTTTGTGCAAGCGCCGCGGCTCCCGCGTCATACTGCGCCTGGCCCTGCGCAAGCTCCTCAGTTCCTGCATCGTACTCCGCCTGCGCTTCTTCCAGCTGTTTCACGCCGTCATTATACGCCTGCTCTCCTTCTTTCAGCTGTTTTTTCCCTGCCTTGTACTCTTTTCTGCCCTTTTTCAGCTCCGCTCTGCCATCGTCAATCTTCTTCTGCGCCGCGGCAAGTTCTTTCTGCGCTTTCGCGGCCTCCTCCTCATACTGATCCTGCCCGGATTTCCAGGAGGCCTCTCCATCCTCGAGTGTCTTTCTGGCATCCGCAAGCTGTGCGATTCCGTCATTCAGTTCCGCTTCCTTGTCCGCAAGCTCAGCCTCGCCGTCCGCAAGCTCTTTTTCCGCATCGGCAACTTCCTGCTTCGCATCCTCCAACTCCTGCTTTCCGCTCTCAAGCTCCGACTCGCCTTCCAAAAGCTCGGACTCTGCCTCGGAAAGCTCAGATTCCGCTTCGCTCTCGGCATCCGCAAGCTTCTGCTTTGCATCCTCCAGCTCCTGTTTTCCGTCCTCCAGCTCCTGTTTCCCGTCGTCAAGCTCCTCCTGGGCTTCCTCCATCACCTCGCGGTACCGGGTTTCACAGCGCACATCCTGAATCTCCTCGATCCGGTCAGACACCGCCTCCACCGTATCGTCATATTCATCCGTATAAGCCATGAGCTCCCTGGCCCCGTCCACCAGCACATAGGCCATGCTGTACACTTCCGTATCGAAATCCTCCGGGACAACGTAGGCAAATCCCGATACTTCCCCGTTTCCAAGCGTCGTGCTCCCGCGCTCAAACGCGATGTAGGAAGGACTGTTTCCCAGACCGCAGACCGTAAACGTGTCCCTCACAAGCTGACTGTCCTCTTCATCCCCGGAAAAGGCAATCTCCAGCGTGTCTCCGACCTCGTACCCGCTCTCAAGCGCATACGCGGAATCGAGAAAGCAGTCTCCCGGTTTCTGCGGCAGTTCCCCTTCCTCCGCGGCGGGATGGTTCACGCCCTCCGGAAGGGACTCGATGCGCAGCACGCTCCGGTTCTCTCCTTCTCCCGAGAAGACGTCCTCCTGATATGTACCTTCCACATAAGAAACTCCTTCAACTTTGCGAAGCGCTTCCAGATCACCCTCCGTGATCCCCAGCGTACTGATCACGCGGAGATCCATCAGACGGCTGTCATCAAAATAACTGTCCCCTGTGATCTTCATATCAGGAGCCGCCGCCTGTATCCCGGAATAGAAGGCAACTCCCATTGCCACAATAAAAAATATGGATAAAAAACGGTTCAGACTCTTCCGGATTTCGGTTCGAAAGTCTTTCTTTAACGCTTTTTTCTTCATACGTCACCACTTAACTCAAATTTCGTTCCTGTCCATTCTTTTTCCCGGCTACCATTCAATCTGCTCTACAGGTATCGGGTGCTGATTGAGCTCCATGCTGGAAACCCGCCCGTTTTTAATCCGGATCACCCGGTCCGCCATTGGCGCGATCGCCAGATTATGCGTGATCACAATGACCGTCATCCCTTTCTCCCTGCAGGTGTCCTGCAAAAGTTTCAGGATTGCCTTGCCGGTCTGATAGTCGAGCGCTCCCGTCGGCTCATCGCAGAGCAGCAGCTTCGGATTCTTGGCAAGCGCGCGGGCGATCGAAACTCTCTGCTGCTCGCCCCCGGAAAGCTGCGCCGGGAAATTGCCAAGACGTTCCCCGAGGCCCACCTCCCGCAGCACCTCGTCGGCGCGCAGCGGATTCTTACAGATCTGAAGCGCCAGCTCCACATTCTCGAGCGCCGTCAGATTCGGTATCAGATTATAAAACTGGAAGACAAAGCCTATGTCGTTGCGGCGAAAGCCGATCAGTTTCCGGTGAGAATATTTCGCGATATCCTCTCCGTCCACAAGTACGCTTCCGCCGCTCGCCGTGTCCATGCCTCCCAGAATATTCAGTACGGTCGTCTTGCCGGCCCCGCTGGGACCGACAATCACCGTAAACTCACCTTTTCCTATTTCAAAGTCGATTCCGTCCACCGCACGGATCTCAACTTCCCCCATGCGGTAGACCTTCGTCACGTGTTCCAGTTTCACAAATGCATTCTGCATCCGCTTTCCTCCCGTTATCTGATTTTCCGCGCCCTGTTCTCAAACCGTGTTTCATGCCACAGCTTTTGGGACTGCCGCACAGGCTCAAATCCCGGATTCTTTTGCGAAACAGTTCGGTTCAGGTTTCGCCCGCAGGTCATGGCCAGAAGCAAACGGTCTTCTCTGTTCTATCTCCCCGTAAGTTCCACATATTCTCTGTGGTGTCCTACATATTTGTAAGCCGGACGTATGATCTTTCCTTCATTGACCAGCTCCTCGATTCTGTGCGCACACCAGCCGGAGATACGGGAAATCGCAAAGATCGGCGTGAACATCTGTCTCGGAATTCCGAGCATTGAGTAAACAAAACCGCTGTAAAAATCGACGTTGCAGCAGATCGGCTTGTGCAGCTTCTTGCGGCTTGTCAGCAGTTCCGACGCGATGCGCTCCACATTCTCATACAGCGCAAATTCCTCCGTACGGCCTTTTTCCTCGGAGAGGCTTTTCGCGTATTTTTTCAGGATAACGGCACGCGGATCTGAAAGCGTGTACACGGCATGTCCCATACCATAGATCAGGCCGCTCCCGTCAAACGCTTCCTTGTTGATAATCTTCATCAGGTATTCCCTGATCGCGTTCTCATCCGACCAGTCCGCGACATTCGCCTTGATATCCCGGAACATATTCTCCACCTTCAGATTCGCTCCGCCGTGCTTCGGCCCTTTCAGGGAACCCAGCGAGGCGGCGATCGCGGAATAAGTATCTGTGCCGGTGGAAGAGACGACATGTGTCGTGAACGAGGAGTTATTTCCGCCGCCGTGCTCCGCGTGGATCACCAGGGCAATGTCAAGCACCTGCGCTTCCAGCTCTGTGTAGCGGCCGTCCACCCGCAGAATCCGCAGAATATTCTCCGCCGTGGAGAGCTCCGGTTTTGGATAGCGGATGACCAGGCTCTTGTCGTTGTGGTAGTGCTGATACGCGTGATACGCATACACTGAGATCAGCGGCAGCGTCGCGATCAGTTCAAGCGACTGTTTCAGAACATTCGGAATGGAAATATCGTCCGGATTGTCGTCATAAGAATAGAGCGTCAGCACGCCTTTCTGGAGCGCGTTCATAATATCCATGCTCGGCGCCTTCATGATGACATCCCGTACAAATTTATCCGGCAGTTCCCGGTACTGACTCAATATCTCAATAAATTCCTGCAGCTGCTGTTCATTCGGCAGCGCCCCGAACAGCAGAAGGTACGTAATTTCTTCAAAATTAAACTTTCTCTTCTGGAAGCCTTTCGTAAGATCCATGACATTGTAGCCCTGATAGTAGAGCTGTCCGTCCATCGGAACCTTACGGCCGTGAACCGTCTTAAACGCCACAACGTCCGAAATCTCCGTCAGACCCGTCAGGACGCCCTTGCCGTCAGATTCACGCAGCCCCCGCTTCACATCGTACTCCTGATACAGATTCAGATCAAGCGCTCCTGAAATCATGCAGTACTTTACGAGCTCCGCCAGCCTCTC
>CANQUH010000192.1 GCA_947626965.1 uncultured Lachnospiraceae bacterium
TACGCCACCAGTGAGTCCGGTACGACAGGAACAGTTCCGGACGGAGATACGGCGCGTGCAGAGTTTACGAACCATAAGGACACCCCGCTCGATCCTGAGCTTCCGGTCATCCGGTACGGCAGTCTGACAGTCTCCAAGACCGTCACCGGAGCCGGGGATACGACCCGTGAGTGGCACTTCCGAGTGGAACTGGGAGACAAAAGCGTGACCGGCAGGTACGGAGAGATGCTGTTCACGGACGGCACAGCGGAGTTCACTTTAAAGCACGGACAGAGCATCACCGCGGAGGATCTGCCGGCAGGAACCGCCTACACGGTGGAGGAGGCCGAGGCGGACCAGGACGGGTACGTTGCCAGTACGTCTGGGGCGACAGGTATGATCCCGGATGACGATACGGCGCAGGCTGGGTTTGTGAATCACAAAGATGCGGAGACAGATCCGGGCGGCCCGCCAGAAGAGGAGCTGCTCCGGTATGACATGAAAGTGAAGCTGGCTGTGAAAAAGTATGAATATACAGGAAAAAAGATCAGACCGGCAGTGGAAGTGTATCTGGGGAATTATAAACTCGGGAAGGGAAGCTATAAGGTCTCATACAAAAAGAACAGGAAGATTGGTACGGCGACAGTAACCGTAAAAGGCCGGGGGATCTTCAAAGGAAAGACAGCGAAGGCAAAATTCAAAATCCTGCCGGAAAAGACTGTCATTGAGACAAAGAAGGCGGTGAAAAAGGGGATTCTTCTTTCCTGGAATCCAAAGAAGAATGTGAGTGGGTATGAGATTCAGTATTCCACGAACAAAAAGTTCCGGAACGCAAAGAAAGTGCGCGTGTCGGGAGCGAAGAAGGAAAGCGTCATACTTAAAGGTCTGAAGCAGGGGAAGAAGTATTATATCCGTATCCGGACGTATAAGAAGAAAACCAGCGGGAAGAAATATAAAAGCGCGTGGAGCCGGAAATACCGACAGAAGACAAAATGAAAAACATTAACCTCGCACTTCGTTTCTGTAAGCCTTCCCAGCAAAATTTACTTCACATGAGATAAAAATTCTGATAAGATAGTGTGGAGTTCAACAGCTGTGGAAATGTACAAAGGAGGTCAGAAATGAAAAGACGTGTTTTATCTGTTTTGCTTGTGGGTCTTCTGCTTCTGCAGGGAAATGCGTGGACTGCGGCAGAAGAACTGACACCAGAAGAAAATGAATGGACCACGGAGAATGAGGGAGCTCCTGTTCAGACTGTAAATTCAGCTGCTTTTGTGGAAGGGAAGAACGATGGGCCGGAAGCGGAGGATTTTATCCCGGACGAGATCCCGGTCTCGGGAATTTCGGCGGCAGGGCTTCCGGAAGGAAGCCCTGTGGAGACGGACGTCGTTCTGGATGAGGAAAATTTACGGGCGGAAGAAAAACTGGCGGGAAACAGTGCGGAGATGACGGAAATATCAGGACAGGAAATTTCAGTGGTCCAGATTTCGGACGGGAAAAATTCAGGAGAAGGGGCGCCGGCGCCTCAGATTTTGAATGGGAAAAATTCAGAGGAAGAAAGTCAGGAGGCAGGTCAGATTCCGGACGAAGGAAATTCAGGAGAAGAGGTTCCGGAAACGGATCAGGCTGCGGCGGACTCTGCAGATGGAACGAATCTTCCAGGAGATGGAATATCTGTGCTGACAATCGATTCGGTCGAGGAAGTTGACCTTCTGGATATGGATGCGTATATGCCGGATAGCGTGAGTGAAGCGGAATCCGCAGCGATCGATGAGCAGCACTTTCCGGACGCGAAGTTCCGGACTTACGTGGAAAACTTTGACACTAATAAGGACAAGGTTTTGAGCGCGGCGGAAATCCGTGCGGTTTCTGGTATCGATGTGAAGGGAAAGAGAATCGGAAGTCTTGTCGGAATCGAATATTTTACGTCTCTTCGGACGTTAAACTGCAGTGTAAATCAGCTGACGAGTCTTGATGTGAGCAAAAATACGGCTCTGACCGAGCTGAACTGCAGCACCAATCAGCTGGAGGGTCTTGATGTGAGTCATAATCCGGCTCTGACGGTGCTGGACTGCAGTAATAACAAAACAGGGAGTCTCGACGTGAGCCATAATCCGGAATTGACCGGGCTGAAATGCGGCGGTAATGGACTGACCAGTCTGAATGTAAGCCAGAATCCGAAGTTATCTGTACTGAACTGTACGAATAACCGGCTGACAGGTCTTAATATATCTTCAAACGCGAAACTGACCGAATTAAACTGCGGCGATAATCAGCTGACGAGTCTGAACGTGAGCCAGAACCCGAAACTGACTGCGCTGGAGTGTTACGGAAACCAGCTGACGGCTCTTAATCTGAGCCAGAATACTCTGCTGGCTACATTATTTTGTTACTCAAACAATTTGAGGGAGCTTGATGTGACTTCCTGTGAAAGTCTCGCGACTTTGTCCTGCGGTTCAAATGAACTGACGAGACTGACGATTGGGAAGGGAGCGGTGCTTGCGGATCTGAACTGTGAGGACAATCAGCTGACGAGTCTTGACGTGAGCGGATTTTCAAAACTGAGGCTGGTGGACTGTTCGCGCAACCGGCTGACGAGTCTTGTCATAGGGAATCATATCAGTTTAAATACAATCGAGTGTGAGAACAATCAGCTGACGAGCCTCGACGTGAGCAGCGACAGAGCTCTGCAGAACCTGATCTGCAGCTCCAATCAGCTGACAAGGCTGGATCTGACCCACAAGAGCACAAGCCGGCACAATGATAATCTGTCCTGGCTGGACTGCTCGGATAACCAGATTAAGGAGCTGAATCTGCAGGGAAATCCCGTGGTAAAGCAGGTGATCTGTGCGAACAATCAGCTCAGCGCGCTGGATGTTTCCGCTCATGCGAGTCTGGAGATTTTGAACTGTACCGGTAATCAGATTGAAAGTCTGAATGTGAGCGGCTGCAGATCCATGACCGGACTGGACTGCGAAAATAACCGGCTGACGAGCCTTGATGTCGGGACAAATACAGCGCTGAAATATCTTTTCTGCGGATCAAATCCGCTGATGAGCCTTGATCTCTCAAAAAACAGGTCTCTGGATGAACTGAAATGTGAGTCTCTTGGGATGGAATTTCCTGGCTGTTCGTATGATGGCAGGGAGGGGTTCAATCTGGCGGAGCTGATAAAGGGAGGAGATCTGGCCCGGGTGAAGATTATTACCGAAGGTGCCGTGCTGGAGGGAGGAATTGTAAAATTCTCCGGTTCTGTTCCGGAGCAGTTCAGCTATGAGTACGACACAAAAGCTTCCTCTTCTTCCTCGGCGGTCGGCGGAAAGATAACGGTTACATTAAAACTGGCTGTGCACAAGTATAAAACAGTTATAGACAGAGAAGCGACATGCACGCAGCCAGGCAGTCAGCACAGGGAGTGCACGGTGTGCGGATACAAAGAAGATGCGGTTGAAATACCGGCAGCCGGTCATATATATGAAACAATTACAGACAGAGAAGCGACATGCACGCAGCCGGGAAGCCAGCACAGAAAATGCACGGTGTGCGGTTATGAGGAGGAGCCGGTCGAAATACCGGCGAAAGGACATTCGTTCGGGGCGGAAGCTGAAATACCGGCGACGTGTACCGAGCCGGGAAGCCGGTATCATGAATGTACGGTCTGCGGAACCAGAGAAGTTCTGGAGGAGCAGCCTGCCACAGGACATACCTATGGAGAGGCAATTGTGGATAAGGAGCCGTCATGCACCGAGCCGGGAAGCCGGCACAGAGAATGTACAGTGTGCGGTTATAAGGAAGCGGCGGAGGAAATTCCGGCGGCGGGAGCTCACAGTTATGGAGAATATGTGATTGTCAGGGAGCCGACCGCGGTGGAAGAGGGACTGGAGACACGGACCTGCAGCGTCTGCGGTGAAACAGAGAGCCGTGCAGTCGAAAAGCTGGAAGCGAGGATTATATTGAGCGCCGACAGTATTCTGCTGCAGAAAAAGCAGTCGACGGATAAGCTGACGGTATCCGGACTGGCGGAAGGGGACCGTGTGGTTTCCTGGAAATCCGGAAACAAAAAAATCGTGACAGTCAAGAGTACGGGGAACCTGGAAAAGTGTACACTGACAGCGAAGAATAAGGTTGGCAGTACGAATGTTACCGTTACCCTGGCAAGCGGATTGAAAAAGAAAATTAAGGTTACTGTACAGAAGGCGGAGGTTGCGACCACGAAGATTTCCGGCCTGAAAAAGAACATGATGCTTTTCAAGGGGGAGAAGATCACGCTTGAGCCAGTGATCACGCCAGCCAATTCAACACAGAAAGTAACATATCACACATCAAATAAGAAAATTGTGAAGGTCAGCGCGAAAGGAGTAGTCAGAGCAGTTAAGAAAGGAAAGGCAAAAATAACAGTAAAATCAGGAAATAAAACATTTGTGATTACAATGAACATAAAAAATCTAAAAACTAATAATAAAATTAGCAAATAGGATAAAAATATCTTGAGTCATCCCGAAATATGTGGTAAATTATAGTGTACACTTAAGTACGTACTGTTAAGGTTTACTCTATGGAGGTTAATGCATAATGGATGAAAGAAAATATGAAGCTTTAAAAATAGAAAATCAGCTGTGTTTTCCCCTCTATGCGTGTTCTCGGGATGTCATCAAGCGGTACAAGCCGTTTCTCGACAAAATTGACCTGACCTACACTCAGTATATTACCATGTTGGTGATGTGGGACAGAAAAGAAGTGAACGTAAAAGAACTGGGGAGGCGCCTGTATCTGGATTCCGGCACGCTGACGCCTCTGCTCAAAAAACTGGAGTCCAAGGGACTTCTGACTCGCAAACGTTCCACGGAGGATGAACGGAATCTGGTGATCTCGATCACGGAAAAGGGAGAGCGGCTGAAGGACGAGGCCGTCGAAATACCAGAAAAAATGGCGCAGGGTATGCCTCTGGAACATGACGAGGCGGTTATGCTCTACCGTATTCTTTACAAGCTGCTGGAAAGTTAGCGCTGCAGTACTGTCCGGCGTACTTATCTGCTGAAATTTACGCGGTGCGGTGCCGGAGATGCCAGGAGAGAGGTCATGCATTTCCATGCAAAGGCAGGAAACGTATGACCTTTCGTCTGCGCGAAGACAGAGAACAGCAGAGAGATTATGCTCTGTACAGACATTCAGTGAATGTCATAACGCCAGAGCCAAAAGTCCGAATCCGCGACATGCCTGCATATCAGTGAGTGATTTTATGACCTGCGTGAGTTTTTAGGAGACTCGCCGAATTTGTTCCGATAAGCGCGGTAGAAAGAAGCGTAGCTGGTGAATCCGCTTCGCATACAGGCTTCTGTGACCGAAAACCCCTGCTGGATCAGCTGTTTTGCTGTGAACAGCCTTTTTTCGGTCAGATAATTTCCGATCGTGTATCCGGTCTCCTGACGGAACAGGTGCATCAGATAAGAGCGGTTCAAAAAGCAGTGGGCCGCGACGGTATCGACAGAGAGAGAAGGGTCGTCGAGATGACCATTTATGTAGGAAAGAATATCAACGATGCGGTGGTTGGATCCGGCGGCGGACGGAAAGGACAGCTGCTGGCCTTCGAGCGTGCGGTTTAGAAGGATCAGCAGCTCAAGCAGCAGCGACTGCAGGTAGAGCGGAGCGGCAAAACCTTCATCCAGCCGGTTTGCGATCAGTTCTTCCAGTATAGTGTGGAGGCGCGATTCTTTCAGGCCGGTAATCCGCAGCGTGTGGCTGTTGCGTTTTTTGCATCGGGAAAAAAGCTCATACAGATCAAACCCCTGTTCCTGGTACCGTTCGAAGAATGCAGGAGAGATATACAGGATCAGCCTTTCATAGGAAGCTCCGTCATGAATGACCGGGCGGTGCATTTCCCCTGCCGGTATCAGTATAATATCGTCCGGCAGAAGTTCATAAATTTCCCCTTCAATATAATAGCTGATATTTCCATTCAGCAGGAACAGCAGTTTATGAAAATCATGAAAATGATTTGAAAATGTCCGTTTTTCGGTGGTCTTCAGATAAAAGATCCGGAAATCTTCATTCAGATAGCCCGTCTTATATTTCTTCGCATACATGTATTCTCAGCTCCGTTGCAGTTTTTTTCAGTATACAGCACAATCTGAAAGAAAAACAGCAGAATTTTGATTTTTTCTTTTAATTTTTTATAGTATATTAATTATTAAAACGAGCAGAAATTGTTACTGTTCACTCCCTTGCAGGTCGTGAACGTAACACGCTCCGCGATGCACAGAAATGCCACCTTTGTGGCATTTCGCGCCTCAGACCTCGGGATTTCCGGGAAATCTGCCCGGAAATCACCTCGAACTCAGTGGGGGTGTGAACTGTAACCAGAAATTCTCTGCTTCTGCAGGTGAAGGGGCGGCTCGGGATGCACAGGGATTCAGAATTGAAAGTGTCTGCTGACGCAGACCTGAATCCCGCGCACAAGACTCGCGGGTGAGTCTTGAATAAAAAGAAGGGGGTTTATACAAATGGAACTTACACTTTACAAATATCACAGCTTTGGAAATGACTATCTGATCTACGACAGCACAAAAAATTCCTACGAACTTACAGTTGAGGATATCCGGAATATTTGTGACCGGCGCTTCGGCATGGGAGCCGACGGCATTCTGATCGGGCCGGTGCAGATGTTTGGGAAGACCGGAGTGAAGATTTACAATCCGGACGGCAGCGAGGCGGCGATCAGCGGCAACGGTCTCTGCATTTTTGCAAAATACCTCAAAGATGCGGGGTATTCAATGAAGAAGGACTTTGTTCTGCAGACAATGAGCCGGGAGGTAGCGATCCATTACCACAACGAAGAGGCGACTGAGATGACAGTCTCCATGGGCAAGCTGTACTGCGGACAGACGGGCGAAGGTCATGAGGAGATCGGCAAGCCGATTCCGATCGAGTACAACGGCAAAAAGTATGAGGGAACCTGTGTCTGGATGGGAAATCTGCACTGCATTATTCCGATGGATGAGGTTTCAATGGAAGCTGTCTGCAAGATCGGAAAAGAGCTGGAGACCTGCGGCCGCTTCCCGGATGGAAT
>CANQUH010000193.1 GCA_947626965.1 uncultured Lachnospiraceae bacterium
ATATATCCACCAGTCTACATGTGTATCAGTTCTTTCTTCTCGTTCTGAGGTCAGCTGACATGGTCCACAGGTTTTTTTCTTTTTTGGGCAGGATTTCTGTTTCAAAATTTTCCGGAAAACATTCAGGGTATTTTTTCATTTGAATCATCCCGTTTCTATTTATAATTAGAATTATCTCATTTGATGTTTCATTCTATCATGAAATTTGTGAAAAATCAATATTTTTAAGAAAAAGCTGCGAAATCCGCAGAATCCGGCTGTAACCATAAATTCCATAGAGTAAAATGCCTGTTTCTTCATACACTAATACTGGTTCAGGAACAGAATCAATCAATACAAAAGAAGGAGCATTAACCTATGGAAAATTATTGTCTTGCAATTCCATACATTCCCATGCAGCAGTGGGGACAGATTTATGACCCCGCGCAGGCCCTTGCGGAGGGAACCATTTTCCCGGAACTGAATAAGCCTTTTTATATGGCGCCGGAAGGCTGCAATACCACGCTCCCGCAAAGAGGGGAGCTGGCGGTTTTCTCGCAGATCTGCTTCGCGGCGACCGACGCCATGCTGTATCTGGATACGCATCCGGGCGATATGCAGGCCAGAGAATACTATGAAAATTGTCTCAAAAAGAAAAAGCAACTTATGGAAAATGCGGACTGCGGATGCTGCAGCGCCGCGCACTATGACTGGGAAAATAAGCCTGTAGTATGGGAAGGAGGGAACTGCTGATGTGGACTTATGAACAGAGATTACAGTACCCGGTAAAGATCACAAAAACATGTACAAAGACAGCGCAGTATATCATGAGCCAGTACGGCGGACCGGACGGGGAGATGGCCGCCTCCATGCGGTATCTGTCGCAAAGGTACTCAATGCCGTACAAACAGGTGAGCGGCCTCCTGACCGATATTGGGACGGAAGAGCTGGCGCACATGGAGATTATCTGCGCGATCGTGTACCAGCTTACGAGAAACCTGACGCCCGAGGAGGCGAAGACAGCCGGTTTCGATGCCTATTATATAGACCATACAAAGGGAATCTGGCCCGCGGCGGCGGCCGGCGTACCGTTCAACGCCTGCGAGTTTCAGTCCAAAGGAGATGCAATCACAGACCTTGCAGAGGATATGGCGGCGGAACAGAAGGCAAGAACTACCTATGATAATATTCTCCGCGTGGTGACTGATCCCGAAGTCCGGGACCCGATCAAATTTCTGCGCGCGAGGGAAGTCGTGCATTTCCAGCGGTTCGGCGAGGCCATGGAGCTTGCGAAGGATAAGATGGACAGCAGAAATTTCTACGCGTTCAATCCGTCCTTTGATATGCCGGGCAGCTGCCAGCCGTACGGGATCAGATAAAAATACTGCGCGGCATTCCCTTCATTCCCGCGAGCAATGAGGAAAATAGCCATGCTCGCATGGATATTTGACGAATGCCGCGAGGGGTGCTGTGCGCCAGTGGCGCACGGTCAGCACAGACCGAAGCGGAGCGGTTTTAAACGAGTGCCCCGGAGCTCGTGAGCAAGAATATTCAACATGCAAAAAGTCTGCACTGGCAGGCTTTTTGTGTGTAAAAATGAATCAGTTCATAAACAATAAAAATAAAGTAATATTAATATCACATATTTTTCTCCTTAATTGCGACTGGAAAGATAAAGTAATAGCGGTAAAACAAAAACTCCGTACGCAAATTTTAAATTTGCACGGGCCGATATTACGAAAGGAGAAAAAATGGAAACAGTATACGGCTACATAAGAGTCAGCACAAAGGAACAGAATGAGGACAGACAGATAATTGCGCTTCGGGAGGTTGTCACCGCGGAGGAGAATATCTACATGGACAAGCAGTCGGGCAAGGATTTCAAGAGACCGGCCTACCAGAGAATGCTGCGGAAAATGAAAAAAGACGACCTGCTGTATATCAAGAGCATCGACCGCCTGGGAAGAAACTATGAGGAGATTCTGGAGCAGTGGCGGATCCTCACAAAAGAAAAGGGAGTGGATATTGTTGTATTGGATATGCCGCTGCTCGACACGCGGAGGGGAAAAGATCTGATGGGCACTTTTCTGAGCGACATCGTCCTGCAGATCCTGTCTTTTGTGGCGGAAAATGAGAGGACGAACATTCGCCAGAGACAGGCGGAAGGCATCGCCGCGGCAAAAGCCAGAGGCGTGCAGTTCGGCCGGCCGATCAAGCCGCTGCCCAACGGTTTTGAAAAAGTTTACAGGCTGTGGAAAGCAGATAAACTGACAGGAGTCGCGGCGGCGCGGCTGTGTAAGATGCCGCTTTCCACCTTCCTGTATAAAGCGGGCAGGTATGAGAAAGAGCGTACAGAATAAGGGAATACCGCGGGACGGCGGCGCAGGCCCGAAGCGGCTGATTTCCATATGCGGGCCTGCGCATAAAAAACAGAGGCCTGCAGTCCGCCTGTGAACGCCCGTTTTGTGCAAACTGAGGAAAATTCCGGTTTTTGGAAGTCCGGATTTGGATAAAAAACCGTTGACTTTTACAGGATTTGACCGTAAAATTAATGCCATGCGGCAAGTTACAAAAAGTATAACTTTTTTGTAATGTGCTACAAGAATTTTTTGGATATTGATGCTCATGTGTCTGAGAGGACAGGTGCGGGGCAGCAGTTGAGGCAGGATTGGACCGTGGTGTCCGCGCTGTGCGGGCACCATCATGATGAAAGAGAGGCTGCTTTCGCATGTTTTGAGCAGAAGCACTGAACTTTCATTGACATCATATTCGGGCATTCCAGTTCGCATGAAAACCAGATCAGGCGCTGAAAAACATTCATGTCCGCACCGCGGACAACCTTATGAATGAAAGTCCAATCCTGAAATTATCATGATCTGGTTTTGCAGAAAAAAATAACAATACTCGCAATACTCTGTATTTTCTCCCTGGCGGTGACCGGAATAAGGCAGAATGCTGTCCGGTTGCTGGATTTGTACGTTGTACAGATTACTAGTACTGTCCTGCGTAAATTTCGGTGAATAAATGTGCCTGATGTTTTCGTCAGGACAAGGCGGAGGAGGGAGGCGATGCGGTGGCATCGCTGACTGACGACAACGCAGTACTGGCGGAAACAGCTGGTGCAGAATTCACCGTTAATTATGCAGGGCAGTACTGGAACGAAAGGAGGAAAGATGGGAACAGTATATGGCTACATCCGCGTCAGTACGAAGGAGCAGAATGAGGACAGGCAGTGGATCGCGCTCCGGGAGGTTGTCCCTGTGGAGAGGAATATTTACACGGACAAACAGTCGGGCAGAGATTTTAACCGGCCTGCCTACCAGAGACTGGTGCGGAGAATGAGGAAAGATGATGTGCTGTACATCAAGAGTATTGACCGTCTTGGAAGAGATTACGGGGAAATCCTGGAACAGTGGCGGGTCCTGACGAAAGAAAAGGGAATAGACATTGTGGTTCTGGATATGCCGATTCTCGATACGAGGCGTGGAAAAGATCTGATCGGGACCTTTCTGAGCGACGTTGTACTGCAGATTCTGTCTTTTGTGGCGGAGAATGAGAAGACAAATATCCGTCAGAGGCAGGCAGAAGGCATCTCTGCCGCGAAGGCAAGAGGCGTACAGTTCGGGAGACCGGCCAATCCGCTGCCGGACGGCTTTAAGCTGATATATCAGCAGTGGAAGGCAGATGAGATCACGAGTACTGCGGCTGCAAAATTGTGCGGAATGCCTCTTTCAACATTTCGATACAGAGCGGACATGTATGAAAGAGAGAATGTGATGTAAAAACACAGAGTTACAAAAAAGCGTACTTTTTTGGAAATAAAAAATACCCTGGAATTCAGCCGAAAAAGACTGTTCCAAGGTCTGATTTTGAAGTGGAATATAAGGAAATTTCATACAATTTTCAGATTATGCTTGACGATAAGGATTTGAAGTGCTATTTTATAAAATTGGAAGCAGAGTTACAAAAAAGCACACCTTTTTGAAATCGTATGAGGAGGCGGCACCATGACAGATTTTCATACCCATATCCTGCCGGGCATTGACGACGGGAGCCAGAATCTGGAAGAGACCCGCCGCCTCCTCGCACAGGAACTGCAGCAGGGGGTCACCCATATCCTCGCGACCCCCCATTTTTATGCCGGCAGGGACACAGAAGAGCATTTCTTCCGGAAAAGGGAGAGAGCCCTTGCGGCTGTACGCGAAGCCCTGGCGGCAGATAAAGATATCAGACGGGAGGTGACTCCCTCATCTGATCCGTGCTCCGCAGAGATGCGCGTGGAGGCGGAGCAGAAAATGTCTGCTGACGCAGACGCGAATCACACGGACAAGACCCGATCGCGGGTTTTGCATACAAATGATGAGACGGTCCAGGCAGGGGGCCTGCCCGGGAGGCTGGAAACAGCCGGAGGCGGAAACCTGCCTGAACCGGAAACAACAAAAAGCAGCGGCGCCGGGAAGAAAACAGTTCCCGAGATCCGCGCCGCCGCGGAAGTCTATTACTTCCCCCACATGGGGGAGGCGGACATCCTCCCGCGGCTGTGCATGGAGGGAGGGAACCTGCTCCTGGTGGAGATGCCGTTCGTGCAGTGGACGGAGTCCATGTACCGGGATGTGGAAAAGATCATCCGGAAGCAGAAGCTGACGGTAATGCTGGCGCATGTAGAGCGGTACCGGGAATTCCAGAAGGACAAAGGCGTGTGGAACGCGGTGTTTGACCTTCCGCTGTATCCGCAGATCAACGCGGGGAGCCTGCTGCGGTTCCGGAGCCGTGGGTTTGTGCTGAAGTTCCTGAAGGCGGGACATAAGGTACTGCTGGGGAGCGACTGCCACCATTCGGAATACCGTCCGGCGAACCTGGCGGCGGGGCGGGAAGTGATCCGGAAGAAGCTGGGGGAGGAAGTCCTGAGGGAGATGGACCTTCTGGGAGAGGAGCTGTGGGAACATGCAGGGAAATGACGGCAGCCGGGAGAATCAGGAGACTGTGGAAAAGGCCGGGACAGACGAAAGAATGCATGGAACCGGAAGCGGCTCCGGACATCACGAACATGGACACAGCCATGAAAGCAGTTCCGGACACCATGAACACAGCCATGTACATAAAAAACATCATAGACATCATAAAAAAAGAAGAGAAGAGACCCCTGCGGAGATCCGGAAGAAAAAGCAGCTCCATGCCGTCCTGTTCACAGTGACAGCAGCTGTCCTGGTAATCCTCTTCTGGTTGGCCCTCAAAAACGCGGAAGGGATGCTCATAAAAAAGAAGCTGGAAGGCGCGCTTCCCGAGACGGAGGAAGAGATGACGGAGATCCCCATGTACCGGCAGGTACAGGGGAAGGTGAAGCTGAACGGCACCACCTACACCTACGACCATATCATTGAAAGCTGGCTCTTCATTGGAACAGACGCCAGCGGGAACGAGCAGGGAACCGGAGAAGACTACCACGGAGCAATGGCGGACTTCCTGGTGCTGGCGGTGTTTGACAAGACGGATCAGACCTACGCGCTGCTGCAGCTGGACCGGAATACGGTGACGGATGTAAAGATGATGCAGCCGGACGGAACCGCATACGCGAGCGCGGACATGCCGCTGTGCACGGCACACTGGTACGGGGGAAACCCGGAGCAGGGCTGTGAGAACACGGTGGATGCGGTATCGCGGCTCCTTGGAAAAGTAGAGATTGACGGCTACTACTGCCTGGGAATGGAGGACATCGGGACGCTGAACCATGCGGTGGGAGGCGTGGAAGTGACGATCGAGGACGACTTCTCCGAATCAGATCCCACTTTGAAGATCGGGGAGACAGTTCTGCTGAATGATGAGCAGGCGGTGAGTTACGTACGCGGGCGAATGGACGTGGCGGACGGAACCAACACGAACCGGATGAAGCGGCAGCGGCAGTATATGGAGGCCTATCTTGCGAAGGTAAAAGAGAAGACGAAGGAACATTCCTCCTTTATCAATGACCTGTATCACCAGCTGCTGGACCTGGCGGTGACGACGATGACGGGAAGAGACCTGTCACGCCTCGCGAAACGTGTAGACCAGGGGGAGAACCTCGGGATCTTCACGATCGAAGGGGAAAACACCCGGGAGTATTCGGAGGAAGAAGGCGTGTACCACGCCAGATTTTATCCGGATAAAAGTTCAATTGAGGAAGTCATGAAGGAACTGTACCACCTGAAGCCGCAGGAAAAGAAAAACAAAAAATAAAAAAAAGAAGATCAAAAAATAGAAAAATCACAAATAAAGAAATAAAAATAAGACGATATTAAGGAGACTACAGACACAGCATGAAGGAGAATACGGAGATAACAACGCAGGCGGCAGGGCAGGAGGAGATGGAGATCGACCTCGTGGAGCTCCTGTACTACTTTTACAGCCGGATCGGGTGGATCATCGCGGCTTTCCTCATAGGAGGAATCCTGATGGGGCTGGTGACCTTCTTTCTGATTACCCCGAAGTACACGGCGACCTCCAAGGTGTACATGGTATCCTCGAACAGCGATTCCGTCCTGGACCTGTCGGATCTGAACCTGGGAACCTCACTGTCAAAAGACTATGCGGAGGTGTTGATGAGCCGTCCGATCTATGAGGATGTAATTGAAGACCTGGGGCTTGATTATACATATGAGCAGCTTGACGGGATGGTGGAAGTAACGTCCGTGTCGGAGACACGAATCCTGGTGATCAATGTGGAGAGCCCGGACCCGGCGGAAGCGAAGAACATCGCAAACAGCCTGGCGGGAATGGCAGTGTCAAGGCTGCCCGGCCTGATGGGGACGATGGAGCCAAGCCTTATAGAGTCGGCGATCACGCCGGATGAACCGAGTTCCCCGAGCTACGCGAAGAACATCATGATCGGGGCCCTGATTCTTGCAGTGCTTGTGATGGCGCTGCTGACGTTCCAGTTCGTATCGGATGACACCCTGAAATCCACGGAAGACGTGGAGGCGGCGTTCGGGGTGCTGCCGCTGGCGGTGATCCCGGAGAGCGAGATCGAGGGGATCAG
>CANQUH010000194.1 GCA_947626965.1 uncultured Lachnospiraceae bacterium
GAAAAGGCAAAGCAGTCAGAAATCACGGAAAACCAGAAGAAAATTGTGCCGCTTCTCATCGACGGCACGGATTTTGTAGATTCTACTGTGACGTCCTCCCCCACCTGAAGAGGTGGGGGCTTCCCACCTCTATTGGCAGGTTTGGTTCCCGCTCAATAGTTCTAGTGAACTAAGTATCAACGGGCTAACCCCGTGCGTCCCACGGTTTTGTTTTTATAGTTATTTATGCAAATACTAAGCGCATGCCTTCGTTTCTGATATTGATTGCGGCGTTTATATCTCTGTTATGATGAGTTCCGCATTGAGGACAATCCCATTCTCTGACACTAAGATTTTTTGTATCAGAATTTTTACAGCCGCAAACATTACAGATCTGAGAGCTTGCAAAAAACTTATCTATTTTTACAAGCTGTTTACCCAAATCGGCAAGCTTATACTGCAGGAATGTTGTGAACATACCCCAGCCGTTATCAGCTACGGATTTGCCGAAATTAAGAGCCTGTGACATTGCTTTCATATCAAGATTTTCTACACATACACAATCGTAAGCATCGGCTGTTTGTCTGGATTGTTTGTGCAGGAAATCCTTACGTTGGTTTGCTACTTTTTCGTGAAGTCTGGCTACCCTGATACGCTGCCTGTCACGGTTCTTAGAGCCTTTCATCATTTTAGAAAGTTTTCGCTGCTCTCTTGCAAGTTTCTTTTCGGCCTGTCTGTAATATCTCGGATAACATGGCTCAAAACCGTTACTGTCTATGTATAATTCATGCATAGAAAAATCAAGCCCTAAAAAAGTTGTCGGCGGTTGCTGCTGTACTTGGTTTTCGTACTCAAACAAAATGCTGACATAATACTTTCCGCTTGGGTCCTGGCTTACTGTTACGGATTTTAATCTATAATCGGATGGTACAGGTCTGTGCTGTTTCATTTTTACAAAGCCGGTTTTGGGCAGTCTGATATGACCGTCAGAAATAAAAATATTTCCATTTACATAGTTTGTCGTATAACTTTTGCGGTTCGATTTTTTTGATTTGAACTTTGGAAACCCCGTTTTTGGCTGTTTGAAAAAATTCCGAAAAGCCGTCTGTAAATTCATCTGGGCATTGGCAAGAGCCAGGCTGTCAACCTCTTTAAGCCACTCAAATTCCTTTTTATACTGTGCAGGAGTATTGTTCAGCTTTTGTCCGGTTTCCTCATAATGCCTGATTTTATCGGACAACATACGATTGTAGATAAATCTGACGCAGCCGAAAGTCCTGGCAAATATTTCGCACTGCTCTTCATTGGGATATATTCTGAATTTATAAGCTTTGTTCAATGCTTTTCACCCTGGCTTTCCATGTATTTCCTGATTACTTCGACAGGTGCGCTTCCTGTTGTAAGTAAACAAAAACTCTGACTCCAAAAATATTCCTTCCAAAGCTTCCGGCGTATCTGCGGAAATTCCTTTTTCAGAAGCCTGCTGCCCGCGCTTTTATATGCGTTTATGAATCTGCTGGTCTCTGATTTCGGATGTGCTTTGAAAAGTATGGGTACATGGTCTTTCTCATGGTTCCATTCCTGCAATGTAATATTGTATTTCGGAGCAGTGTACCTGAAAATTTCTTCTGCACGACCGGAAATATCTTTGTCAAATACTTTTCTGCGGTATTTTACAACCAATATAAGATGATAGTATAACAAAAACACGGAATGTACATTACGATCCAATTCCAAGTATAATCAGCCTCTTTCTCTTTTCGACTGATTATATGATAACAAATTATTATATTTATGTCAAGCAAAGTAGGAACGCAATTCATCCCCCACTTTAGAAGTGGGGGACTTCTTGCTGAAAAAGGTTAAAATCCAGCCCGTCCACATTTCTGAATGATACAAAAACCGTGGGGTACTGGTTCATCTAGGTTTCGCAAAGCTCCTGATTTTTTGAAACGGACAGCCCTTCAAACAAAGCGCCGCTGTCTTTTCGGATGTCAAAAAAGTCAGCCAGCATGCTCATGCCGAGCGTTTTTCCAAAACGCCTGGGACGGGTGATCAGGGTGACTTTTGTGGCAGCAGTTCGCAGAAGTTCTTCAATCAGCCCGGTTTTGTCAACATAATAATAATTCTTCTGCCGGATTTCCGTAAAATCGGAAGTTCCCACGGGAATATTCACATTTTCCATTTTTCGTCTCCTTTCCAGGCTGCGGCGGTATTTGACTTCTTTATGATGTTATTATACATAACATTGTACAAAAAACAAGAATTATCATATAAAATCACATAATATTATCAAAAGGATTATGAGACAGAGCACTGTATATTAGGGGTAGGGTACGAAGTACAAAGGAATCCATGGCATTATGGAACCGCCGAACCGTCTCAGGTCTGAAAGGCTGCTTGAAGTTGTGGATTAGATTGTTCAGGAAAATATCTGTACGGGAAATCTTCCGGAATAGCAGTTAGTTTTAGGGCTGGCAGATAATTTTTTGGCATTTTTTACATGAATACAGATTTTTTAATCCTGATATTGGCTTATATGCTGGTCTGAAAAGAAGAATTTTTACAGAATTCTGTTCTGAAAGTCAAAATCAACTCATTTTTTTCAAAATATCTGTACTTACTGCACTGGAAAGCATATAATAACATGGAAGTGTTGTTAATAGACAGCTGTACCAGAAGGGGTAATGAAGATGAAAAAACTGTTGACGCCGACCAATTATGAAGTAATTCCAATTCAAGAAGCTACCCATATTCGCTTTTACACCTCTATCGATACTGGAAGCTACGTGCCGCCTCACTGGCATGACGCAATTGAGATCGTCTATCTGCAGGAAGGTGACCTGACTTTTACCATTGAAGATAAAACACAGAAACTGGAAGTCGGCCAGTGCATTCTGGTCAATGCAAATGTAATTCACGAGACTCGCTGCATTGCTCCCAACCGGGCCATTGTATTCCAGATTCCTGTCAGTTTTCTGGAGGTATGTGTCCCGGAAATCCGTCAGTTTGTCTGTACTTTTAATGATCCTGACCAGAACCCGGAACAGCAGGAAAAAATAGATGCCATTAAACGTATATTGAAAGAGATGCAGTACCTGAATGACACGAAACCGACAGGCGGTCTTCTGCGCTTTAACAGCCTGTTGTTTGAAGTCATGTATCTTCTCCGCAATTATTTTGTTGTGCAGGTTTTTGAGGCCAGGCTGGATCGCAACCACCAAAAGCTGGCACGTTTGCTTCCGGTGATTTCTTATACTGAAAAGAACTACAACCAGCAAATTTCGATCAGTAAAGTAGCAGGAATTGCTAACCTGCAGGAGCAGTATTTTTGTCGTTTTTTTAAGAAAGTCATGGGTGTCACGTTTCTGGAGTATCATAATGAAGTAAAGTTGTCACATATTTATCGGGATATTATCTTTACGGATGATGATATATCCATGATTCTGGAACGTCATGGTTTTACAAACTACGGCCTTTTCCGCAAGATGTTTATGAAGCGTTTTCAGAATACACCGTCTCAGATCAGAAAGCAGTTCAAGGATGGCCAGCTTCGTGCAGACAATTCTTAACCTGTAGTGAGGAAAAGTCAAAATCGTACTATGAAAAGCAAATTATAATGGCTAACATTTGTGCAGAACGACTGGTATTATAGTATTACAAGATTCCAAGGTACCAGGAATTTCGGACAAATAAATAAGACGACAGGTCTGACAGTATGCGATCTGTCAGACATAACATCACCAAGAAAGGCGAGGTATTCGTAATGGAAACCAAAGAAAAGCTGACATTTAACAAGATTCTTGAACGTTTCTCCTATGGCTGCGGCGACTTTGGCTGCAACATCATCTACACCGCAATGTCCGCGTTCCTGATGTTTTACTATTCGGACTACGCAGGTGTCAGTACTCTGGCTGTAGGCTCGATCATGCTGGTCTCCCGTGTCTTTGACGGCATCAGCGACATCATCATGGGTATTATCGTTGACCGCACCAAGTCCCGCTTTGGCAAAGCAAGACCCTGGCTGCTGCGGATGTGTATCCCCTTCGCAGTCTCAGGCATCTTATTGTTCTCCGTTCCGACTGGCTGGGGCAGCACAGCCAAGCTGGTATATGTGTTTATTACATACAACCTGACCTCCACTGTAATCTACACAGCAATCAACGTTCCTTATTCTGCCCTGAATGCGTTAATGACTCAGGACCCCTATGAGCGTTCCGTGCTCAGTATCTTCCGCAACGTACTGGCCACCTGCGGAACTTTGATGATCAATCTGGTCACACTGCCTCTGGTGAAGTTCTTTGGCGACAATGCTGCCGCCTGGACCAAGGCATTCTTCGTGCTGGGTCTTCTGGCAATCGTGGCGTTTCTGATCAACTTTGCTTTCTGTAAAGAACGCGTTAAACCGGCATCTGCCGGCGCGGACGGTGTTGCGCAGGACGTACCTGTCGGGAAAGGAATTCTCGCGCTGTTCAAAAACAAGTACTGGATCATGATGACCTGTGTACTGGCTCTGTTTTTCCTGTATTATGGAATCAACGGCGGAACCACTGTCTATTATGCCAAGGATGTGCTGGGGGATGAAAATCTGGTCAGTACCATCAACGGTATTTACAATGCGATTCAGATTATCGGTATGTTCCTGATCGCTCAGCTGGTTAAAAAGTATGGCAAGCGCAATGTATTCTCCATCGGCCTGATTCTTGCGACTATCGGTATGCTGATTCTGGAATTTGGCGGAGGAACCATGCCTGTCATTGTGATTTCCAGCCTGATCCGCGGCGTAGGCAATGCCTGCGGCGGTGCTACTATGTGGGCTATGGTTTCCGACACGATTGATTACGGCGAGTGGAAAACCGGCTATCGTACAGAGGGACTGGTTAACAGTGCATGTAGTTTTGGATGGAAGATTGGCAACGGCGTCGGTTCCGCACTGATGGGCCTGATTCTTGAAATTGGCGGCTATGTGGGTGAAAACGCAGTGCAGACTGCTTCAGCTGTTACCTCCATCCGTATCTGCTTCGTCTGGATTCCTATTGCGCTCTTTGCGGCATGCTTCCTGATTCTCCGGTTCTATAACCTGGATAACGAGTTTAGCGGTATTATTGCTGATCTCCAGGAGCGGGCAGCTTCTAACAGGAAATAAATCAGAAATCGTCCGGACAAAGTCCGTCTGCGGGTTTTGTCCGGAAATCAAATTATACAGACTTTGCCATAGAAAGGAGAAGAATATGATTCAGAATCCCATCCTTCCAGGTTTCAATCCTGATCCTTGTATCTGCCGTAAAGGCGGCGACTACTATATTGCCGTATCTTCCTTTGAGTGGTTCCCCGGGATCCCGATTTATCACTCCAAAGACATGAAAAACTGGGAGCTGTATGCGCATGCCCTCCAAAACGCCGATAATCCGGATTTGAAGAAACTGCCATCCGCAAAAGGAATCTGGGCGCCCTGTCTGACTTACTGTGAGCAGGATGATCTGTTCTATGTGGTCTACGGTGTCATGAATTCGATGAATGCCCGCTATTTCGATGTAGATAACTTCCTCATCACAGCAAAGGATCCTAAAGGTCCCTGGAGCGAGCCTGTCTATCTCCATTCCACAGGTTTTGACGCTTCCCTGTTTCATGATGACGATGGTCGTAAATATGTCGTCGCTCTGGAATGGGAGACCCGGACAGAATATGAGAAGCCCGGTCCCATTTCCATTATGGAGTATGACTCCGAGGTCAGGCAGATGATCGGAATGCCCAGACAGATCTGGCGCGGAGGCACCGACCGCGGCTGTATCGAAGCGCCCCATCTGACCAGGCATAATGGTTACTATTACATTATGTGTGCTGAGGGCGGAACCGGATACTATCACAGCGTTACCATGGGCCGGTCCAAAAATATTTTTGGTCCGTATGAGCCAGATCCCTGCAATCCAATTGTTACTTCGTGCCCTGGAGATTTCAATGAGCGGGCTGACTGGGATCATCTGAAACCTCGCTATTATAACCCCGACAGTAAGATTCAAAAGTCCGGTCACGCCAGCTATGTGGATACGGAAAACGGAGAGACCTGGCTGGTTCACCTTGCATCCCGGCCTTTTGTTCCGGAACTGCGCTGTACCCTGGGGCGCGAGACTTACCTTCAGAGGATGGTGTGGACGGAAGATGGCTGGCTGAGAATGGCCGACGGCGGCAACCTGGCCAGGGAATTTGTGGAGCCCAGCGCTTTACCTGAGGTACCTGTGGCAGAGATTCCGGTTGTGGATGACTTTGATTCTGCAGAACTGGCTGTCTATTATTATGCGCCCCGTATTGATCCGATGTCCTTTGCTGATCTGACTTCACGTCCCGGCTGGATCCGGCTGCGTGGTCAGGAGTCCGGCTGTTCTCTCAACAAGGTAAGCCTGCTGGCCCGAAAACTGACAAGCGTCCGTGCGGCTGTCACCACTAAGATGGATTTCACGCCGCTGAGCTATCAGCACACCGCCGGTCTGATTCTCTATTACGATAATATGAATTTCGTTTACCTCTACAAATACTACAGCGAGACTCTGGGGCATAGCGCCATAGCGCTGGTGCAGCTGGAAAACGGCACAAAGACGGAGCTGCATGATACCCGTACTTATGTGGAAGACGGCAAAGATATCTGGCTGCGCGTGAAAATTGAAGGCCGCACGTTCCGGTTCCAGTGGTCTATGGACGGAGAAGTCTATACGGACATCGGTCCGGCATTTGATACGACAAAACTCTCGGATGAGTATTCCGAGTTTGGCGAGTTTACCGGTACTTTTGTTGGTATCACCTGCGGAGACCGGATGATGCACAGACATACGGCTGACTTTGACTTCTTTGCTTACGAGGCAGATGAGCACGCCGACGTGGATTAAGTAGTTTCATACATTTTCCTCATCTCTTAATAACTAAGAGATGGGGATTTTTTATGGTGTGCCCGGCGGCGCACGTTTCTAACGGGTGAAAGTCCCGAATCCGCCCGGTAGTGGGAAGGATACA
>CANQUH010000195.1 GCA_947626965.1 uncultured Lachnospiraceae bacterium
GTGGTTGAAGTGAAGGGAAAGCCGCAGGAGGGAACAATTCAGATCTCTGCGGATACCAGATATAAATTATATATCAACGGCAGATTTGTGGAAGCCGGTCCGAGCCGGGGGGATCACCATGTCTGGTTTTATGATACGGTTTCTCTGCTTTCCTGGATAAAGCAGGGGAGTAATGTGCTGGCGGTCATGGTTCTCCGCTATCCGGAAGACCCTGCGAAGGGGAATCACGGGATGTTCCGGACCTCTGTGCCCGGGCTGTACGTAAAGGGATTCTTACAGGATGAAAATGGAGACGTGTATGATCTGTCGGCGGATGAATCGTGGCGCTGCCAAAAAGACGAGACGGTTTCTTTTATCCGCGAGGAAGTCCGGTTTGCTCCTCTGATAATTCACGAAAGAGCGCAGGGGAATCCGGAAATTCTCGGATGGAGAGAAGAAAATTATGATGACATCAGGTGGGAAGCTGCAAGCCCTTACACAGAGCGGCAGATTTCAGAAACCGGCTGCCTGGAAAATCTGCGGCCCCGCACGATTCCGTTTCTGTATCGGAAAAAGAAGAACTTTGTCGGAATTATGGACATCAAAAAGTCCGTGTATACAAAAGAGCAGTGGGCTGCTTTTCTCAGAGGACAGGAGCAGATTATGATTCCGGCGGGAAGCGAGGAGATTCTGGAGATTGATGCCGGGGAGGAAATGACAGGTTATCTGAGAGCGGCTTTCTGCGGGGGATGTGGTTCCGCGGTACAGTTTCTTTATTCGGAAGCCTATGTGCAGGACGGCGTTGAGGGGCCGGAGAAGATTCCCGTCAAGGGAGACCGCACGGATATCATAAACGGGCATTTGAAGGGATATGAAGACAGATATTCTGTCTGCGGACTTGGGAATCCGGATATGCCGGAAACGTATGAGCCTTTCTGGTTCCGCGCGTTCCGCTTTCTGCGGCTGCATATTACGACAGGAGATGAACCGCTTGTGCTCTGCTCTCTGGATTACGAGGAAACCGGATATCCGCTGAACGTGGAAACAAAGGTTGACACATCGGATGACAGCCTGAAGGAGATCTGGAAGATCAGCGAGCGGACACTCCGCCGCTGCATGCATGAGACGTACGAGGACTGTCCGTTCTATGAGCAGCTTCAGTATATCATGGATGCCAGGCTGCAGATTTTGTACACCTATTCAGTCAGCGCGGACGACCGGCTGGCGAGAAAATGTATGGATGATCTGCGCCGTGCCCAGCGGGAGGACGGGCTGCTGAACTGCAGCTATCCGAACTGCAATGTAAACGTCATACCGGGTTTTTCCATTTATTATATTCTGATGGTGTATGACCATATGATGTATTTTGGGGACAAAAATTTAGTAAGAGAACATATGCCGGCGATTCACCGGATCCTGCAGTTCTTTGACCGGCATCTGACGCCGGAGGGCTATGTGGGGTCAGTCGGCGGGCTGAACCGTGCAGGCCAGTTCTGGTCCTTTATCGATTGGGCCAGGGAATGGAATGATACGGACGGGGTGCCGCCAGTCGGGAAAAACGTCCCGATCACAATGGAAAGTCTTCTGTATATCTATGGCCTGCAGTATGCCGGAAAGCTTGCGGAATATGTGGAGCAGAACGAAAAAGCCTGGGATTATTATGCCAGGGCGGAAAAGGTGCAGACGGCAGTCCGGAAGTACTGTACAGGAAGAGACGGAATGCTTCAGGATGCTCCGAGAGTGGAAGAATATAGCCAGCACTGCCAGGTGTTCGGCATTTTGACCGGCACGATCGATGCGGAGGCAGGCCGGGAAATACTTCTGAGAACGGTACAGGATAAGAGTTATACGCAGTGCACGGTCGCGATGAGCTTTTATCTGTTCCGCGCGCTGGAGAAAACCGGACTTTACGCATTGACGAACCAGTACTGGGATGTCTGGAGAAAGATGATCCAGAACCATTGTACCACCTGCGTGGAATCGGAGGCTTTTGCCAGAAGCGAGTGTCACGGCTGGGGAGCCTTGATCCTGTATGAGCTTCCCAGCACCACTCTGGGAGTGAGACCTCTGGAACCAGGATACAGAAAAGTCCAGATTGCGCCGGTACCCGGATATCTTACACAGGCTTCGGGGACGGTGAAAACGCCGATTGGAGACATCAGCGTATCCTGGGAGATAAAGGACGGCGCTCTTTCGGTGGATTATAGAGTTCTGGGGGGAGTGGAAGCTGAAACAGGGAGGTGTACAATCTGTGAAGAAAAAGGTTCCGATCGGGAATGAACGATTTGCTGAATTTTCTCAGGAAAATTTTTATTACGTGGACAAGACCATGTTTATCGCGGAACTTTTGCGTAATAAGGGAAAGGTAAACCTGTTCACTCGCCCCAGGCGTTTCGGGAAGTCGCTGAACATGAATATGCTGAAGACCTTTTTCGAGATTGGCTGTGACACCTCTCTGTTTGACGGGATGAAGATTTCGCAGGAAAAGGAACTGTGTGAACAGTACATGGGAAAGTATCCGGTAATCTCAATCACTTTGAAAAACGTGAGCGGTCTGACTTTTGAAGCTGCCTGTATGCAGATGAAGATGGTGATCGGGACAGAGGCGGAACGCTTTGCATTTCTGGAGGAGAGCAGCCGTTTGTCGGACAATGACAGGAGAAAATACCGGGCGCTGATTCATCTGGAAAGAGGCGTCTATGCGATGTCGGATATGGTACTGGAAAACAGCCTCCAGACGCTTTGCGTGCTTCTGGAAAAACACTACGGGCGGAAAGTCATCCTGCTGATTGACGAGTACGACGTGCCGCTGGACAAAGCGTTTCAGGGAGGGTTCTACAATGAGATGGTTTCCCTGATCCGCGGTCTTTTCGGCAGCGCACTGAAAACGAATGACAGTCTGTACTTTGCCGTGCTCACCGGCTGCCTGCGCATCTCAAAAGAGAGCATCTTTACGGGGCTGAACAACCTGAATGTGATGACGATGGCGGATCAGGTTTTCAATGACTGTTTCGGTTTTACAGAAGACGAAGTTCGGGAGATTCTGGCCTACTATGAGCTGGAGGATGCGTTTGATACAGTGCGGGACTGGTATGACGGCTACTGCTTCGGAGGAGTGTCCGTCTACTGTCCGTGGGACGTCATGAAATATGTGCAGGCCCTGCGCAGCGACAGGCACGCGTTTCCGGAAAACTACTGGGCGAACACGAGCGGCAACGCCCTGGTGCGCCGCTTTATCGGGAAGGCGGACCGGCAGACCAGAAGCGAGATTGAGAGACTTGTCGCGGGAGAATGTATTGTGAAGGAAGTCAGCCAGGAACTGACTTACAATGAGCTCGACGATTCGATTGACAACCTGTGGAGCGTGCTGTTTTCTACCGGCTATCTTACGTCGAGGAAGCGGCTGTCCGCGAAAGAACACCTGCTTGCCATCCCCAACAATGAGATTCGGGATCTGTTTGTCAGCCAGATCCAGGTATGGTTCAAAGAGACCTCCCGCACGGATCCGGGAAAACTGGAGCGGTTTTGCTCGTCCTTCCTGCGCGGGGACGCGGAGAGTATCGAGCGGGAACTGAAGGGATATCTGTGGAATTCCATCAGCATCCGGGACGTGGCGGTCAGGAACCCTTTGAAGGAAAATTTCTATCATGGCATGCTGCTGGGACTTCTGCAGTATGAGACGGAATGGGAGATCCAGTCCAATATGGAGAGTGGGGAAGGTTACTGCGATATTGTGATTGAAACTCTGGATCAGATCGGCGTATTGATCGAACTCAAATATGCAGGTGACGGGGATCTTGAGAAAGGGTGCACCGACGCGCTTGCTCAGATTCGGCAGAAGAATTATGACGCTGTGCTGCGAAAGGATGGGATGGAGAAAATCTTTTGCTATGGGATCGCCTTTTATAAGAAGAACTGCAGGGTGGAGAAAAACTGATGAAAAATCAGGGAAAAGCAGGGGGTGAAGATGGCATGCGCACAATCAGTGTGGGGAATCAGGATTTTGCCGTGATCCGGGAAAATGATTATTTTTATATTGACAAGACGAAGCTGATCCGGCAGTGGTGGGAAAACGGTGACCCGGTCACGCTGGTTACGCGGCCCAGGCGGTTCGGAAAGACATTGAACCTGAGCATGCTGGAGTATTTTTTCTCTGTCGCTTATGCGGGAAGGGCAGATCTTTTCAGGAATCTGGAGATCTGGGGAGATCCGGTATATCGGAAGCTTCAGGGAACGTATCCGGTCATAGCCCTTAGCTTTGCCAGCGTAAAGGATGCAGATTTTGAGACAGTGCGCGGAAAAATCTGTCAGCTTCTGACAAACCTGTATTCTCAGAATCGTTTTCTGCTGGAGGCAAATGTGCTGGATGAGCAGGAGAAGCAGTTTTTTAACCGGGTAAATGCGCAGATGGATACGATGACTGCCACGATGGCGCTGTATCAGCTGTCTTTGTTTCTGGAACGATACTATGGGAAAAAAGTGCTGATCTTCCTGGATGAGTACGATACGCCAATGCAGGAAGCTTATCTGCATGGCTTCTGGGAAGAATTGTCCGTGTTCACCAGAAGCCTGTTCAACGCGGCGTTTAAGACGAATCCGGCGCTCGGACGGGCTCTGCTTACCGGAATCACCAGGGTAGGACGGGAATCCATATTTTCAGACCTGAATAATCTGGAAGTTGTTACTGCGACTTCGGAGAAATATGCGGACTGTTTTGGCTTTACGGAGGAAGAGGTGTTCCAGGCCCTGAGGGAATATGGACTGGAAGAAATGAAAGAAAAAGTGAAGGACTGGTACGACGGCTTCTGTTTTGGAAATCGGAGAGCTGTTTATAATCCCTGGTCGATTATCAATTATCTGGATAAAAGGAAACTGCAGCCGTATTGGGCCAACACAAGCTCCAACAGTCTGGTCGGTCAGCTTCTGAAAAAGGGAAGCGGTGAACTGAAGCAGGATTTTGAACAGTTGCTGGCGGGGAAATCGATCGTGCGTGTTCTGGATGAGCAGGTAGTATATCAGCAGCTGGAGCAGACAGAGAGCGCGGTCTGGAGTCTGCTGCTCGCAGGCGGATATCTGCGGGCGGAGTCCTGTGTGATTGATGAGGATACCGGGAATGGGAAGTATGAGCTGCTGCTGACAAACAAAGAAGTTCAGCTTCTGATGAAAAACCTGATCCGCGAGTGGTTCTCAGAGTGCGGCGCGCAGTACAATGCGTTTGTTCAAGCGATGCTGCGACATGATCTTGAGAGCATGAATGCGTACATGAACCGGGTAGCGCTGACTGTGTTCAGTTATTTTGACACAGAGAACGGACCTTCGGAGGAGGCGCCGGAACGGTTTTATCATGGCTTTGTGCTGGGGCTTTGCGTGGAACTGGGAGGGAGGTATTATATTACTTCAAACCGGGAGAGTGGTTTTGGACGGTATGATGTGATGTTTGAGCCGAGGAACCGCGAGGATGTGGGTATGATTCTGGAATTTAAGGTGCACAACGCAAAAAAGGAAGATTCTCTGGAAGCGACCGTGCAGGAAGCGCTGGCTCAGATTGAGCAGAAGCAGTATGACAGGGTTCTGCTGGATCGGGGCATTCCGGAATACAGGATCTATAAATACGGATTTGCTTTTGAAGGGAAGAAGGTGCTGATAGGGCAGCAAAACAAAGATTCAAATTGATATTATAAGGCATAGAAAAACAACACTCTAAATTTTGGCAGGTTCGGGGTGGAGTTTGACCGCATCTTGGAGGGTTCATAAAAGCACAGGGTTATAACCCTGTGCTGGTCGTCCTGAGACTGGATAATAAGTACTTTGAAATGTGTTTGGGGCCGTCCAGTGAGTGGCCAAACGGGTTTTCTGCCTGATTCTTTTAAGGGGAAAGACAGATCACCCTTCGTATCCGATCATCAGTCCGCCCCGCTCCGCGTAGAAGCTGCACAGCGCCCCGCAGGGGATGATCTTTATATCGGCGTCCGGGTAACTGCCCCGGATCCGGTCGGAGAGCGCCTGAGCGATTCCGGGATTGAGGCAGTGTGCCATCCGGACCTTGCCGCCATGGTAGCCGTGATTTAACATTTCCTTCCAGGTTTTGGTCACTGCAGAAGACTCGCCACGGCATTTGTGAAGCTGCTGCAGAGTGCCCTCATCGCTGGCTTTGCCGACGATCCGGATCCCCAGCACGCCGGCAATTTTTGCGGCAGCCGGGCTGACGCGGCCGTTTCTGGCCAGATTGTCCAGATGCTCCAGGCAGAACAGAAGATGGCTGTGCCTGCAGTATTCTTCTATGGAGGAGCACATTTCCTCGAAAGACAGACCGGCCTGTACGACTTCCGCCATCTTTTCCACGATCAGTTCCAGTTCCGGACCGGCGGACAGGGAATCCACGATCAATACTTTTGCATCAGGATGTTCGGCCAGATATGCGTCTCTTGCCTGCACGGCGGACGCGTAGCTGCCGGAAAGGCCGCTGGTGATGGCGACGCCCAGTACCACGTCGGCGTCTTCAAAAGCATCCAGCCAGTCCTGAATGTTGGGACAGGAAGTGCTGGAACGCCCCTTGTATCCATGCAGATATGTCACCATCTCTTCAATATCCGTCCCTTTTATATCGGTATATTCCCTTTCAGAAGTTACGATCTTCAGCGGAACACTGGTAAAATTTATCCCATCTTTCTCATAAATATTGGCAGATGAATCCGCCACGATCTTGTATTTCATATCCGGACCTCGCTTTTTAGAATAATATAACATAGTTTTTAAAACTACTAACTGGAGTTTATTATACTTTTTCTGTCAGGCGATGTCAAGAATTAATATGGGAATCCTGAACCACACCCATTTTCAGTTTTTTGCGGCAGGGCAGTCTGTCTTGACGCGAAATACATCATAATATATACTACAAATACAGAAGATTAGTTTTGGCGGCAATGGGTGGTTCACTTGAGGAGGCAGATTGTTTATGAAGAA
>CANQUH010000196.1 GCA_947626965.1 uncultured Lachnospiraceae bacterium
GGCAGCCGGGAAATAAAAAGTATCTTTGAAGAGCTTTTGCGCGGCGGCCGTGTGAAGATGAATCTGGACGAGCAGATTGTGTACGACAGGCTGGACAGAGATGACCGCGCGGTCTGGAGCCTGCTTGTGGCAGGCGGATACCTGAAAATTACCGATTGCCAGGAAAAACAGGGGTATTTTGGGGAATCTGTTCCAGAATACGAGATTATGCTCACAAATCTTGAAGTACGTCTGATGTTTTATGATATGGTCAGACAGTGGTTTGCGCGTCCGTCCTCCGGATACAATGACTTTATAAAAGCGCTGCTGCGGGATGATGTTGAGGCAATGAATGATTTCATGAATCAGGTGATACGGATCACATTCAGTTCGTTTGATACCGGAGGAAGTCACCAGGAAGGGGATTTTCCGGCAAAAAGCGAACCGGAGCGGTTTTATCATGGGTTTGTTCTGGGTCTGCTTGTCGAACTGACCGGAAGATATGTGGTGACATCCAACAGGGAAAGCGGTTTCGGAAGATATGATGTGATGCTGGAGCCGCTGAGACTGGAAGATCCTGCCATAATTTTGGAATTTAAAGTGTTTGATCCCAGAAGAGAAAAGGATCTCCGGGAAACTGCCATGCGGGCGTTGAGGCAGATCAGGGAAAAACAGTATGATGCAGTTTTGACAGCTAAGGGGATTTCAAAAGAGCGTATCCGAAATTATGGCTTTGCATTTGAAGGGAGACATGTGCTGATCGCAGGACAGTGACAGCGGTATGCATAGAGATCGGAGGAGGTTTGGCCAGATGATGAATAAAGCAGAGGAGAACAATTCCGGACCCGGAGCAGAGACCAGCTCCACATTTGATATTGAGGAGGAGCTGAAAAAGCTCCCCGGGCGTCCCGGGGTCTACATCATGCACGATGAGCATGATGATATCATCTATGTGGGGAAGGCGATCAGCCTGAAGAATCGTGTGCGCCAGTATTTTCAGAGCAGCCGGAACAAGAGCGTGAAAATCCTGCAGATGGTGGAGCGTATCCGGCGGTTTGAGTATATTGTGACGGATTCCGAGCTGGAGGCGCTGGTGCTCGAGTGTAATCTGATCAAGGAACACCGGCCGAAATATAATACAATGCTGAAGGATGACAAGGGTTATCCGTTTATTAAAGTGACACTCGGGGAGGCATATCCCCGGGTGCTTTTCGCACATCAGATGAAAAAGGACAAGTCCAAATATTTCGGGCCGTTCACGAGCGCAGGTGCGGTGAAAGATACGATTGACCTGCTGAAGAAGCTGTATCAGCTCAGAAGCTGCAATCGCAGCCTGCCGAAAGAGATCGGGAAGGAGCGGCCCTGCCTGTACTATCATATCGGGCAGTGCAAGGCGCCGTGTCAGGGATATATCAGTCAGGAGGAGTACCGGAAATCGATTGGGGAGGCGATGGATTTTCTGAACGGGAACCATATGCCGGTCATTAAAATGCTGGAGGGGAAGATGAATGAGGCCGCGGAGGCGATGGAATTTGAGAAGGCCATTGAGTACCGGGAACTGATTGCGAGCGTGCGCCAGATTGCGGAGCGCCAGAAGATCACGCACGGGGACGGAGAGGACAAGGACGTCCTGGCGATGGCGGTCGACGGCGGCGACGCGGTGGTTCAGGTGTTTTTTATCCGCGGCGGGAAAATGATCGGACGGGATCATTTTTATCTGCAGGTTGCTCCGCATGACACAAAATCTGCAATTCTGGACAGCTTTATCAAACAATATTACGCGGGAACGCCGTTTGTGCCGCGGGAGCTGATGCTGGAAGTGGAGATCGAAGATCATGACGTCGTGGAGCAGTGGCTCTCCGAAAAGCGCGGCGGGCGCGTCTATCTGCGCGTTCCGAAGAAAGGGACAAAGGAAAAGCTCGTGGAGCTGGCGGCCGAAAACGCGGCGATCGTGCTGAACAAGGACCGCGAGCGAATCAAGCGCGAAGAAGGGCGGACAATTGGCGCGGTGCGTGAGCTGGAACGGCTGCTCGGGCTTGAGGGAACAGCGCGCATGGAGGCGTACGATATTTCAAATATCAGTGGTTTTGAATCGGTTGGTTCGATGATCGTCTACGAGAAAGGCAAGCCGAAGCGCAACGACTACCGGAAATTTAAGATCAGAAACGTGCAGGGACCGGACGACTACGCAAGCATGGAGGAAGTGCTGACGCGCCGGTTTACGCATGGTCTTGAGGAAAAGAAGGAGCTAGCGGCAAAGAACCAGAGCGAAGAACTTGGCAGCTTCAGCCGGTTTCCGGATCTGATCCTGATGGACGGCGGCAAAGGGCAGGTCAATGTGGCGCTGCGTGTGCTGGAGAAACTGCAGATTGATATCCCCGTCTGCGGCATGGTAAAAGATGATTTTCACCGGACACGGGGACTGTATTATCAGAATGAGGAACTTCCGATCGATACGCGCTCTGAGAGCTTCAAGCTGATCACCAGGATTCAGGATGAGGCGCACCGGTTCGCGATCGAGTATCACCGGAGTCTGCGCAGCAAACAACAGGTACATTCGCTGCTTGACGAGATTGAAGGGATCGGTCCGACGCGGCGGAAAGCGCTGATGCGCACCTTTAAGTCGCTGGAAGGGATCCGCGACGCCAGCCTGGAGGAGCTTGCGAACGCGGAGTCGATGAACGCGGCCAGTGCGCGGAAAGTGTATGAGTATTTTCATGGAGGGAGCTGAAATTACTCTTTCTTTTCCAGCAGTGATATGGTATATTTTACGTAATATATTGTCTGGAAGGATAATTACATTCAGGAGGAATTTGCTTATGGCGAGCAGCGTAACAATTGCCAGGATGGCAGAGAAGATGAAACTGACGAATGTGCTCCCGCAGATCGATATGACGGGGAAACGGATCGTTACTTCGGAGATCAATCGTCCGGCGATCCAGCTGACAGGTTTTTTTGATCACTTTTATTCGGAAAGGGTGCAGATCATCGGATATGTCGAGTATACATATCTGCAGAGTATCACGAGAGAGCAGAAGGCTCAGGTATATGAAAAATTTTTGTCTTACCATGTGCCCTGCATTATTTACACGACGCAGACGAAGCCGGATGAGGACATGCTCCGTCTGGCCCTGCAGTATGAGGTGCCGATTTTTGTGACCGACGCGTCGACGTCCGCTTTTATGGCGGAGATCATCCGCTGGCTGAACGTTGAGCTGGCGCCCTGCATCTCGATTCACGGTGTGCTCGTCGATGTTTACGGCGAGGGCGTCCTGATCATGGGCGAGAGCGGCATCGGAAAGAGCGAGGCAGCGCTGGAGCTGGTCAAGCGCGGACACCGTCTTGTGACGGACGATGTTGTTGAAATCCGCAAGGTCAGCGACGATACGCTGGTAGGGACAGCCCCGGACATCACACGGCATTTTATCGAACTGCGGGGTATCGGGATTATCGACGTCAAGACTCTGTTCGGTGTTGAGAGCGTGAAAAAGACGCAGTCCATCGACCTGGTGATCAAGCTCGAGGAGTGGAACCGGGACAGAGAGTATGACCGCCTTGGCCTGGAGGAAGAGTACACGGAGTTTCTGGGCAACCGTGTGGTCTGCCATTCCCTGCCAATCCGCCCGGGCCGCAACCTGGCTGTGATCGTGGAAGTGGCGGCTGTCAACCACAGACAGAAACGGATGGGCTACAACGCGGCGAGAGAGCTGTACAACCGCGTGCAGAACAGTCTGACGAGAAACAGGGAAGAGAAGGAAGGATGGATATGAAAAAGTATTGTTTTGGGATTGACGTAGGCGGGACCACTGTGAAATGCGGGCTTTTCTCGGAGGAAGGCGTTCTGCTGGACAAATGGGAGATTGACACGCGCACGGAGGACAACGGAAGCCATATTCTGCCGGATGTCGCTGAGACTATCCTGAAGAAGCTTGGAGAGAAGAATATTCCGAAAGAGGATGTGCTTGGGATCGGGATCGGCATACCGGGGCCGGTCAATGAGAATGGCTGTCTGCCGTATGCGGTGAATCTTCACTGGGGATTTATGGATGTCGAGGGACAGCTGAAGGAGATGACCGGGATTCCGGTCAAAGCGGGCAACGATGCGAATGTTGCGGCGCTCGGAGAGGCCTGGAAGGGCGGCGGAGCCGGAGCGCGCAGCATGATTATGGTGACGCTCGGCACAGGCGTCGGCGGCGGAATTATTATCGACGGAAAGATCGTGCCAGGTTTCCACGGCGCTGGCGGTGAGATCGGACATGTCCATGTAGACGATTCCATCACGGATCCGTGTAACTGCGGCAACTGCGGCTGCCTGGAGCAGGTGACGTCCGCGACGGGCATCGCGCGTCTGGCAAGAGAAGAACTGGCGGCGTGCGATGAGGATTCCCTTCTGCGCGGACAGGAGCGCATCACGGCGAAGACAGTCTTCAACGCGGTAAAAGAAGGGGACGCTCTTTCTATCCGTGTGGCAGAGCGGTTCGGCGTATATCTCGGCAAGGCGCTCGCGGGATTTGCGTGCGTGGTGGATCCGCAGGTAATCGTAATCGGCGGCGGCGTGTCAAAAGCAGGGCCGATTCTGCTTGATTTTATCGAGAAAAATTACAGGAAATATACGTTCAGCGCCTGCAGACAGACAGATTTTGCTCTGGCGCTTCTGGGGAATGACGCGGGAATCTACGGCGCGGCGAAGATGGTGTGCTGATGAAAGTTTTACTGACTGCCGTCAATGCGAAGTATATCCATTCGAATCTGGCTGTGTACAGTCTGAAAGCCGCGGCGCGGGAATTTGAGGAACAGGTGGAACTGGCGGAGTTTACGATTAATCACCGTTCGGAGGTGATCTTCGGGGAGATTTATCGGAAAAAGCCGGATCTCCTCCTGTTTTCCTGTTATATCTGGAACCGGCGGGAGGTTCTGGAGACTGCGGAGAACATCCGGAAAGTTCTGCCGGATACAGTGATCTGGGCCGGAGGACCGGAAGTCTCGTGGGACGCGGAGCTGTTCCTGCGGGAAAATCCTCAGTTTGACGGCGTGATGATTGGGGAAGGGGAGCAGACGTTTTACCGGCTTCTGCAGTATTATGACAAGCAGTTTGCTCTGCGCAGTCTTGCAGGACCGGACAATTCTGCGGCAGGACTTCCGGCAGAGCCGTCGTTATCCCGCGGTGCGACATTCCTGCATTGTGAGCCTGAGGAAACCTGGCGTTCGGAGATAAAGCTGCCGTTATCCCGCGGCGCGTCAGCTTCATATTATACACTTGAGGAGATTCCGGGAATTGCGTGGAGAGCAGGGAGGGCGGCTGAAATCCGTCAGAATCCTCCTGCCCCGCCGGAACGCACGCTGGATGCGCTTCCGTTTGTCTACCATGATCTGCAGAGATTTGAAAACCGGATTATTTATTATGAGAGCAGCAGGGGATGTCCATTCTCCTGCAGCTATTGTCTTTCGTCGCTGGAAAAGAGGGTCCGATTCCGCAGTCTGGAGCTTGTAAAGAAGGAACTTGCTTTCTTTCTGGAGCATCAGGTGCGGCAGGTCAAGTTTGTGGACCGCACATTTAACTGCAGCCATTCTCATGCGATGGAGATCTGGCGCTTTTTGCTGGAGCATGACAATGGCGTTACGAACTTTCACTTTGAGATATCGGCCGATTTGCTGACGGAAGAGGAACTGACGCTGCTGGCAAAAATGCGGCCGGGGCTGGTGCAGCTGGAGATCGGCGTGCAGACAGTCAATCCGGAAGCGCTTGCGGCGATTCACCGGACGGCTCCGTTTGAAAAGATCGCGGAGCATGTGAGGAGAATTGCGGCGTCCCATAATATTCATCAGCATCTGGATCTGATTGCCGGACTTCCGTTCGAGGGATATGAGAGTTTTGGCCGTTCTTTTGACGCAGTGTACGCACTGCATCCGCAGGAGCTTCAGCTGGGTTTTCTGAAAGTTCTGCGAGGCTCCGAGATGCAGAAACGCGCCGGAGAATACGGGATCGTTTACCGGTCGGAGCCGCCGTATGAGGTGCTTCAGACGAGATGGATCTCCTGCGGGGAGCTGCTGCGGCTCAAGGAGATCGAGGAAATGCTGGAGGTCTATTATAACAGCCACCAGTTTGACCGGACGATCGGGGCACTGGAGCTGGAATACGGCCGCCCGTTTGTGCTGTATGAGGCGCTTGCGTCGTTTTACCGCGTGCGGGAAGAAGGGCAGCAGGGGCAGCGTTCCTATACGAGAATGCAGAGGCTGGAGCTGCTGCGGGAGTTTGTGAGGGAGACTTTGGGACAGCGAGATCTCCGGACAACAATGGATCAGGACACACAAACTGAGCAGGAGCAGGCGGAAAGAAAAACAAAGTCCGGGAAAGTGGGAAAAGATCTGCCGGGGGCGAAAAAGAGTTCAGAAAAATCAGGAGAACAGCGTATGCTCTGGTACGACAGACTTCTCGTACAGGATCTGTATCTGCGCGAAAACGCAAAGACGCGGCCTGTCTGGGCCAGGGAGCAGGAGCCGTTAAAAGACAGGATTATTGAATTTTATAAAGAAGAAGAGCAGACACGGCGGTATCTGCCGCACTATCAGGGACGTACCTGGAAACAGCTCATGAAAATGACGCATCTGGAATATGAGGGGGATGGAAAGTGGCTGCTGTTCGATTATGCTAAGCGGGATCCGCTGAATTATGCAGTTGCTGTGACGGAGATTTTGCTTACTCTCTGATGTGCCTGAAACGTGGAGGTGAAAAATGGGTGTTTATCTGAATCCAGGTAACCGGGGATTTCAGACTGCTTTAAAATCGCAGATTTATGTAGATATGACGGGATTGATTGTTTATACAAACAAAATGCTGGGAACGAATCGAAAATATATTTGTGTCAGCAGACCAAGACGTTTTGGAAAAACCATGGCCGCCAGTATGTTGTCAGCATACTACAGTGAAGGATGTGATTCCAGACAGTTGTTTGAGGGACTGGA